>JAJZWQ010000061.1 GCA_021846605.1 Bacillota bacterium | reverse complement strand
GCTCAATGACCTCGCCGGCCGCGATCCTCTGGGCGACCGCCGCCGGCAGCACCTGAATCCGCCCCACGTCCCCACCCCTGGGCGCCAGCATAGCGCGGAACAACCCACGGCTGAAGCCTGGGGGCGCTCTCGTGCGGGCGCCCCGACGGTGGAGGCAGGCGCCCGCACCGCCACCACCCCGGAGCGGGCGGGCGGCGCCTCAGTCGCGCCGCAGGGCCGTGATCGGATCGAGGCGGCTCGCCTGGGCCGCGGGCCACATGCCGAAGACGACGCCGACCGCCACGGCGAACGTCAACCCCACCGCGGCCGAGACGGGCGACACCGCCATCGGGGTCTTGAGAAGCACGCCGCCGATGTGCGTCGCCAGCGCGCCAAAGGCCACACCGATCAGTCCACCGCCGCCCGAAAGCAGCGCGGCCTCGATGAGGAACTGCCGCAGCACGTCGCGGCGCCGCGCCCCGATCGCCTTGCGCAGGCCGATCTCACGCGTGCGCTCCACCACCGAGACCAACATGATGTTCATGATGCCGATGCCGCCGACCAGCAGGGAAACGGCGGCGACCGACCCCAGCGTCAGGGTCAGGGTCCGGTTGACGCTGCTGAGGGTGGAGAGCAACTGGTCCTGGCTCGCCACGTTGACGGCATTCGGCCGCGGATAGGTGTGTGCGAAGATCATGTCGAGCGTGCCCACGACCAGGGCCGCGTCGTTGGCCTGCGCCACCTGAAAATACAGCTCGCTGGGGTAGGCCGTGTGCAGAATGTCCTGTGAGGTCGTGTACGGCATGAGCACGATGCTGTCCTGGCTCTGCCCGCCCACCCCGGCCCCCAGGGGTTGAAGGACCCCCTCGATCGTGAAGGCCGTCCCGCCGACAAAAACCTGTCGGCCGACCGCCGCCGCCGAGGACAGGCCGAGGTTGGTCAGCACCGTCTGTCCGACCACCGCCACCCGGGACCGTCCCGTCACCTGCTGGGGCGTGATGAAGGAGCCGGCCGCCAGTTGCGCTCCCCGCATGGAAAGCCACTGCGGGCTGACCCCCTGCAGACTGGCCTGGGTGTTCTGCGTATGCCAGACGACGGCGGCGCCGCGCCCGCTGAACACCGGCATGGCGGCCGTGACGTCGGGCACCCGGCCCTTGAGGGACTGGGCCATCCCGGCCGTGAACTGCACCCCGGAACCCGGTGAGGGGAAGGCGATCACCAGGTTCGTGCCCAGGGACTCGACCCGTTGGGTCACGGCGGCCCGCGCACCCTGGCCCAGGGCGACGACGATCATCACCGTCGCCACGCCGATGATGATCCCAAGCGCCGTCAGGAACGAACGCAGTACATTGGTGCGGATGGCCAGCACGGCCATGCGCAGGCTCTCCCAGAGGTTCACAGCCGCTCGCCCCCCCGCGCCGGTGCGGCGGCCAACAGCCGTTCGTCTGCGGCCACCTCCGCGCACCCGGTGACCAATCCGTCCGCGACGCTCAGGATGCGGCGGCAATGCCGGGCCACCGCCGCGTCATGGGTCACCAGCAGCACCGTCATGCCCTCGTCGTTCAATCCCTGGAACAGAGCCAACAGGTCGTGGCCGGCACGCGAATCAAGGTTGCCCGTCGGTTCGTCGGCCAGCAGGAGGGACGGACGCCCCGCCAGCGCCCGGGCGACCGCCACCCGCTGCTGCTGACCGCCGGAAAGCTGCGCCGGCAGGTGGTGCATGCGGTCTTCCAGGCCCACCTCCGCCAGCGCTTGGCAGGCAAGGGCGTGGCGGCGCCGCGCCCCCATGCCCCGGTACACCAGCGGCAGTTCGACGTTTTCCAGCGCACTCAATCGTGGCAGCAGGTGGAAACTCTGGAAGATGAACCCGATCGAGCGGTTGCGCGCCTCGGCCAAGGCGTCGTCCGCCAACCGGTCCACGCAGCGCCCCGCCAGCGCGTAGCTGCCCTGGCTGGGACGGTCCAGGCAGCCGACGATGTTCATCAGCGTGGACTTGCCCGATCCCGAGGGACCGGTGATCGCCACCATGTCCCCCTCGGCCACATCCAGATCGACATCCCGCAGGGCCGAGACCGTGACCGACCCCATCCGGTAGGTCTTGGCCACGCCGCGCAACGCCACCACCGGAGCCGTCATGCCGCCTCGCTCCTTTGGAGCCGCTTCCGATGGAACCGCTTCCGGCCAGACATCCCCGCTGGGTCGGCGCGACAACCGCCAGCGCACGGCCGTGGACCGTTCTTCCAACCGCCAACGCCGCCGCAGGCGGGTTCGTCAGCCGCCCGCGCGACCAGGGCCTCCCGGACGCCCCCCGGGGCCGCCGCCCCCCGCAGCACGAAAGAACGCGAATCCGTTGGAGCCGCTGCTGGCTTGACCCGCGACGACCGGCGTACCCGGCGTCAGACCCGAGAGGATCTGCGTGTATTGGCTGCCCACCAGCCCGACCCGGACGCGGACCGGCGTCGGCTTACCCCCCCGCAGGACGCGGACGATGCCCTGACCCGTCTGCAGCGTCGTCACCGCCTGGGCCGGCACCCGCAGCGCCTTGGCGACCGAGGCGACCTGGATGTTCGCCGTCACGGACATCCCGGGCAGCAGATGGGCGGGGTTGGTCACCGCGATCGTCACCGGATACATGCTGACCCCGTTCTGCGTCTGAGCGGTCGGGGCGACGAGGGTGACCCTGCCCGTGAAGGGCGTCTTGGGAAAGGCGTTGACGACCAGCTGCACGGGCTGACCCGCGTGCACCGAGCCGATGGACAGCTCGTCGACGGACACCTGCGCCTCCAGCTTTTGCAGGGGCTCGATCAGGACCGCCGACGTCCCGGTGCCGACCGACTGGCCCGCGGTGACGTTGACCGCGGTCACCGTACCGCTGACCGGAGCCCGCACCAAGAGGGCAGACAACTGCGCCTGCTTGAGGTCCAGGGATTGCGCCGCGCTGGTCACCTGGGCCTGCTGGGCGGCGATGGCGGAAGGGGTCGCCCCCTGGGGGTGTTCCGTCTGCGCCAGGGCCACCTCGGCACCCTGCAGTGCCAGCGTGTCCTGGGTCACCGCCATCTGATCGGCCTGCAGGGTCGTCGCCGCGTTGGGGTTGGTGACGGTGGCCAGCACCTGGCCGGCTTGGACCTGGGCTCCGACCGCCACCGGATCGCTCACGGTGCCCGCCTGTGCCGCCGCGACGGTGACCGCAGCCGGAAAGACGAGGCTGCCGGTGAAGTTCCAACCCCAGGTCGTCGTCAGCCCCGCGGGGGCCCCGCTCGCCGGGGTGAAGGTCACCTGGACCGAGGCGTCGTGCGGTGCCGTCCCCAGTGCCTGCGCCAGGGTCAGGGTCAGGGGGTAGAATTGCTCCGTCTGGCTCGAGCTTACCGAACTGTGCGTCTGGGGCTGTCCCGCGACGTTCACGGCAACGCTCGACGTCGGTGTCGTGCCCACCGACTGCACGGTGCCGCTGGTCGTGATGGCCAGCGACGGGATTCCGACGGCGGCCGAGGTGCCGACCGGCAGGTAGGGCAACTCACCCTCCGGCACCGGCACCGATACCGTCGGCGCGCCGGCGGGCAGCACGCTCGCGAGCGGGGCGTTACCGCTGACGGTCTGACCCGCCACGACATCCACCGCCTGCACCACCCCGGCGACCGGGGTGGTCGCCTGGGTGTCGCTTGCCAGGGTGGCCTCCTGCTGTTTGAGGGTCCACTGCGCCTGCGTCAAGGCGAGCTGCGACTGGCGGACCCTGATGGACGACGCCTGGATGGTCAGCGGCGAGACCGAGGCGGCGGGTTGCTGCAGGGACAGCAGTTGCGACTGCGCCTGGGCCAACGAGGCCCGGGCCGCCGCCACCTGTTGCGCGTACCCCTGTGTGTCCGCCACCCGAAACAGGGGATCCCCCGCCGCCACCCGCTGTCCGACCTGGACGGCGACCGCTGCCACCGGCCCGGCGGCCGAGGGGGTCACGCCGTCCACGGTGGCGGCCTGGATGCTGCCGGTACCCGAGACGCTGACCTGAACCGGACCGGTCTGGGCGGGAACCGTGAAGTATTGGGGAGGGGCGCTGGCCGCGTGCACCCGCTGGTACGACCGCAGTCCGTAGACCCCGCCCCCCACGATCAGCAGGAGCACCGCGGATCCCGCGCCCCAGCGCCACACCTGGCTGGGCATCTGCCCCGTCCCCCCCGACGCCGACTGCGGCGTCTGCATGCCATGGCGAATGCGTGTGAATCGGCCGCAGTGTAACCGGGGGACGTTAAGGATTCATCAATACCTTCCGTGACCCCGGAGCGCACGGGAGTTCGCTTCAGGGACGCGGCGGAAGCCATGCCCCCGCTCGCCGCCGTCCTCCCTCGGCGGCCGCAATCCGCACCGCGCGGCATGCCGTCGCTGGCAGCGATTCCGCGTCGATCGATTCTTGCCACGGCGCCACATGGCCCTGCACGCCCACTCGCAGGCGCGCCCGTCCACGAAGCACTGGGGGTGAAGCGGATGCCACATGAAGCGTAGCGTGGAGACCGTGCGCCTCGACGGGGCACACGGCGGTGGTCGCTGGCGAAACGGCCCCGCCATGGTCAGCGGCCCTGTGCCTCCGCGCCATCGCCGTCGTGCGACAACGGGTCGAACAGCAGACGCTGCACGACCGGCCCGTACCACGCGGCGAGCGTCTCCGCATCCGCGCTGGCGACCGGCTCCATCCGGAGCACGAAGCGGGCCATCGCCAGCCCCATCACCGCGGACAACACCAACGCCAGGCGGCGCTCCGGCTCCGGCACACCCAGCGCCCGCACGAGCCGGGCCAGCCCGCCGCGCAGCAGCAACTCGCGCAGCCGCCGCGCCGCGGGCTCGTTGGTGGCTGCCAGCCGCACCAGACCGGTCAGGAAGCTGCGGTCCATCCAGCCCACCAGCTCCGGCGACGCGTCATAGACCTCCACCGCGAGCCGGACGACGCGCTCGCCGATACCCTCGGCCCCCCCCTGCAGCAGGCCCGCCATCATACC
This sequence comes from Bacillota bacterium, assembly GCA_021846605.1. The sequence continues at coordinate 11,187 of JAJZWQ010000061.1, read as the reverse complement.
CTCCGCGCGTTCCTGGAGGTCCCCCTGTTCAAGCGTCTCCAGCAGCAGCCGGTCCTTGCTGCCGAAGTAATGATGGACCAATGCCGGGTCGACGCCCGCGCCCGCGGCGATGCCCCGGATGGTGGCGCCGCCGTAGCCGCGAGTGAAAAACTCGCGCCGCGCCGCGGCCAGGATGGCCTCCCGGTTGCCCGATTCCCCCGCCGGCCGGCCCCTCCGCCGCGCTCCGCCCGCGCCCTTCGCCGTATCCATGGCGCCAGCGTAGCACATCGCCGCCCCATGATTTCAACGCCCGTTGACACCGGCGCTGGCCGCACGTACGATCAACCCAGGGTGATATCAACACCCGTTGACATCACGCCCGAAAGGGGGCGAGTCCCATGGACGCGCGCACCCGGGGGCACCCCGACGGATCCGTCACCCAGGGCCCCACCGACGTTCGCGCTCAGGCTCAGGCCCACGCCCAGCCCCCCACCACCAAGCCTGCTGGCCGCACCCCGCCTGCCGCGCGGCGGTGGTGGGCCCTCATCGCCATCATCCTGGCCATCCTCGCGGTCACCTTGGACGTGACGGTCCTCACCCTCGCCCTGCCCACACTGTCCGGCGCGCTCCACGCCTCGGAAGCCCAAATGCAGTGGTTCATCACCGCCTACACCCTGGCGCTGGTGGCGGGGATGCTGCCCATGGGCCTCGTGGGCGACCGCTACGGACGCCGCGCCGTGATGGCCGCCGCCCTTGCGCTCTTCGCCGCAGGCTCCCTCGCCTGCGCCTACGCCCCCAACCCTGCGGCCTTCATTGCCGCCCGGGTCGTTCTCGGCTTCGCCGGCGCCGCCCTGACCGTCCTGGCGCTGGCCATCATCGCCGTGCTCTTTGGCGAGGCGGAGCGTCCCCGTGCGGTCGGCATCTGGGGCGCGGCGAACTTCCTGGGCCTGCCCCTCGGCCCCGTCCTGGGCGGCTGGATCCTCACCCACGCCTGGTGGGGGTGGATCTTCCTGATGAACATACCCGTCGCGCTCCTCGCGCTCGCTGCGGTGGGGGCCCTGGTCCCCGAGTCGCGCGCGCCCCGCGCCCCCGCCATCGACGGCGCGGGCCTGCTGCTGTCCGGCGCCGGCCTGGTCGCGCTCATGTACGGGGTCATCGAGGCCGGCAAGCGCGGTTGGAGCGGCGCGGACGCGCTCCTTCCCGTCTTCGGGGGCGCGCTGCTCCTCGTCGCCTTCGTCGCCCTGGAGCGCCGCATCGCGCGCCGACCGGCCGGCCAGCCCCTGGTCGACCTGCGCCTGTTCGAGTCGCGGTCCTTCACCTGGGGCATGATCCTGACGGCCCTGGGCCTGGTCGGCCTCTTCGGCGCGTTCTTCGTCCTGCCCCAATTCCTTCAGGCCGTCCGGGGCATAGACCCCCAAGGCGCCGGCTACCGCCTGCTGCCCGCCATCGCCGGCATGATGGCCGGCGCCATCCCGGCCGACCGCCTCGCCGCCCGCCTCGGCGCGAAGTTCACCATCGCCGCCGGCTATGCGGTGCTGATCGTCGGCTCGGCCCTTGGCGCGACGATGACCGCGAAAAGCGGCGACGCCTTCGTCGCGGCGTGGACCTTCGTCGTCGGCGCCGGCTGCGGACTGGCCTTCGCCACCGCTGCCTCCGCCGCCCTGGTCGAAATGCCTGCCGAGCGCAGCGGCGTCGCCTCGGGCCTCCTCCAGGCAGTGGTCAAGCTCGGCCCCGCCTTTGCGGCGTCCGCGCTCGGCAGCATCCTTCGCGCCGGCTACCAAAGCCATCTGGCGCTGTCCGGGCTGCCGCCGGCCGCCGCTGCGGCCACCAGGGCCAGCGTCTTCGGCGGCCTCGCCGTGGCGCGCCACACGGGCTCGGCGGCGCTGGCCGCCTCGGTCCGGACCGCCTTTGTGGCCGGAGTGGACGGCGCGCTGCGTGCCTCCGCCGGCATCGCGGCTGCGGCGGCGGTCCTGGCCCTGGTCTTCATGCCCTCGCGGCGGCGGGCGTAGGCTCGTCGCTGCGCCCGGCGGACTCGGCGACCCCCTTCGGCGTGGCGCGTCGGACCGGCCAGCCGTCCGGCGACGGCGTGTTCCGCGCGATAGGCCTGGGCCTGGCGCAGGGCCCCGCGTGCCTGTGGGGACTGCGGGCGGGCCGCGCCGGACCCTGCTCCACCCGCGCGGTGCTCACGGTTGCTGCCCAGGCGTGGATGTCGGTCGCCGGTCCGCCGCTGCGGATGGCCGCGGGGTCCCAGATGTGGCTTGCAGCCTGGATATGGTCCAGGATCTCGACTCGGTTCACACCAGGCAAGTCGCAGCGGGCGCAGCGGTTCCACAGCCACCAACCACCATCGCCGCTGGTGGGGGTGTGGCGCAGGAGCGAGAGCCTCTCGCTACACGGCGGGGTCGCTGGCCGCCGTCCCGGTGAACTGGCTCTGATACAGATCGGCATACACGCCGCCGGCGTCCAGGAGCTCCAGATGGGTGCCCTGTTCGACCACGCGCCCGCCCCGCATGACCAAGATGACGTCGGCGTCGCGGATGGTCGACAGCCGGTGCGCGATGACAAAGCTGGTGCGGCCGTGCATGAGGCTGCGCATGGCGGCCTGAATGGCCACCTCCGTGCGGGTGTCGACGCTGCTCGTGGCCTCGTCGAGGATCAGCAACGGCGGATCGGCGAGGACGGTGCGGGCGATGGTCAACAACTGGCGCTGACCCTGCGAGATGTTCGACGCGTCCTCGTTGAGCAGCGTCTCATAGCCGCCGGGCAGGGTGCGGATGAAGTGGTCGGCGTGCGTCGCGCGGGCCGCGTCCACCACCGCCTGGTCGGGTGCCCCCTCGCGGCCGTAGGCGATGTTTTCGCGAATCGTGCCGTGGAACAACCAGGTGTCCTGCAGCACCATGCCGAAGCAGCGCCTCAGCGCGCGCCGCCGCATCCGGCGGATATCGATCCCGTCGACGGTGATGGAGCCCGCGCGCACATCGTAGAACCGCATCAGCAGGTTGACCAGCGTCGTCTTGCCGGCGCCGGTCGGGCCGACGACGGCCACCGTCTGGCCGGCACGGACCGCGATGTCCAGGCCGGTGATCAGGGTCTGCGCCTCGTCGTACGCGAAATCGACCGCCTGGAAGGCCACGTCCCCCCGCACCGCGGCCATGTCCCCCCGACCCGCCGCAAACGGGTCCAGGGCATCTTCGGATTCCGGTGTTTCCTCCGCCTCGTCGAGGATGGCAAAGACGCGCTCGGCCGAGGCGAGGGCCGACTGGATGTTGTTAGAGATGGCGGCCAACTGGGTGATCGGCTGGGAGAACTGGCGCGCGTATTGGATGAACGCCTGGATGTCTCCGATCTGCAGCCCGCGCCGCGCAACCAGGATGCCGCCGATCACGCTGACCAGGACAAAGCCGAGGTTCCCGATGACGTTCATCAGCGGCATGATGGTTCCCGTGATGAACTGAGCCTTCCAGGTGGATTCGGTGAGGCGGTCGTTCATCCGGGTGAAGGCTTCGATCGCGCGGTCCTCCCGTCCGAAGGCGCGCACGATGAGGTGCCCCGCATACATCTCTTCCACGTGGCCGTTGAGTGCCCCCAGATGGTCCTGGCGCGCGATGAAGTGGGCCTGCGACCGGGCCGCGACGCCGCGGGTCACCACAAAGCTCAGCGGCAGGGTGAGCGCAATCACGACGGTCAGCAGCGGGCTGATCGTCAGCATCATCACCACGACGCCCGCAAAGGTCACCACGGCGGAGACCGACTGGGCGAGACTCTGCTGCAGGGTGCTGCCGATGTTGTCGAAGTCGTTGATGAAGCTGCTGAGCACCTCGCCGTGCGGGTGGGTATCAAAAAAGCGGATCGGCAGGCGCGCCAACTTCTCCATCACCTGGCGGCGGATGACCGCGACCGTCCGCTGCGCCACGGTGGCCATGACGGTCTGCTGGACCCAGGTGAAGACCGAACTCGCCCCATACAGTGCCGCCAACAGGGCAAGCAACCGGCCCACGCGGGCGAAGTCCACCCCCCCGCCCGGGACGCCGTGCACCCGCCGCACGTAGCCGTCAAAGAGCAGGGTCGTGACGTTGCCGAGGATTTTCGGACTGACGACGCCGAAGACCGTGCCCAGCACCGCCGCCGCCAGCACCACGCCCAGGGCGCCGAGGCGGGGGCGGAAATAGCCCAGGAGGCGCAGGGCGGTGCGGCGGAACTCCCGCGGCTTTTCGGTCGGCAGCGCAAGTCCCATCGGCCCGCCGCCGCCGAAGCCGCCGCGGCCCGCACCCGGGAAACCGCCGTCCGACCGCGATCCGCGCTGTCCGGTGTTCACGCGATCGCCCCCGACGACGCCTGCGAGGCCACGATCTCCTGGTAGACGGGGCAGTTGGTCAGCAACTCCTGGTGCGTGCCGACCCCGACCAACCGACCGTCGTCCAGCACCAGGATGCGATCGGCCTCCACAATCGTGCTCACCCGCTGGGCCACGACCAGGATGGTGGCCGTCCCCAGCTCACCCCGCAGGGCCGACCGCAGCCGGGCGTCGGTCCGGTAGTCCAGGGCGGAGAAGCTGTCGTCAAACAGGTAGACGCCGGCCCGCCGCACCAGGGCGCGGGCGATCGCCAGGCGTTGGCGCTGGCCGCCGGAGAGGTTGGCGCCCCCCTGCGCGACCTCGGCCGCCAGCCCACCTTCGAGGTCGTCGACGAACTCGGTCGCCTGCGCCACATCCAGAGCGTGGCGCACGGCCGATTCCGATGCCCCCTCGTCCCCGTAGCGGACGTTTTCCAGGACGCTGCCTGAAAAGAGCACGGCCCGCTGGGGCACATAGCCGATCCGCGCCCGCAACTCCTTTTGCGCAAAGTCGCGCACGTCGACGCCGTCGACCAGCACACAGCCTTCGACCACGTCCACGTCGAAAAAGCGCGGGATCAGGTTGAGCAGCGTCGACTTGCCGGAACCCGTGCCGCCGATGATCGCCGTGGTCTCACCCGGGCCGCTGCGGAAGCTCACCCCGCTCAGAGCCGGCTCCTCGGCGCCGGGATAGCGGAAGCTGACGTCGCGGAACTCGACCTCCCCCCCACCGGCGCCCGCGCCGCCGCGGACCGCCCCCGCCTGGCGCGGTGCCTCGGGATCCACGATCTCCGGCTCCAGCGCCAGCACCTCCAGGATGCGCTGCGCCGAGGCCTGACCGCGCGGGATCATGAAGAACATCATGGACACCATCATCACGGCGAACATGATCTGGGTGACATACTGAATGAAGGCCATCAGCCGGCCGATCTGCAGGGTGCCGGCGTTGATCTGCACGCCGCCGAACCACACGACGACCAGCGTGGCAAGGTTCATGATCAGCATGACCAGGGGCATCATCGTGGCCATCAATTGGAAGACCTGCACCGAGGTGTCCGTCAGTTCGCGATTGGCCACATCGAAGCGCCCGAGTTCATACGCGGTGCGGCCGAACGAGCGGATGACGCGCGCCCCGGTAAGGTTTTCACGCAGCACCAGGTTCAGACGGTCGACCTTGGCTTGCAGGACGCGAAAGAGGCCCAGCCCGCGCCCCATCACCAGGTAGATGGCCAACCCCATGACCGGCAGCAGCACCACCAGCACCAGGGACAGGCGGGCATCCGTGGTCACCGCCAGCAGGATGCCGCCCAGGGCCATCAGCGGCGCCATGACCATCATGCGCAGCAGCATGCTGACCAGCTGCTGCACCTGCATGACGTCGTTGGTGGTGCGCACGATCAGCGACGAGGTGCCCCAGCGCTCGAACTCGTGCGGCGTGAAGCGCTCGACGTGGCCGAACAACCGCAGGCGCAGCCCCTGACCGAAACCCGCCATGGCCTTGGCGGAACCGTAGCTGGCGGCCACGGCGGCCAGGCCGCCCAGCAGCGTGACGGCGAACATCCAGACGCCGATGCGCACGATGTAGGGGACGTTGCCCTGAAGGATGCCAACGTCGACGATGTGCGACATCAGCTTGGGAAGGTAGAGCGACGACATGGTTTGCGCGAAGGTCAGCACCAGGACCAACGCCACCTCGAGCCGATAGGGGCGGAGGAAGCCTGACAACTTCAGCATGCACCGACCCGCTCCCCTCGGAGTGCCGCGGCGTCCGGATCCTGCGGGCGGGGGCAGGGCGATCGCCGCGTCGGGACCGCGGCCCGCGCGCTGCGGCGAAAGCGCGGTCTTTCGTTGCACAGGGGCGGGTTTCCCCCTGGCGGCGACGACCGAACCTGCGGTCGGCCCCTGCCCGCGCCTGGACCGCCACACCTCGGCCTCCGCCGGTCGGGCCGCCCCGCTCCCGCCCGCGCCGGCCGCCCGTCAGGCCGAAAGACGGGAAACACTTGCTCGATACGGACCGGGCCCCAAAGGCTTGGCCGGGTGCGGCACCGCACCTCCACCCCACGCGCCGGGGCCCCGGCTGCATGCGGCGTATGAGCAGGCCAGCACCCGACATGCGAGGGGACACAGCGGGGCGGAAGCGACAGGATGCTATCCTCGGACGGCGAAGCCATGCGGGTGCTGCAGGGCAGGAAACCGAGGGCTCAGGCCGAGAGCCGGGATGTAGTATCAGGGCCCCTGCCTGAGAGAGCCTGGCAGAGGCTACCGTGATGCATCCCAGAATCCCGCGGCCTCAGCCACGGGGGGGTGCGGTGGATGAGAGCGGCAGGCAAGGGGCGGCCACTGCGGAGGGCGGCAGCCCTTCTGACGGCGATGGTCGTAAGCCTGGGGCTGGCGGCGGCGCCGGCCGCGGCACAGAGCGGCAGCCTGTCCCTGCCGCCCGGCGTCTCCCTGCCCCCTGGGATGACCTTGCCATCCGGGGCACTGCCACCCGGGTTCTCCACGACCGGTGCCCAGCCCGGGGAGGTGGTCTCCTTCCTGGGTCAACTGCCCGCAAGCGAGAAAGACGCCCTGCTGTCGGGCCGCTGGCTGCCGGCAAGCCCGTCGGCCGCCGACGTCAAGGCGCTGTTGAGCGCCCCCTCCGGCGTGGTGCCGCCGGGGCTGCAGGGGGCGCTCCAGGCATTCGGGACGGCCACGGCCGGATCGGTGACGGCCGCCGCGGTCTCCCGGTTGTTGGCGTCGCCCTCTGGATCGCCGGCGCCCTTTCAGGACCTCGGCACCGCGCCGTGGGCGCAGCAGGCGGTAGATGCGCTCAGTGCGGCGGGCGTGGTCAACGGGGTGGGCGCGGGCGAGTTCGATCCGCAGGGCCACCTGACGCAGGAGCAGTTCGTCACCATGCTCATGCGCGTGCTGCACCCGGGCGCGGCGGCGCCAGCCCAGCCCGTCCCGGGCGTGGACCGTTGGGCGCAGGCGGCGGTGGGGCAGGCGCTGGCTTCGGGCCTGTTCGGCAGCGGGATCTCCCTTGACCCCACATCGCCCGTGGACCGGTACCAGATGATCACCCTGGTGGTCCGCGCGCTGGGGCTGGGATCTACGGTCCAGCAGCTCGCGGCGCTACCGACGGGCCTGAAGACGCACGGAGCGGTTCCGGCCTGGGCTCGGGGGCCGGCTGCGCTGGCGGCACTCCTGGGGCTCTTGAAGGGGGAGGGCAACGGCTACCTCGGCGGCCAGCAGTTGCTGACCCGGGCCGAGATCACCGTGCTGCTGGGACGCCTGCTGAACCTGCTGCACGAAAGCCTGAAGGCCACCCAGGCGGCGGCGATCTTCACCGTCGCGCCCTCGCCGCTGGATCCCGGCCAGGCGGCCACCATCGAGGGCCAGGGATTCGGCAGCACCGCCGGCTCCGTGCGCTGGACGCCCGCCGCCGCGGTCGCGGCTACGCCGACCGGATCCGGCGCCAGCGGCACGGCGCCGGATGCAGCCACGTCCGGTGGCCCCCAGGCGGCCTCATGGACCGTGCTATCCTGGTCGGCGGCGTCGATTCGGGTACAGGTGCCGGCCGGCACGGCTCCGGGCGGCGGGACCTTGACCCTGAAGACGGCAGATGGCCACCGAGCCAGCGCGTTTGCCCAGGTGCAGCGCTCCTCACCCCTGTCCTTCGCCAAGCCGGGGCCTGACGGCATGGTGAAGGTGACGGGTCGTGCCGGCCAGGTCTTCTACGTCAAAGCGACGGATGCGACCATCCTGGGTGGCTGGTCTTCAGCCCGACAGATGCGCTTTTTGAGCGGTATCGGACCCGTCCTGCAGCGGTGGAGCCAACACCCTGCCTCCGGCCTGACGGGCGGGGCGCACCTGGGCGGACCCCCGGGCCGGTACGCCACGGCCTTCCACGGCTCACCCCTGAGCGTGCGGGTGCTGCCCCTGGCCGCCACCGCCAGCACCACGGCCTGCGGCTCCGCCAAGACCGTCACGCAGGTGTACGGCCCGGGCCACCAACCCTTCGCCGCCTTCAGCCAGAACGAGAGCTACAACATCCCCAGCACCACGCTCGCGGGGGTGACCGTCTACTCCGGTGACGCCTACGGCTGGGCGCAGGGCGACCCCGTAAGCGGAGCGGGGGCGGAGATCGCCTGGGCCACGGGCATTGCCGCCGGCCGCACCGACGGCACGTTCACGGCCGACTACCAGGGCCAGGCCTGCCAGGGGCACACGGACGCGGTTACCGTGCAGGCCAAGGTGCTCACGGTGCAGGCGACCGACAGCGCCTCGCTGGAGGGTGCCGACTGCTTCCCCCTGTCGGTGTACCAGGTGCTCAAGCCCTCGCAGGCCAACCCGGTAGATACCACGGACCGTGTGTCGAGCTGCCTCAGCACCCTGTCCGCGGCGGTGGCGAGCATGCCGGAGGACGAGGTGGCCTCGGCGACGGCGCAGGGGCTGGCGGACCTATCCGACGCGGTCGACGGCGCGCTCACCGCCTTCAGTTCGTTCGAGGACGCGAGCGCGATCCCGGGCATCCTGGGAACGACGCAGGTGTCCACCTTCTCCTGGCAGGGGCAGCTCTCCGCCGGCGAATCCCTGGCGGTCCACCTGGACACCTCGGCCGTGGCCGGCAACTCGGGCTTGGGGGTCGGCCTGAGCAGGGTGCAGTGGGTGGCTCTGGTGCGCGTGCGCGAGTATGTGAGCGGCCGTGCGCCGGCCGCGACAGGCACGGCCTTCGTGCTCAAGAGCCCCAACGGTGTGGAGGGTGCCTGGCAACCCGTGGCCGACGCTCCGGCGGCGCCGCCCGTCTTCGCCTGTCCGGAGCAGGGGGTTACCGGGGTCGGGTTCCAGACACTACCGGGCCTGCCCTCCAAGGACGACGGCCTGTTGGTCAGCAACGCCGTGCTGGACCTCAGCCGCCTCACGCGCGACCCGTGGCTCGGGGGCACGTCCACCGGGGAGGCGCAGACAGAGCGAGCCCCGTCCCTCGATCTGTCTGCCTTGCCGCAGGGGGAGTTCTCCGTACCCGCCGGGCCCGGCTGGTGGGAGGCGCAGATGAAGCTGTACTCGAACGCAGGCCGCCTGCTCGGCAGCAGCCCCGTGACGGTGCTCAGGGTCCTGGCCGCCTGCCCGCCGCACGGCTGGACGACGAGCGGCGAGGGCATGTGGAACCAGGCCCAGGTGCCCCAGCTGACCGCGACGGCTCCCCCGGGGGCGATCACGGATTACAACACCGGGACCGTGGACGCCACGGCGGGCTCGACGGTGTCCATCGAGGCCACGATGCCCGGGTACGCCAATGGGGAGACGATGCTCCTGCTGGCCGCAGGCGCCGGATGTTCCAAGGGTCCGCTGGGCTGCGTCCCGACCAACCTGCTGCTCGCCCACACGGTGGTGCAGGGCGGGCGGGTTCACTTCCAGTGGACCGCGACGACTCCGGGTGTGTGGACGCTCTGGGTGGTCGGCTGCGGCAGCGTCGGGCTCGCACCCGGATCGACGATGAATCTCGCCTGGCTGACGCTCGACGTCGCCGCCGGCTCCGGCGGGTGATCCGGCCCTGGGATCCGTCGCGCGCGAAGCCGGGTTTCGGGTCCTCAGCAAAAGGCAATGGCCCCCCAGGGGGATACGCTGTAACTTCACGCGCGCGGCCAGGGCGCTAGCAGGCCAGGGCCGGCTCACGACCGTGCCCCAGGGAAAGCGCAACCTGATGCAACCGTCCGTCCCGCAGCACGGTCAGCCGCACCGTCGCACCCGGGCGGGCCGCGTTCAGGCGCCGCACCAGCGCCAATTGGTCGACCAGCGGCCGGCCGTTCCAGCCGACCAGGGCGTCGCCGGCGTGCAGGCCGGCACGCAACGCCGGCCCCTGCGGCAGCATCCCGCCGACCACCAGGGCCTGCGCCTGACCCGGCAGGACCGACGGCGGTACGGGTGCCACGCACGCCCCCAGCCAGGCGCGCGGCACGTATCCGTGGGCCAGCAGGGCACGGGCGACCGCCAGCACCGTGGGGGCCGGAATGGCGAACGCCAAACCGGCCGCCGCGAGGCCCGGCTGCGCCTGCACCACCTTGACGCTGTTGATGCCGATCACGTGCCCGCGGCTGTTCAGCAACGGCCCGCCCGAACTTCCCGGATTGAGCGGCGCATCCGTCTGGATCATCTCGGTCACCCGCTGGTCGTGCAACCCCCTCCCATACAGCATCGGCCGCACGGCGCTGACGACCCCCTGGGTCAGCGTGAGGGCGTAGCGCGGCCCGAGCGGGTTGCCGATGGCCACGGCGGTTTGCCCGGTTACCACGCGGGTGCGGGTGGAAAAGCGCGCCCACGGCGTCGGTCGTCCGGCGTCGACCCGCAGCACCGCCAAATCGGTCGCCGGATCCGCGCCGACCAGCGCCGCCGGCAGGGTGCGACCGCCGGCCAGCGTGACCCACAGACGCTGTGCCCCTGCCACCACGTGGTCGTTGGTGACCAGGTCGCCCCGCCGGTCGAAAAGCACGCCGCTGCCCCAGTCCAGGCGCCCGCCGGAACCCGGAATCGCCGTGCCACGCGTCACCAGCACCACCGCCGGCGCCACCCGGCGGAAGACCGCCACGGCCGGGGCGCGTGCCGCCAGCGGCCGCCACCCGGCCCACATCCCCACGCCCACCGCCAACGCCGCCAGGCCCACGTGCCACCACGTCCGCCGCAGCCCCCGCATACCGGCCGCCCCCCCGGCGGCCCACCGTGCGACTGCCGCCGCCCCAGCATACCGACGACCCAGGTGGTTTTAGGCCGGGGCGCCGTCCAGGGTTTCCCGCGCCAGGGCCTGCAGTTCGCTGAGCAGGGCCAACGCCTGCAGCGGCGTGAGCTCCAAGGGCTCCAGCGCCGCCAGGCGCCGGGCCAACGCCTCCAGACGCGGGTCGG
>JAJZWQ010000277.1 GCA_021846605.1 Bacillota bacterium | reverse complement strand
ACCACCTGGTGCACCGCCACCCCGACCGCCCCGGACAGCCGCAAATCGGCGGAGAAATTCTGCCGCCCGCCCCAGGCCACATCCGCCAGCTTCCAGGTATGCACCTGCCAGTGCGCGGGCGGAAAGACCGAGGAGGTGCTGTCATAGGCCCCGGAGACGGGAGCGGCCGGGTTCGAGGAGTTATAGTCGATTTGCAGGGATGCCGGACTCGGCGACCAGGCCAACTGCGCCGCCCAGACCGGCCTGGCCGGCACCGCCGCGTTTGCGGGCCCGCCCAGGCCGCAACCGGTCGCCGCCACGGTCAGAGACGCGACCGCCGCGGCCGCAACCCACCGCCGCACCACCCGCCCAAGCTTCACGATGCTGCCCCCCCACGCACCCGCCTGCACGACGGTTCGCGGCACGTGGCCGGACGCCTGCCGGCGTCCGCCGCCCCCGATGCGATCACGGCGGCCGGATGGGCAGACACCCACGGCCGCCCCTGGCCGCGTTCCGTGGCGATCCGGTCCTCCGCAGCGGCCGCACGCCGCGCGTCCACCGTTTAAACCGCCGGTCGGCCGGGCCCGCCCCCCAGCACCCGATGGCCTCGACGGACGTGGGCCTGGCGGATCCCTCCGCAGCCCACGATTCCCACACGGACCGACGTCCGCAGCTGCCCGCGTTGCTGGGGCGGAACCGACAGGCCGGCCTGCGCGCCCGGGCGGCAATCCCCGCAGGCCCGTAACCAAAGACCCGCAGCCGGCCGCCCCTGCGGCCACCGAGATTCCGCCGCCATGGCGATGGCGGCCTGCCTCCGGACACGGGTGCGGCGATCGCCACCGTTCGACGGCAGGATTCGCGCGCCCCCTCGCGTAGCACGAGCAGGACGGCGTTGGCCGAGCCCGCCGCGTCTGGAACCGGCCGCAGCGGCGATCAAACCGGTGCGCCACAGGAGGCGGCGACCTTGCCAGCCGGACCACCCGACCACCACGCCTGGGATGGACCGCATCCCCACCGGGCGGCGGCAGCCCCCCGGCAGGCGCAACCGCCCACCTTCACCCCATCGCCCGTCTCGTCGCGCACCCTCGGTCCGCAAACTTCCCGGGCCGCAACGGGCCTGGCCGACCTCTGCGGCCGCCGCTCGACCTGCGCCGGTCGCGCAAGACCCGCGCCGGGCCCCTTCCGGGGCTCGGGCCTGGAGGCACCGATCCCCATTGGATGAAACGTACGAACGGGGGCTGCGGGCCGAGGCCCGGGCATGGCTCGATCGGTCGTGCGCCGCCGCCGGAGGCTTCCACCTGTTCACGGGCACAGAGCTCCGCCAGGGCTTCCGCTGGCAGGGAACGACCGTACCGCTGGTGGGCCCACAACAGGGCATCTGGAAGCCGCGCGGCCTTGAGGCGGCGCTTTCGATCCGCACGGCCTTCACCCCGTTCGGCCAGCCGCCTCCCTACGACGACGCCCTCGGTGCCGACGGGTGCCTGCGGTACAAGTATCGCGGACAGAACCCGGGACACTCCGACAACCGGGCCCTGCGCTCCGCGCTGGAGCACGGTCTGCCGCTCGTATGGTTCTGGGGGGTGGCCAGGGCGCTGTATGAGGCCATCCACCCGGTCTGGCTGATCGCCGAGGAGGAAGCCGAGTGTCAGTTCGTCGTCGCCGTGGATGAGGCGCAACGATCCCTGGCGCTCGACCATGCCGTCACGCAGGCGGAGCGCCGCTACGCGGAGAGCCTGACCCGGCAGCGGGTCCACCAGCCCCTGTTCCGCGCGCAGGTGATCCAGGCGTACGGGCAATCCTGCGCGGTCTGCCGGCTGAAGTATGTCTCGCTGCTGGACGCGGCCCACATCCTGCCCGATGGGCACCCGCGGGGGGATCCCATCGTTCAAAACGGCCTCGCCCTCTGCAAGATCCACCACGCGGCCTTCGATGCGAACCTCATCGGGGTGCGACCAGACACCTTCACGATCGAGGTGCGGCGCGACGTGCGGGATCAGACGGATGGACCGATGCTGCGCCACGGCCTCCAGGAGATGCAGGGGGTAGGTCTGCATCTCCCGTCGGCACGGGGCGCGATGCCGGACCGCAGCCGGCTGGAGGAGCGGTGGGAACACTTCCGCCGCGCCGGCTAACGGCGCTTGGGCCCAGGCGCGCGTCCGCCTCGGGCTACGGCTGGCGCATGCGGATGTTGCGATAGGCCACCGGCCCGTGGTCCCCCTGCAGCCGCAGCGGCCCCCGCGGTACGTCCTGATCGTGGTAGGCGCCGCCCGTCGGCAGGGCGCACTCGGTGTTCTCATGGATCAGCGTGCCGTTCAGCCGCACGCTCTCAAAGCAGGCGTTGGCCGTCTTGCGTCCGGCGGCGTCGAACCTCGGCGCGCGGAAGACGATGTCGAGTTCCTGCCACACGCCCGGTGCACGGGAGGCATTGGTCCGGGGCGCGTGGCCGCCGTAATCCTTGTGGGTGACCGGATGGTTGTGGCGCGCGTAGATGCCGCCGTTGCTCCCGTACTTCAGTTCGCTGTCCGGCGTGCCGAAACTATCCAGCACCTGGATCTCATACTGACCCATGAGGTAGACACCGGAGTTGGACTTCTCCGGGACGCAGTACTCCACGTGCAGTTCGCAATCGCCGTGCTCCAACTCCGTCTGGAGGTCTACCGTCCGCCCCCGCTCGGAGTTCACCATCACACC
>JAJZWQ010000060.1 GCA_021846605.1 Bacillota bacterium | reverse complement strand
CTCGGGGGCACTACTGCCCAGGGCCTCCTGCCGCACGCGGCGATTGCCCTGGGCGCGCCGGCCGAGTCCGCCTGGACCTGGCCCCTGAGCCACCTGCTTGTGGATTCCTGCCTGCCCGCGGCCCTCCGCCACGACGCGGCCGACTTCTTTCTGTCGCTCGATCCGTGGTTGGAGATCCGCGAAGATCCCGCACGCGTCCGCCGCCTGTTCCTGGCCGTACGCGGCCTCCTGTGGGCGCTGGCCGCCTGCGCCCCTGAGGGTGCGCCACCCAACCCGTAAACCGGGGGGCGAAGTCTTGGGCACACGCGGACGTGTGGCGCCCCGCTATGGCGGGGCAAGCCTGGTCAACCTGGTCGCCACGATCGCGGGGCATTTTGGCCTGGACACCGGCCAGCCGCCGCTTGAGCCGCAGATGGACCTGTCGGGCGTCCGGCGTGTGGTGGTCATCGTCTGCGACGCCCTGGGCCTGGGGCAGTTGCGCTATCACCTGGATGCCGGCGCGCTGCCGGGCCTCCGGCGCCTTTTCGACGCCGGGCACGCCGAACTCCGTGAGATCACTTCCGTCTTCCCGTCGACCACGGTCGCCGCGCTGAGCACCCTCCATACCGGCCTGCCGCCAGCGGTCCATGGCTACCTGGGCTTCTCCGTCTGGCTGGGCAGCGGGCCGGAGGTGACCGACCTGCTCCTGGCACGCGAACGCCATAGCCACACCCCCCGACCGGTCCCGGCCGGGCCGGCGTCCCCGTATGGCGAACTGGCCGCAAGGGGCATCGCCTGCCGCATCGTCAATGCCGCCGCCTTCACCGCCAGCGCCCTTTCCCGCTGGCACTTCTCCGGGGCCGAGTATCGGGCGTGGCGGAGCGCCAATACGCTGCCGACCCTGATCGCGGACGCGGTGGAGACGCGCGGAGCGGCGTATTGCTGGGCCTACTGGCCTGAACACGACTCCGTTTGCCACGTGCACGGGCCCTGCGGCTCCGAGGCGGGAGACGAACTGGCCGCGTTCGACTTCGTACTGGAACGCCTCCTGCGCCGGTTGCCCCGCGACGGCCACACCGCCCTCCTGATCCTGGGCGACCACGGCCAGCAGGCGCTCGACCCCGAACGGGCGGTCCTGCTGGACCAAGTGCTGGCTGTACCGCCGGCCGGCGGCCGCACCGCCGCCTACCTGCGGGCGGATGCTCCCACCATGGCCCGCATGGCGAAGGTCGCGGACGTGGCGCCGATGGACGCTGTGTGGGCCGGGGGCTGGTTCGGGGGGAACCGGCGGATCCGGCCTTGCGCCTGCGCACCGGCGCGTTGCTGGCCGTGGCCGACCCCGGCCGGCAGTTCGTATTGCGGCCGGATCCCAACGTCCAGCCCGCCCTCTGGCAAGGCGGGCACGGGGGCTGGTCGGCCGAGGAGATGCTGGTCCCCCTGATCCGCATTCGGCTATAGGGGGGCGTGGTGCGGCAGCGCCTCGCCAACGACCGGTCCGGTCGGTCGAGATCCACGGATCGTGCGGGCGCCGGCCAACCGTCTGCGCTCGCGCCACGGATGTTAGCCCCCGGTGGGTCGACCCCACACTTCCCGGGCATATTGATCCCTGGGTATGCGCGCATCGCCTTGCCGCAGGCGCTGGCCGTCGTTTAGGCGAGAAACGGGCGCACGCCGCCGCCCCAGGACCTGGGGGGGCACGGTTGGCCGCTGGGCGGTGGTATACTACGCATCAAGGTGATGCGGAAAGATTTGGCATTGCCAACAAAGGAGCCTCGCTTATGGGTCTTGGGACCCCGCACTACGTCCAGTGGGGATTTATCTCCATCACGGTGCCCAACCTCGTGGTTTTGGGCCTTATGATCGTGGCTTTCGCGGCCGCCGTAGCACTCCGCCTGCCGGAGGAACATGACCGGCAAAACCCAGAAAAGGGGCAAAAGCCGTGAGCAACCTCACCGGGTCATTCCGGCGCTGGCTGTCTTCGGTCGTAACCTCAGAGGAGCTGCTCCCGGAAGAACTGCCGGAGTACACGCGCTCGTTCGTGTATCTCTTCGGCGCCCTGACGCTGGGTTCGTTTGTCTGTCTGGTGGCTTCGGGCATCACCCTCGCCCTGTTCGGTCCAACCTGGTGGCATTTGTCGCCGGTGGGCCACTTTGTGAACAGCATCCACTTCTGGAGCGTGCAGTGTTTCTTCTTCTTCATGGTGCTTCACCTGTGGTCCCAGTTCTCGATGGCGGCCTGGCGGGGTGGACGCAACCTGACGTGGGTGGTGGGGGCGCTCCTCTTCGTCTCCTCGATCCTCGCCGCCTTCACCGGGTACCTCTCGCAGCAGAATCTGGACTCCCAGTGGATCGCGGTGCAGGGCAAGGACGCGATTAACGCCGTGGGGATCGGTGCGTTCTTCAACCTGCTGAACTTCGGACAGATGTACAGCATCCACATCGCGGTCATGCCGGCGGTCATCGCTGGGCTGATCACGGTCCACCTGATCCTGGTGCGCCGCAAGGGACTGGTGCCCCCGTTGGCCGACGACCGCCCACAAAAGGGGGACTCCCATGCGGGGTGAGCTGGCCTCTGACCCGCGCCCGCCGCGCATGAAGCCATACGACCTTGTGCGGGAAGCGTTGCTGGCCCTGGCCGCCGTGGCCGTGCTGGTCGTCGTCCTGGCTTCCGTGTTCTCATCCCCGGACGCCCCGGCATTGACCATTCGCGCCTACGCGACATCCCGGCCGGTGTCCTTTCTGCAGACCGCGCTGCGCGAACTGGATGGCAGCGGCACGATCGCGTCGTACGGTCCGCCGTATAACCACGGCACCGGATCCGTCCAGGCCTTGGGTCCGATCTCCCCCCAGCGCTGGGCGGGCGTGCGCATCCCCGTCAACACTGCGCAGGCCTTTGTGTTGCAACCCCTGACGGCCATCGCCAAAGTGCAACCGACACTGGCCACGGCCCTGTCCCAATTCAACTCGGCCACGCCCGCACAGCAGGCGAGTTGGGAAGCCAGCTATGGCAAGGCACTGGCGGCCAGCGCAGGCCAGACCTCTCCCCCCGCCCCGCCGGTCGGCGCGGGCCCGGTGGGGGTTATGCTGCCCGAACTGCTGCACGTGGCGCAGTTGGGCGCCCTGCAGGGACTCATGCAGGCCAAGGCGCGGGTCTATGTCACCAACTACACGCTGCCGCTGCTGTTCCTCTCCGGCCCGGCCCTCACCGCTGAGGCCCAACGGTATCACCTGCTGAGCACGCAGTGGGGCATGATGAACGAGACCGGGAACTACCCTGGGGCTGTCTGGCTCTGGCTCTACACGCTCTGGTACCAGGTTCCGCCGTTCTCGACCTCCGGCAGTGGGGACCTGTTGATCATGGGGATGATGGGCATCCTCACCCTGGGCTTCATCCTGACCCCCTGGATCCCCGGGGTGAACCGCCTGCCGCGCTTGTTGCGCATCTACCGTTTGATCTGGCGGGACTGGTACCGGCAGTGAGCCGGCCGGGGGCGGCACGCGCCGGGATCTGGCTGTCCATTTACGCCTGGGGAGGTTCCCTGGTCGGCATCCTCGGCTTCGGCCTGTTGTGGAAGGGCTGCTCGACCCTGACCTGGCCAGAGGCGGCGATGGGACTCGGCCTGCTGGTCCTCGGGCTGGATCGGGCCGGTACCGCGTTCGCCATCTCCATGCGCTCGCGCCGAGCGGTCGCCGTCAGGCGCACGAGCACCGAGGGCACTGGTCACCGGAGCGTCCCCCCTGCCCCCTGAGCGTGTGCAGGGGATGGTTTGGCCAGAGCGGCAAGGCGCCCATGCTTGCGGTTACCCACCCGCTGAAAAAACCTGCCGGTGCGGCATCCTCCTGAAGGGGTTCGGGCGCGGCAAGCCTCCGGCTGCGGGCCTGGAACGGCCCGCGCTCTCCGAGGGAGCCGCCCTTGTGCTGCCGAGCCTTGAATCCCACGAGCCGTCAACAACGTCGCCGTGAGCGTCTTGGGGGACGTGTGGCGTGGGGATGGACGCCGGCGCCCTGCGGCTGGCGGCCGCTCTAGACGCGACCGGGCGCGCCGTCGCGATCGGGCTGCTGACCAACGGCAAGTACCTGCTGGCACCGGCCGAGCGGCTCGACGGCGGGGGTCTCTTGGCCGGCGACCTGTCCGGCCACCACCCTGGCGTCCGGGGCTGGATGGGACCCGCCGCAGCGGCTCGCCGCTTCGCCGCCGCCTGGAAGGGCGAGGTGGTCTCGCTGGCGGGGTTTGGCCACCCCCCCATGGCATCCGCGTCAACCTCGTATACACCCCTCCGGCACAGCGACGCTGAGGCTATGCGACCGCCTCCGTCGCCGCCCTGAGCGCGCGGCTGTTGGCCTCCGGCCACACCGCCACTGCTTTCTCTACGCGGACAGCGCCAACCCCGCCCAATGCCGTCTACCGGCGGGTCGGCTACCGGTTGGTTGCCGACGTGCTCGACTACCGGCTGCCGGTCCCCGCCGCCCCCCCCCACCTAGCCCGACCCCTGGGCCCCACCCTTCAGATGTGGGCCAAAAGCCACTCCCGGATGTCCGCCTCAACCTCCGGATCCAGGTGGGCGTCCGCGGCGTTGTACCGGGCCCCGGCCTCGGCCGCCTTCAGGGCAGACCGTTCCGCCGCTTCGTACTTCAGCACGTGGTTGGCGTGCTCTGGGAAGCGGATGGTCACGTCGGCCAGACCTGCGGTCGCCCGGCGCAGGGGTTCGCCGTCCAGGCGCCAGTCCACCTGGATGTCGCGCTTGCCGATCACGATGAGCACGGGCACCTCGACCCGCGCCAACAGCGTGGCCGCGTCTGCCTGCCAGAGCTCCCGGCTGAAGGGGAGGTTGAGCGGGCTGGTGAGGCTTTCCAGCAGGGCTTGCACCCCCGGCGGGAGTGCCGGGTCGGGATCGGGGGACTCCCCGACGACAAACCGCTGGATCGCGACATCATACAGGGCCAGGAGCCTGTCCCCGTTCGGCACGGCGGCCGCCTGCTCGGCCAACTGGGTGCGCGCCACCGCACCCACCGGCCGGCCCGGCGGCGCGGTCAGGATCAGGCCGGCAAGGGGCACCTCCGGCCCAGATAGTTGATAGTTCAAGGCGTGCAGGGCGCCCTCGCTGTTGGTGACGGCGAAGATGCGCTCGCTCCGCACGCCCTCCTGCCCCGCCAGGAAGGCGACCGCGCTGGCCACCTCCTGGCGGTGGCTCTCCATGCTCACACGGCCGCGCAAGCTTTGGAGGTTGCCGCGCGCATGGGGCCCGACCACCCGTTTGTCATAGCGGAGGGAGGCGATGCCCGCCGTTTCCAGAGCTTCCGCCAACAGGCGCCCGCTGCCGTTGGTCCCGGCCAGCAGGGGCGAGTTCCAGTCCCGGTCGGTCGGTCCGCTGCCCGCCACGAACACCACACCGGCAAACGGACCGGGACCGGCTGGACGCAGGAACGCACCGTCCACTGTCGTGGATCTGAGCGGCCAAGAAACCTGTTGCTCCTCCGCTGCCGATGCCCCTGCCGCCATTCCCCCACCCCCCCGCGTCGTGCGGCCCGCTCTGCCGAGATCACCGGCGCCGTTTATCCCTGGCCGGCCCCTCACCCGCCAGCGGCTGGTACCAGCGCTCGCCGGTCTGGGGATTGAACCAGACCACCTGCAGGATACCGGTCGTCGGATCGTGGAACCGCTCGGCAGTCGGCTGAAAGCCAACCGGCGGAGCGGCGGCACGCGGGTGGCGCCGCAGATACCCCCGCCGCAGGGATAGGGCCACGGCCAGGGCCACCACCAGCGCTCCCACCAGGCTGTAGGCACTCAGCGGCTGCAGCATCCCGCCTCAGGCCTCCCGCAGGACGCAGGCCGTCCCGTAGGCCACGACCTCGGACATGGTCTGGCCCAACTCGCTCGAGTCAAAGCGCACCATCAGGACGGCATTGGCGCCCATGGCATGGGCGTTGGCCACCATACGGTCGATCGCGGCGCGGCGGGCATCCTCCAGCATCTCGGTGTACTCCTTGATCTCGCCACCCCCAAGGCTGCGGAACGCCGCCATCACATTGCCCCCCAGCCCCCGGCTCCGGACCACGACACCGAAGGCCAAACCCAGCACCTGCTCGATCGCGCGCCCCTCGATCGCGTGCGTCGTGACGACCAACACCCCAAACCACCTCCGGGATCCTGATTGGCGCCATCACCTGGGGGCCTCCGCCGGCACGCCCTCCCCCCCAGGCAGGGGTCCGGGGATCAGGATGTGGGTGAACGTCCGCCGCCGTCGCCCGGAAGCCTCAGGGCGGGCCATGGCGGCAGCGATCACGCCGTCCAGCTGCGACAGGAAGTCGCGGTACTCGGCGTCGTCCAGGTAGAGGGGCACCTGCCGGTACCGCACCCCGTCGGAGGGGGGGTCAAACGCCGGCCGGTCCAGGTAGCGGCGGAAGTCTTCGCCGAGCGCTGCACAAAAGGCGAGGAACAGGCGGAGCTGCCCGTCGGGCTCCAGATCGCGTAGCTCCCCGGGGGGGATCAGGCCGGCGTCGGGGGCCACGGTGTACGTCCGGCGGACGGCGCCGCGCACGCGCTGCTCGGAGATCACCCGGACGACGCCGCCGTCGCGCAGGCGCTTGACGTGCCGGTACAGCGTGGCCGGCGGCACGTCGGGGAGGGCCTGCGCGAGCCGGTCAGTCGTCAGGGCACGGCCGACCAACGCCTGGATGATCCGGAGCCGCACCGGGTGGAGCACCAGATCCGCCTTCGCCGGCTCCATGGTCACCATCCAATAACATCATTATCGATAATGATGTTATTGCCAGATTCCTCTACAGTCAATCCCCTCGGGCGCGCACCTGGGTTACAATGGCTCCGATCGGGCCTCTACCCGGGGGGAGGGACGCCGACTTGCGTGGACGGCCACTCTGGGTACTTGGCATCGTCGTCGCGTTGGTCCTCATCCGGCTGGGGCTGCGGCTTTTCGGGGCTGGGAATTCGGCCTCTGGTCACGGCTTCACCTGGGTGCTCATACTGGCCATTGTGCTGGTGTTGGTGCGCATCGGGCTCCGCTTCTACCGGCGCCGGTAGGCCACGCGGCGCTGCGCTGGGCCGAGCCCGCTACGTGGTCGCTCATCGGGGGGGCGGGGCGGATGCGCATGGAGTGGGCGGGCAGGTGGGGGGGAGCGGCATGCGCCGTCGCCGGTTGCATGCCGCTCCTGTTCACGCTGGTCGCCGGCACGACGGCGGCGGCGGGTTCGGCCGCGCCTATGATGATGGCGATGCCCCTAGCCGGCGCGGTCACGCCTGCGTGGGTGCAGGCGCTGGGCACCGCGTCCTGGCCGCTCCTGGCCGCGTCCGTGCTCCTGCTCGGCTGGAGCTTCTGGCGCGCGGCCGCCCTGCCTCGCGGCCTGGCATATCTGGCGGCTGCGGCCCTGATCGCCAACCGCCTGCACATGACCCCCTGGATTTTCTTCCCGTCGATGGCCCTGCTGGTGGCCGGCTTTGCCCTCTCTTACGCCGGCCGGCGGTCCCCGGTCCCCCATCCCCAGGGCTGACCGGCTCTGGTCCTTGGCTGCGCGAGCCATCTCCTTCTTCCTCTGGCGTCGGATTTCCGGCTGCGCAGCCACCTACGTCCGGTGCGCCGTCGGACCACTGCGGCGGGGGTTCCCCGGCCATTTTGCGCCCAACCGGGAAGGGCCCAGGGTTGGGGAAAGGGCCGTCTCGCCTCGTCTGCCTTTCCCCGACCAGGGCGCGATCCACATGGTGATGCTATCCATCCACTACGGTGGTCAGGACATATCTCCCCGGGCCTCGGCGCGGGATGCCCGCCGCTCGCAGGCGAAGGCATTCGCCGACGGGCACGGCCCGGGCCTCACCGAGGAATAGAAGGCGACGCAGGCTGAATTGGCTGCGTTACAGGCCGAGTGGCGGCAGGCGGAACGGGCCGCTCGGCAAAATGGATGCGCCCGCAGCTGTCCCCAGGGCCCAGGGAGCCTTCCTGCACGGAGGGGTTACGATGTGGCCGCGGGCGGTGCCCTGGCGGGATCTGGCCTTCGGGGTCGAGATCGAATTCGTGGGTGGCCGGCCCCAAGAGCTGGAATTGCTTCCGGGGTGGCGCCTGCTGCCTGGGGAGGAGCAGATCGACGACGACGGCAGCCCCTCTGGCGGTGAATTGGTCCCTCCTCCCCTCCACTGGGGCGAGCGGTGGCAGATCCACCAGATGCTCGCCCGCCTTCGGACCATGGGGGCGCGGGCCAATTGGTCCTGTGGCCTGCACGTCCACGTGGGGTTGGAGCCGTGGGGAGAAGCCATCGTGGGCCCGCTGCTGGATGCGACCCTCGCCTGCCAGGAGGCGCTGCAGGCGCTGGTCGGAATGGCGGAGGACCGCACCCGCTTCTGCCCCCCTCTGACGGTGGCGATGCGGTCGGCCTGGACCCGGCAAGGGGGGCCGGAGCCCCTGCGCCACCGGGACCGCCCCCAGTCCCAGCGGTGTGGGATCAACCTGGCGGCGTGGTACGACCACGGGACGGTGGAGATCCGGTACGCCAACGGCAGCCTGCGGTATGCCGAAGTGCTGCGCACCGTCGAGCTCTGCCTGCGGTTCGTGGCGGTGGCCGGCCGAGGCACGGCGCTGGCGCCCACCTCGGCACAGGACCTGCGGGAGCTGATCGGCGGGCCGCTGGGGGGGTACCCCGCCCCGCAACCGGCACCGGCATGGTACCGGGAACACCTCCGCTTTGAGGAGGCGCTCCTGCCGGTCCTGGGCCCGCTGGCCTTGGCCCAGGTCTCCGGAGAAGTGCTTGAGATCCGCTCCGCCGGTTCTGGGGTGATCGTCGTGGTCGTGGAGAGCGCCGACGGCGTACCCCATCCGGTGCCCTTCCTCTGGGTTGGGGACCGCTGGGTGCCGCCGACGACCTGCCCCACGGGAGCACCCGGGGGGACGCCCCCGCGCCGCAGCCCCCAGGAGCCGGAAATCACTCCCAGCCGAGAAATCCTAACAATTTCCCGAACATTCGGTCATCATGGCGTCACCCGGTCGCGCCAGGATCCTCTGGGGCGACCCCTCGACACGCGCCCCAGGGGAGACGCATGACCTACGGAGAAACCGGCTGCGACCCTACAGAACAGAACTCCACGGCGGCTTCGGCGCAAGCGGCCCGCCCGGAGAGTCGCGCTCGCGCTCGGGCTGCTGTGCTGCGGGGTGGTGGGCTGGCGCTGGGTCGTGGCCGCCCGCACATCCCCGGAACCCCTTGCCCCCAGCCTGGCGCAGGAGGTCGCGGCCGCCATCGGTCGAGCCGGCCACCCGGTGGCCGCTGGGCCCGCCGGCGCGGAGGTCCTGGCGTTGCGGGGCGGCGCCACGCAGCCCCGCATAGTCGCGTTCGTCGCGAGCCTGGCGGGTAAAAGCCAGCTGTGGACCTCGTCCCTGCGCTGGAGCGCCATCGGGGTCCGGGCCTTGGGGGCGTGGCCGCTCCAGGCGGCACCGCCGGCCACGATCACGGGGCTCACGGCCTACCGGGGAGAGATGCTCTACCTGGTCGCCGTGCAGGGCCAGGATCAGTCGGTGGTGGCCGCGGGGCCGTCAGGGACCATGCGGCAGGTCTTTGCCCTCGTCCCTCCCGGGCAGGGGGGAGCCCTGACCCTGACGACGGCCGGCGTGCGCGCGGCCTGGACGGCGGGGGGTGCCTCGGTCGAGGCGATGCTGGTGGCGGGCACCCACGGCACCTTGACGTCGGCGGCGCCAGACCGCCTGCGCCCGGTGGCGGCGGGCGCCAGCAATGCGAATCTGTTCATCCGGGTTGTGGAAGGCACGCGGCGCGTCCTCGGCCCCGCCCCGGTCGCCTGGACGGAGGACGTCTGGTACTCCCTGCGGGACTTCCTGCGCCGCCTGCCGGCGGACCTCGGGCCGCGGCCGGCGCCGGAGGCCGCCGCGCCGCACAGCGATCCTTCCGGCGTGGGCAAGGCACCGGCTAAGCAATCGCGCACCAAGCCCAACTCCGCCTCGCAGGCGGCCCCCCCGCCTCCGCAGACCCGGGTGCCGGCGGTTCCCGTCACCAACATCGCCCTGCCGGCGGCCTGGACCCCGGCGGCCAGCGAGGGCCAGTGGACGCCGGTCGGCCCAGAGGTGGGCGGCCAGCCGACGATGGAGCGCACGTTCGTCCTGCCGGTCCCACAGCGCCCCGACGTGCGGGTCGACCTCGTTTGGATGAACGCCCACACCCTGCATTTCCACATCATGGCAGGCACACAGCACCCGCGGTCGGCCAGCGGCATCCGCGGCGCCGGCCAGGTCCCCGCCGCCGCGCTGCCGCACCTGGTGGCGGCGTTCGACGGCAACTTCAAGCGGATTCAGGGGCAGTACTCAGGCTTCGGCTTCCGGGCAGGCGGCGTCACCTACATCCCCCCCTCCGCCGGGCTGGCCACATTCGCCATCTACTCGGACCACGAGGTCTCGCTCGGTAGCTGGGGAACCGAGATCCTGCCCTCCCCCTTGCCGAACGACTTCCTGCAGAATCTTTCGCTCATCGTGGACAACGGCCAGATCGCACCGGCCACGATTACCACCAACGCCTCCCGCTGGGGGCTGACGGTCGGGAACGCGATCCGGGTGTGGCGTTCGGCGCTGGGGATCACCGCCCAGGGGAACCTCATCTACGCCGCCGGGCGGATCACCACGGCGCAGGACCTCGCCGAGGCCCTCCAGGCTGCGGGCGCCGTCCGGGCGATGGAACTGGACATCAACAGCTACTGGGTGACGTTCAACTTCTACCAGCAGACAGCCAGCGGCCAGGTGGTCGGCACCAAGCTCATCTCGAGCATGACGCGGCCGGCCATGCGCTACGTGGCCACCCCGGCAAATCGCGATTTCGTCTATGTGACTACCCCGTGAGCCCGCCAGGCCCGGGTGCCCAGGGCGCGGGATACAGGATCCGAGTGTAACGGGGACTCTTGGGGGACCATCTGTTCTTATCCACAATATGTGGACAGTCGTGTGGATAACACGTTCGCCTTGGTCGTGCGCGCACCGGTGCGACCGTCGGAACAAGCGTCGCATGGGGACAACATCTCGTGGAGAGCGCCTGTTTGTCCACCGCATGTGGGCATCCTGTGGAAAAACCGCCCGTGTCCCCTGCGCCCGTACGCGGGCGCAGGGGGTGGCATCACCCCTACGCGTCCAACTGCAGCAGCACCCCCATCGCCTGCAGCCGGTCCCGGTCCAGCATGCGGTAGGCGCCATCCGCCTCGGAGAGGGGGTACCGGTGCGTGATCAGGTCTGCGATGTTCAGACGTTCGGATCCCAAAAGGGCGAAGAAGTACTCGACGTTACGGCGCAGGCTCCAGGGGGTGTGGGCGGTCTCCTGCAGGGGAGTCGTGCTGGCGTGGGCGCCGATCACCTGAAGGCCTCGCGTGTGCACGTCGTCGTGGAGGTCGACCGTCACCGGCCCCCGCGGAGAGCCCAACACCACCACGCGCCCGAGCGAGCGCACGAGTTGGCAGGCCAGGGGGAACGAGCCCGGGGCACCGGTCACGTCGATCGCGACGTCGGCGCGCCGCCCCGCGTTTTGGGCGCGCAGTGCCACCACCGGATCGCCGTCGGCCGGGCAGAGGCAGACATCGGCGCCACCCGCGCGGGCTCGAACCAACCGCTGCCGGGACAGGTCGCACGCAACCACGGGCAGGGCACCGGCCAGACGGAGAAAGCGGATGCCGAGCTGGCCTAGAAGACCGCACCCCACCACCGCGACGGACTCGCCAAACTCAACCCGCGCGAGCCGCATGCCGTTGAGGACGATGCGGGCCAGCGCATGAAAGCTGGCGACCTCTGCCCCCACGCCCTCGGGTGCGGCCAGGGCGTCCGCCGTGGGATGGCGGCCGGCAAGGGTGGGGCCGATGCCAGTGGCCGGGGCGTCCACGAGGAAGCGGCTGGCGTGGGCCGCCCCGGAGACGATGCGCTGACCCGGCGCGAGGGCGCAATCGGGTCCAACCGCCTCCACGATCCCAACCGCGCTGTACCCGGGGGCGAACGGATAGCGCACGTACCGTGCCCAGGCCGAATCGCCGCGCGGGAAGTCTCCCGTGTATGCCGTCATCTCCGTGCCCGTGCTGATGAGCGCCCACTCGCCACGGATCAGCGCCTGCCCGGGTCCGGGCGCCGCCAGGCGCACCGTTTCGACCCGGACCTCCCTAGGACCGGTGAAGACCAGTCTTCGGGCCGATGACTCCGCCATCGCCGCTTCACCCTTTTCCGCTATGCAGTGCAGGGGGTTAGTCTGGGACCATCCCCCTTCCTGCCGCCGCACCGCCTCCGCCGCGCCGGCGGGAGACCGTTGCTGCGGGCCCGGACCCAGCCCACGGGCTGTCCTCGCCCCCAGGACACCATGCGCACCGAGGACCAGCCAGAGGCCACCGCCCGCTCCCTGGGTGCGGTTCCCCGACGCGCGGGCCGGGCAGGAGCGCCGGAGCCGGTTTGCCCAGGGATTGCCGGGCCTTGCCGTCCGCAAGGCCACCCTATGAACGGCCACGCGGACCGAGCAGCGCCAGCGGCCAACGCACATGGACGCACCCGCGGCCTGGCCCCGCCCCAGACACCGGACCTGCGCCCGGCGGGGGGGATGGACACATCCTTGTCAGGTATTTAGCCGGACCGCCTCCCGCTCCCGAGGGCGGCCACATCCAGTCAATCCATTGCGCGACAAGGAACAATGCCAGTCCACACGAGGGGCCCGCCGATACGGACATAAATATCTGTCAGGCTTCATCGCACATCCATCACAAGCAATTGGGCCTACCATCACCAGACCGTATCGTGCTGGCAGTGAGGTTGACGGGACGCCTGGCCCCGGCCGGAGAGGGGGGGGGCAGATAGGCCGGGGCGGCGCCCGCAGGCTCTGATCAGCGCAGACGGTCGGAAGGGGTGGCGATCGCGTGGTTCCATCATTGTCTTGGCTGAGCCCGGGCGACACCGCCTGGCAGCTCACCGCCGCGACCCTGGTCGGTCTGATGAGCGTTCCCGGGCTTGCCGTGCTGTACTCGGGCCTTATGAAGAAGAAGTGGTCCGTCAACAGCATGATGATGACGTTCTACGCCTTCGCCGTGGTGCTGGTCGTCTGGTGTTTCTGGGGTTACGCGATGGGCTTCGGCTCGCCCCTGAAGCTGGGGCCTGGCATCCTCTCCAACATCGTCGGCATCCCGGGCAGCATCCTGCACGCCACGGCTGAGCAGGGGCAGGCGAACGTGCCCCTCGTGTCCCCCGGCATCCCGTCGCTCCGCTTTCCCGGTTCGGCCATGATCCTGTTCCAGTTCGTCTTCGCGGCCATCACCCCGTGCCTGCTCGCTGGCTCCGTCTTCGGCCGCATGAGCTTTAAGGCCTGGGCACTCTTCGTACCGCTCTGGACCACGTTCGTCTACTCGGTCAACGCCTTCATGATCTGGGGCGGTGGCTGGCTGGCCCAGTTGGGCGCGGTGGACTATAGCGGAGGCTACGTGATCCACGTGGCCGCGGCGGTCTCTGGTTTCGTCGCCGCCGCAATGATCGGCCCGCGGCTGCGGAAGGACCGGGACGACAACCGGCCGTCCAACCTCTCCATGGCCATGGTGGGCGCGGGCATCCTCTGGCTGGGGTGGAACGGCTTCAATGGCGGCGACCCGTACTTCGCCAACCAGAACGCCGGCCTCGCGGTGCTCAACACCAACCTGGCTGCGGCGACGGCCATGCTGGCCTGGCTTCTGCTCGACGTGTTCAAGACGGGCAAGCCCAAGCTCGTCGGGTCCATCAACGGCATGATCGCCGGCCTGGTCGCAATCACACCGGCCGCGGGTTATGTGGACGGGTTCGGGGCATTTGCCATCGGCGTGGCGGCCGGCGTCATCCCCTGGCTGGTGATGACCTACGTCGGCCCGGCCGTGGAGCGCAAGGTGGACGACACGCTCGGCGTCCTGTACACGCACGGCGTGGCAGGCGCGGTCGGCGGGCTCATGACCGGCCTTTTGGCCGACCCGCACGTGATCCAGTACTTCGGCACCGGCAAGACCGCCAACGCGGCGGTGACCGGGCTCTTCTACGGCCACCCGGCGCAGTTCGTGCACCAGCTGGTGGCGCTTCTGGTGATCGTCGGCTGGGACAGCCTGGCCACGTTCCTGATCTTGAAGCTGGTGTCCCTGATCACGCCGCTGCGGCTGAGCGACCGCGAGCTGGAAGTCGGCGACATGGAGGTCCACGGCGAGATCGGCACCTACGAAGAGTGGGGCGCGGACACCGGCGCCCAGACCGAAATGCCGGCCTTCGCCGCCGCAGCGCTGCCGGGCAAGGGCACCTAGCTGCACGGACCGAAGGGTGGGGTGGGGCGGCTGCAAGGCGCCCCACCCCCGTTTGCGGGCCCGGTTGCCAGTGCTTGCCGCAAAGGGTGGTGGTCGGTCATGGAGGCATCGGAGGGACTGCAGGCGTTAGAGAGGGGCATGCTCGCGGATCTGCACGCGGCGGCCGTCATGACCACGGGTCAGGTGTGGCGGTTGCGGTTTTCAGGGACCAGTCTGGCCAACTGCCGGCTGCGACTGGAGCGCCTGGCGCGCCGCGGGCTGGTCCGGCGGATCCCGCGCGGCCGCATGGAGGCCTGCTGGTGCCTGACGCCGGACGGCTGTGCGGCGGTCGGCAAGGCCGATGCCGTCCCGGCCGTGCCCTTCTACGCCGGCCACGAGGGCGGTGGCCGATTGGCGGCGCTTTTGCTGGAAGCTGAGGCCTACGTGGAGCGGACACTGACCGAACGCATC
Source organism: Bacillota bacterium (assembly GCA_021846605.1). The sequence continues at coordinate 1,718 of JAJZWQ010000060.1, read as the reverse complement.
GGGAGCATGGCGTGGCCGCTGCCAGATCGCCACAGCCCCCAGACCCCGCCGGTCGCCCGAGGCGTGCGTCGTGCCGCCCCGGCGACCACCACCCCGCAAGGACAGTCGGCGCGCTAACCCCCGGGCCGCCCGCACGCGGCTCCGGCCCAGCGCCTCACCGGGCGCGTCTGCCGGCCCCGGTCTGCGCCGCGCCACGTCCGCGTAGGCTCCCTGGCGTGAGACGGGTACAGACCGTGGCATGGCTCCTGGTCGCGGCGGCGGCCCTGGCCGTCCTGATCCACTTCCTGCGGCCGGTGCAGAGGGTCGCCGTGGACCCCCTGACGCCCCAGCAACAGGCGGTGGCCGCAGCAGTGCAGCAGTTGTGGCAACGCCTGGACACCGCCGCGGCCAGCGGCGACGCCGCGGCGCTCCCGTCCCTGTTCGACATCCAGACCGCAGGCGGTCTCGCCGCCCTCAAGCACGCCGAGGCGCGGCTGAGCTACGTCCAGGCATGGGCCCGCGCGCGCGATATCCACTGGCTGGCGCCCGAGGTGACGGTGCGGACACCAAGCATCCGGGTACGGGGGACGACGGCCACCGTCCAGGCCATCGTCTCAGAGGCGTGGAGATACGTGTACGGGCCGGTGCGCGCGCCGATCGGACCACTGAACGCGTTCGGCCTCGGCCGGCCCCACTGGATCACCCTGCGGGAGCAGGCGGGTGTGTGGACCATCGCCCGGGACAGCTTCATCGACCCGCTGGACCAGGACACCCGCATCCCCGGTCCGGCGAGGCCGTCCGTCCCGCCGCCACCGGCACCGGCGGCGTCCTCTTCGGGGACATACGCCGCGGCGGGCGCGGTGGCATACGCCAACCAATACTGCGGTGCGGCCCCAGGGTGCGGCAACGACAGTCGCTACAACCCTCGGTTCTATGACTACGAATCCGAGGGCGGCGACTGCACCAACTTTATCTCTCAGGTGTTGGCGATCGGCGGCGGGCTGCTGCGCACGTCCCGCTGGAACTTCGACCCGCAAACCGGTCAGGGCACACTCGCCTGGGTCCAGGCCCCCACGCTCGTGCGCTACCTGATCGGCGCCGGAGACGCGCGCGTCGTGGCCACCGGGCCGTACGCCGAGGTGGCGCCGGCCATCGACCGGGCGCGTCCGGGAGACGTGATCGCCTATGTCGAGGGCGGCAGGGCCGTCCACATGGCGATCATCGTCGGGTTCAACAGCCAGCATTATGCGCTCGTCGACAGCCATTCAGCCGATCGCTACCACGTGCCCTGGGACCTCGGCTGGGACTACAAGGCCACGTTCATCCTCCTGCGGATCACCGGCCAGCGACCCAGCGGTCCCGTGCAGGCGGCGCCCGCAGCCGCCACGGCCGGGTCGTGCGGCGCGTCGTTGGGCCTGGGCGCATGAGCCGACTGCAGAACCGGGAGGCCGGCAACGGGGCCATTCCGGCGACTCTGGTGGGCAGCAAGCGCCAGTTCTACGCCTTGGTCCCCCTTGCGAAACGGCGTCATGCTCGATGTCTGCCCGCCGGCGGCTCGACTGCGTCCGCGCCGACATGCCCTTCCCGTGGGGTGCGCCCCGTGCCCCGCAAGCTGGGCCCCTCGCCCTGCGCAGCCAGCACGCTGCCGATGGTCGCCCGCGTCCGAAGAGTGCACCGCACGGACCCTCTGGGCTGCGCCCGCCCGGTCCAAGACACAGTGAGAGTGGCCGGAAAGTGCT
>JAJZWQ010000276.1 GCA_021846605.1 Bacillota bacterium | reverse complement strand
ATGCGGCCACTCAACGCCTCCAGCAGGCGCAGGCCCAGGCGGGGCTCCTGGCGCAGCAATTCCTCCAGATCGCCGCGCCGCAGCGTGCACAGGGCCACGTCGTCCATTGCGTCGGCGTATAGCTCCGGCGGGGAGGCCGCCAGGGCACCGACCTCGCCGAAGACGTGGCCCATGCCCAGGACGGCAACGGTGGCCTCGTGTCCGGACGGGTCCAGGGCGTAGAGGCGGACGTGGCCGCGCTTGATGAAGTGCAGACCCGCGCCGCGGCGGGACGGGTCCGAGAGCCGGTCACCCCGCTGCGCCGTCACCATGGGGGCGAGCCGGTCCACCGTGGCGACCGCCTCCGGCGCCTCCGCGAAGATCTCCATCGCGCTCAGCAGCCGGATCTTCTCCGTTCCCTCACGAGCTCCCACGGAGCAGCCCCTCCCGTCCCAGCGCCGCTTCGAGTTCCGCCGCGTCGAAGCCGAACAGCGCCTCCCGCCGCCCGACCAGCAACAGGGGCGTGCCGAATGCTCCGTGCTTCCGCATTTCGGCTCTCGCGGCCGCATCCTGCGCGATGTCGTACTCCCGCCAGGGAACACCGGCAGCCGCCAGGTAGCGGCGCGCCCGCGCGGTACCGGGGCAGCCCTTCTGCCCAAACAGCTCCACCATGCCGCACCACCCCAATCAGCATAGCCGCACCAGAGCCCCGGCAATGTAACGGGCCCTACCCATCCCCGGCGCTCCGGGACCGTGCGGGCGGCGGCTGGTGGGGATGTAGCCCGGCTGACATTCGCCCGGTCGTCCCTGTGGTTTCATCGGGGGCGGAGCAGCCGTGGCCGTCCGGATCGATGCAATGGCGGCCGGCGCTTCGGAGAGGGGATGGATTTCATGGCCAGACCGGACAGGGTGATCGTCTACACGCAACCTGGCTGCGCCGGCTGCCACGCGGAGAAGGCGTGGCTCTCGCGACACGGGATCACCTTCGAGGAACGCGACATTCGTGCCGACCCCAAGTGGCTGGCGGAGCTTCAGGCCCACGGCGCCAAGGCCACACCGGCAACGCTGGTCGAGACGGGCGGGCGGCGCCAACTGGTCCTGGGCTTCGACGAACACCAACTGCTCCACGCCCTGGATATTCCGCATCATTAGCTGGCCGCCACCGCGGTGGCGGTGATCCACCCCGCTCCCACGTGGCCTGTGCAGGCCGCTGCGACCTCCATCGGTCGGCGGCGGGAAGGCGGGGGATCATCGCGCACCCGGTGCTCCGGACCTATGGGGGTACCGCTGCATGGCCCGATCCCGGAACGACGCCCAGGGTCCAGGGGCCAGGCTGGATGCTCTGCCGTGGTCGCGCTGGCACCTTGTCCTCACGACGGTCCTGGGCGTCGCCTGGCTGTTCGACGCGTTTGAGGTCAACGTCGTCGGCAGCGTCGTCGCCGTCGTGGAGAGGCTCTGGCACCTCTCCACGGTGCAGAGCGCCTCTGTGGTGAGTCTCTGGTTGATCGGCATCATGGTCGGGGCCATCGCCTTCGGGTACCTCGCGGACCGCTTCGGCCGCAAGCGCCTGTTCCAACTGACGCTGGCGATGTACGCGCTGTTCACCATCCTCACCGCGTTTTCGTGGAACTACCCTTCTCTGCTGATCTGGCGATTTCTCACCGCCCTTGGCGTCGGGGCGGAGTACTCCTGCATCAACGCCGCCATCGGTGAATTCGTCCCTCGCCGACAGCGGGGGACGGCAACGGCGGCGGTGATCAACTTCTGGTCGATCGGCGCGCTCTTGGCGGCGGGCGTCTCGGCCATCTTCCTTGCCACGCTGCCTCCGGCGCTGGGCTGGCGTCTGGGGTTCGGCGTGGGTGCCGTGGCAGCGCTGATCTTCGCCTGGGCCCGCCGCTTCGTACCCGAAAGCCCGCGCTGGCTGTGGGTCAAGGGCCGCCGCACCGAGGCCCGGCGTGTCGTCGCCGAAATCGAGGCGGCAAGCGGCGGGCGGGGCAGGGGCGCCCGCCCCCCCGCCGCAGGACCGCCGGCCGGAAGCGCGCCGTCGCTTCAGTCCACCTTCTGGCGGGATGTGCGGGTCCTGTTCCGGCGCTATCCGGGGCGTGTCGCGCTGGGGGCCCTCCTGGACGTGTCCGAAGCCTTTGGCTATTACGGGCTCTTTGCGTTTGCGCCGCTGGTCATCTTCCCGGCGGTGCACATCCCCACCGCGAGGATTCCGGTGCTCTTCGTCTACGGCGACATCGGCGCGCTCTGCGGCGGGGCGGCGATGCTGACGGTCTTCGACCGCTGGGGCCGCAAGCGGACCGTGCCGCTGGCTTACGGGCTCACCGCACTCTCCATCGGGCTTTTGGCCTGGGCCACGGCAACGGGCCAGGCCAGCGCCGTTCTCTGGAGTTTCATCGTCGTCAACTTCTGCGGCACCGCCGCCTGGATGTCCGCGTACCCCACCTTCGCCGAGATCTTCCCCACGGAACTGCGCTCCACGGGGATCGGCGTATCGGTGGGCTGCGGGCGCGTCGCGGCCGCCATCGCCCCGGTGCTGCTCACCGCGGTGGCCGCGCGGGCCGGGGTGGGCGCGGCATACTGGCTGCTCGCCGGCTTCTGGTGCATCGGGGTGCTGGCCATGATCCCATGGTGCGCGTTCGGGCCCGAGGGTGCCGGGGCTTCACTCGAAGAGCTCGTCCGACCTCGGGCGTTGGCGACAAGGCAGGAGTTCGGCGCCACC
>JAJZWQ010000059.1 GCA_021846605.1 Bacillota bacterium | reverse complement strand
GGGCCCCGAAGGCGCGGCGGAACCCCATGCCATGTTCCGCCGCCATCGTGGCATCCCAGACCGGCTGCTCCTCCGGCGGCACCGGTGCCACCGTCACCGGCCGCACGTCCGCCAGGCTGCCGACGATGGAGACCGGGGCAGGGCCTCGGCGGCCCGCGGCCGCGGCCGATGGGGCTTGTGCGGCACCTTGGGCGGCAGCACCACGCGTCCGGCCACCGCCAACTGCTCCAGCAGCACCAGGCAGGAATTGCCCTGCGGCCGCCCGTTGGGCGCCTCCCACCCCAGGTTCGACTTTCAGAGCACACCCTCCAGGATGTTGTACGCTGGCTTCCAGTACGACCCCGTGCCCTCCATCGCCACGTGTTCGATCCGCAATCCTCGCAGCCAGCGCACCATTCTCAGCAACGATCTCGTGTCGGTCGCGAACTCCCGCGTCTCCTGATACCCCGGTACCTGGACATGGATGGTAACCTGCCGCTTGTGCACATCGAGCCCGGCACACCGCTCGCGGATCACCTCAAGCCCCACACGCGCACACATCCCCTTGTGTTCTGGCGGTCGGTGCGGCGACCCGATCAGCGGGAATTCTCCCCTGCGTGCTCACCCCGAGGGGTGGCGACAATGTGTGGTCCTCGGCAGGTCACCGGGGTCAGACTTCCGTACGGGCTCTGAGCACCAAGCAGTTAAACGACATCAACTTCACCGACCGCCAGTGGGGGGCACCGTTCGTTCATCCCGCGTGGTGCCGGCCGCGGCGACATGGGGGACTTAAGTGCATTGCTCACTCATGCTTCAGCGCTGATCGTCAGTAGACAGATCCCAGGAAGGCATCGGCTTCACGGTTCAACTTCTCATCCATGACCCATGCGGCTATCAACGAACCCCGAAAGCGGGCACAGCACAGTGGAAAGCACCCAATGGGCACTTGCGCAGCCACGAGTGCCTGCGGCAGCTGGACATCCCCGCCCGCTGGGTGCACACCCCGACGCCGATTTGGTGTTGCCCGCCCCCTCCGCGGCACCCGCTCACGCTGGCGCAGGGCCGTCGGCGGCACAGCGGAACCCCATGTTGCCCGTGCTGCTGTCCGGGGTGTTGCTGCTGCGGGCCGCCACGCGGTACCGGTTGCAGTACGACGCGTGGCACAGGTACGACCCCCCGCGCATGACCCGCGCGGTCCCGCCCTCGGGACCGCGCGGGTTCTCCAACAGGTCGGCGGCCGGGTGGCGGGGGCTGAACCAGTCCTGGCAGAACTCCCACACGTTGCCCACCACGTTGTGCAGGCCGAAGCCGTTGGCGGGAAAGCTGTCTGCGGGAGCCGTGCCCGCGTAGCCGTCCTCCAGCGTGTTGTAATCGGGGAACCGGCCCTGCCAGACGTTGCAGAGGTGTCGGCCCCCCGGGCAGAGTTCGTCCCCCCAGGGATAGCGGAGGCCCCCCAACCCGCCCCGGGCCGCATACTCCCACTCGGCCTCCGTGGGCAGGCGCAGTCCCGCCCACTGGCAGTAGGCCTGGGCGTCGTTCCAGGAGACGTGCACCACCGGATGATCCGCCCGCCGCGCCGTGCCGGACCCGGGCCCCTCCGGGTGGCGCCAGTCCGCCCCGGCGACGGCCAGCCACCAGGGCGCCCCGTCGGCCCGCCCGCGCACGCCGGCGGCCGCCTCCCGGCGCACGAAGGCCGCGAACACGTACGACCAGCCGAAGCGCTCGGCCTCCGTGCGGTAGCCGGTGTCTTCGGTAAAGGCCGCGAAGTGCGCATTGGTCACCGCACAGCGCGCGATACGGAAAGGGGAGAGGCGGACCCGCCGAACGGGTCCCTCTCCGTCGGCCGGGAACCCCTCGCGATCGGCCGTCCCCATCCAGAACTCGCCGCCCGGCAGGCTGACCAGGGCCTGGTCGGCCCCCGCTCCCGCGTCCCCGCGCGGCACCTCCACCCGCCGGATGTGCACCGTGCCCTCCCGCCGGGCCGCGCAACACGGCGCCGGTGCCCCGTCGCACTCCACGCCCTCACCCCCCTGAGCGCTCAGACCAACGCCGCCATGACGGCGTTGTGAAAGTACGTGCGCAGGCGGCCCATGGCGGGCAGGCCCACCGCCCGGCCCATGTGCACCGCGTTGGTCAGAAGGACCATCCAGACATCTTGCCCCGGATCGATCCAGAGGCTGGTCCCCGTGAAGCCGGTGTGCCCGAAGGCCCTGTCCGTCCAGAGATCCCCGTAGAGGACCCCGGCCCGGCCCGGGGCCTGCCATCCCAGGGTGCGCGAGGACTCCTCCCCGATGACGACGGCCGTGCCGAAACGCCGCACCGCGGCCGCGGACAGCAGGCGCTCCGGCGGGCGACCGGGGGCCCCCCCGATCCCCCCGGCGCACAGCGTGTCGGCGAAGACCGCCATGTCGGCGGCGGGCGCGAAGAGGCCGGCGTGCCCGGCCAGGCCAGCCAACGACCGGGCGTTCTCGTCGTGCACCCGGCCGCGGAGGTACCCGGCGTGTCCGTCGGCCTGGACCCACTCCGTCGCGGCCGCGCTTTGGGCCAGTTCCGGCGCCGGACACCACCCGGTGGACACCATCCCCAGCGGCGCGAAAACGCGCCGCCGGCAGAACGCGTCCTCGGTCTCGCCGCTGATCTCCTCAACCAACCACCCCAGGAGGATGAAGCCCAGATCGCTGTATACGCAGCGCTCCCCCGGTCGGGCCTCCAGGGGGGTCGCCGCGGTGGCCGCCAGGCGCTCGGCGCGGCCGCCCGGCACCTGGGCAAGTGCCCGGCCGGCGGGCAGACCCGCGGTGTGGGTCAGGAGATGGCGGAGCGTCACCTCGCGCCGCCAGCCGGCCGGTTCACCACCGGGCACGGGGGCGAACGCCGGGAGGAGATCGGCGAAGCGATCTCCCAGCGACACGCGGCCGTCCTCGATCAGGAGCCAGACCGCCGTCGCCGTACCGACCACCTTGGTCAGCGAGGCCAGATCGAAGAGGGTGTCGGGCGCGGCGGCCACCCGCTCCCCCTCCGGAGCGTAGACCGCCCACCCAAACGCCCGCGGCCCGACGCCTGTGCCGCCGCGCCCCACGGCGGCCACGGCCCCCGGCACCTGCGGCCCCCCGGTCCGCTCCGCGACCACGGCAAAGGCGCGCTCCAGCCGTTCGGGATCGAAGCCCGCCTCGGCTGCAGAACCCCAGCGCATGCCCATCCCCGTTCCCTTGCGCGCTCAGTTTCATACCCACAGTACATCACACTTGTCGTTACACGTAGACGCAACTGGTCAACAGATCACACCCCGCGCCCGTCGGACGCTTCGCCGCCACACTGGTCAGATCCCGTCCGCCGCGGCATGATGATAGGCAGAATCGGTGGAGTGGGACGGAGGGACGCAGATGACGACCGCGATCCTCCTCGGGATCGGCGTCCTGGGGATCATCTTCTTCATGGTCAGCCCCCGCTGGCTGAACCCGCCGCGCTCCGGACCCGACGCGTGAGGACCGCCGCCCCGGGGACCAGCGACGGCGTCGACGCGGCCCCCTCAGGCGGCGGGCGCGTTGACGCACATGGCCAACCACGCGTCCAGACGCTGCACGTAGCCAGCATGGTCCATGGTCCAGGCCTGTAGGTGCGCCGCTCCCTGGACAACCCACAGGTCGCTGCCGGGGTCCGCCGAGGCCAGCGCCCTGGCGTCGCGGGCGGGAGAGACGGCGTCCGCCGTGCCCGCGATGAGGAGCACCGGGCGCGCGCCCAGGCCCGCCATGCCGGCCTGGGGGTCCACGCTGGCGGGGGGCACTCCCGTCACCAGCGGCCAGGCCTGCAGGAGCAGCGCGCGGAACGGCCAGGTCGGCAGGCCCGCCCAACGGGCCAGGTTGCGTCGCAGGTAGGGGCTCAGCGAGGAGAACGGACTGTCCGCCAGCACGCCAGCGATGTTCTGGTCCTGCTCGGCGGCCAGAAGGGCCATATCTCCGCCGGCACCGTAGCCCAGCACCACGATGGGGGCCGCCTGGGCCACACGGCTGCGGGCGTACCGCACCGCGCCCAGCACGTCGCTCACCTCCCCCGGGCCCGGGGCGACATCCCCCGGCTGGGAGCGTCCCGTGCCGGAGAAGTCGAACATGAGGACGTTCCACCCCTGGGCCTGGACGACTTGGGCCAGGGGGAGGCCGATGTTGCCGATCAGTCGGTTCTCGCGGTACCCGGAGACCAGCACCGCGGTGGCGCCCGTCCCCCCGGGCGCGGGGATCCACCAGCCGCTGAGCCCGACGTGGACTGTCCGGCTGGGAAAGGCGACAGAGGTGTAGGCCAATCCGTCGGCTGCGGGAGTGACGGCCGGGAGTTGGCGGGACGGATGGATCAGGCGCAGGGTGACGGCCAGCGGGAGGGCGACCAGGCCCGCGATGAGCAGGACCAGCACCGCGACGGTGATCGCCGCCGCGCCGCTACCGAACACGCCCTGGGGGCGGTATGATGGCAGCCCCTGCGGCATGGTCCGCGGCGACCAGCCTTCCAGCCTGTCCCTCCCGTGAATGCCGGTTTCCCCCCCGCGATGTCTCAGATCTCGAAGTCGACCGCCAGGATGTCCCCGCACCGCTCACGGATCACGGCGAGCACCGCCTGGTGATCCGGATGCCCCCGGTAGGCGGCCAGGGCCTCCCGATCCTGGAGGCGGACCCGCAGGGCGATGTCGAAGCCATGGGCCCGTTCGGGGCTGATGTTCCAGCCGCACTGCAGGGCCGCGATCCCGGGGACCGTCGCCGGCAGCCCGCGCAGGCGGGCGAGCAGATCGTCGCCGGCGTCGCGGGCCACCCCGGGCTTGAGCCGCAACAGCACCAGGTGTTCGAGCATCTTCGACCTCCCCGTGGCGGACGCCGTCACTTTCCGGCAGTCAGTGCGATTCGCCCCGCCGGGGGGGCTGCCCTGCCGGGGGGCCCTGCCGAGGAGCCCGACCTGGTGTACACTGCTGCACATGCGCCTTTCCCCGCGCGGCCGCACGTGGGCGGTCCTCCGCGACCGGGCTCTAGGGCCGGTCGCATTCAGCCTCTTCCTGCACGGGCTCGGCCAGGGGCTGGTCGTCCCCATGCTGGCGCTCTGGATCGACCGCACCTACGGGGGCGGGCCGGCAGACGTCGCCGCCTACTTTGCCTGCGCAGCCCTGGGCGGTCTGGTGCTCAACCCCGCGCTGGGGCGCCTGTCGGACCGCTTGGCACGCCGACGCGGCACCGCGACTGCGGCCGCCCTGATGCAGGCGGCAGCCGCCGCCCTGATGGCCCTGCACCCCCCCTTGGCGGTCGTGCTGGTGGCCGCCACCCTCCTCTTCTCGGCACAGGTGCAGCCGCACCTGTTCGCGCTCGTCCACGACCACGTCGGCGAGGGGAAGGGGGACCATCCCCGCGGATTCACCCTTGCCACCCTGAGGGCCATGGTCTCCGCCGCCTGGGTGGTGGGCGCCCCCCTGGGAGGCTTCCTGGCGACTCAGAGCTTCGCGGCCCTCTTCGCCATCGCCGCCGCGGTGAACGTCGCCAGCGCCGTGACCACGCTGGCCCTCTGCCGCGAGGATCCCAGGCATCATGCCCACCCCACCAGGGGCAACGCCGCAGGCGCACGCTGGGGTCCCTTGCTGCTCTTCGGGCTGGCGGTGACCGCGGCGGTGGCCGGCAACACGATCAAATTACAGACTGTCCCGGTCTATCTGGTGCGGCTCGGACTGGGTCCCACCCTGGCCGGCGCCGTCTTCTCCTGGGCGGCTCTGGCCGAGGTGATCATGATGCCTCCGGTCGGGCGCCTGGCCGACCGCCTGCCGCGCCGACGGCTGGTGACCCTCGGCACGCTCGGCGGCACCGTGTTCTTCCTCGCGCTGACGGTGCTCCCCAGCGTTGTGGGCGTGGTCGCCGCCTTCCCCTTCATTTCGTTCTTCATCGCGGCGGTCTATGGCGTGGGCATCGGGTACGCCCAGGATCTGGACCCCCTGCATCCCGGCCTGGCCGGGGGCATCTTCTTCGCGGCACAGGGCGTCGGGCAGGCCGTGGGCGGCCCGCTCATGGCGGTCGCCCAAGCGCGGATGGGCCTGCCCGCGGCCTTCGTCGTGCCCGCCCTGGCCACCGCCGTCGGCGCGGTGGGCGTGCTGCTGTCCCACCCGGCGGGCCCTCCCCGCCAAGCCGCCCCCGTCGGGATGGAGAGCGCTCCGGCGGGATGACCCCGGATTGCGGCGCGTACCCAGGGGGAACGCGCCGAATGGCGTCGAATGGCAATGGGCCTGGGAGAGGGGGGCCCGATGGAGCCGCGCCGCCGACACCGCAACCGCCAGTCGCCGGTCCGCCGGAGATCCCGCGGATCGCGCGGGTCCTGGGTGGGCGTTGCCGCGGGTCTGGGCGTGGTTGTCGTGGGGGTCCTGGTGTGGATCGGGGTCGACGTCGCCCGATCGGGATCCCGGGTTCCGCACACCGGCGGCGCGCCCCACGCGGCGAGTTCGTCGGTCAGCGGGACCGCCGGGTCGGCCAGCCAGAGTTCGACCAGCCAGAGTTCGATCAGCGGCACCGCGACGCTCACCGTCCAGTGGCACTCGTTGCCGGCCGGCACCAACGGGATCACCAGCGCCGCCTCCGGTCCCAACGGCTCGGTCTGGGCCCTGTCCGCCGGAACGTCGGGCGGCGCGCTCTGGCAGTTCACCGGCACGGCCCAGGACGGACAGTGGCCGCTGCCGGCCGGACAGGACGTGCCCCTGCAGACGGTCGGCCCCGCCCATGTCTGGCTCGGGACGGTCGCGTCGGAACTCTCGTTCTCCAGGAAGACCCACACATTCGCGAAGTACGGGGGCGCGGGCACGGTGGCCACGGCCACAGTCGGCGGGTACAGCGTGGCCCTGGACGTCCCCGGCACCGCCAACGGGCAGCCAAACGGGGTTCCCTACGTCATGGTGGCCCCGATCGGTGGATCGGCGCATCCGGTTCAACTCCCGGGCGCGGTCGTTCCCGCCCATCCCCTAGGGGCCGTCCTGGCGGGTCCCAGCGGTGAAGCGCTGGTCGCCAGCGACGGACAGGTGTGGGCGCTGCCGGTCGCGGGTGGCGCGGCCACGGCCTGGGCCACCCTGACCACATCCGCCCTGCCGGCCCCTCTGGCCTGGGGCGGTGGGCGACTGTGGTACATCGTCGGTCCCACCTCGGCGCCGACGGGAATCGGGCACTTGGCGCCCGGCCAGACCACGGCCGCGCTGGCCCAGGCCACGGCCCACCCCCCGGCGGCGGGCACGGGCCTGGCGTATGCGGACGGGGACCTGTGGTGGGCCGGTAACACCCACCTATTCGGATACGATCCATCCACCGGCGCGGTGACCGAGGCGACCCTCCCGGCGTCGGCCACCTCCCCTGTTCTCATGGCTGATGCCGGTGGCCTCTGGGTGGCGCGCGGGACGGAATACGCGCAGGTAAAGCATGGGATCTACGGCTGAGGTGCATCCTGGGGTCGCGGGACGGACCAAGGAGTTCTGTTTTACGTGCCGTATCCCTATGGAGCGACCCGTTTCGACAGGCCCCGAAGGAGGGGCGGGACGCCCGTGGCGAGGCAGGGCAGGAGGCCCATAGGACGACGCCCGGTACACACAATGGTAGCCGCGGCCTTGACGGCTGTGTTGGTGACGGGTTGCGCACAATCACATGCGGCGACCGCATCGCGCAACGGGCAGTTGACGGTGAGCATCCAGGGGGACCCGTCGACCCTGGATCCCGTCCTCACGCAAACGGCGACAGAGTTCGACGTTCTGAACAACACCATGGAAGGGCTCGTGCGCATCGATAGCTCCGGTGTGCCGCAGAGCGGTATCGCCAAGAGTTGGTCCGTCGGCCCGCACGGCCTCACCTACACGTTCACGCTACGCCATGCGGTATGGAGCAACGGCGATCCCGTGACCGCCACCGACTTCGTCGACGCCTGGCAGCAGGCGGTGGATCCCCGGACCGCCGCCCCCTACGCCTCCGACTTCAGCTACATCCAGGGCGCCGCAGCGCTTCTGAACATGCAACTCCCGAACGCCGAGGCCCACCCCAACGCCTATCAGGCGGCGGTGGCCAAGATTCCAGGGCTGCTGGACCAGTTCGGGGTGCAGGCGCCCAACGCCCAGACCCTGGTCGTGCACCTGGCGCAGCCCACTCCCTACTGGCTGTCCCTGACCGCCCTGCCGCCCTACTTCCCGGTGGATAGCGCCTTCGTGCAGAAGGTCGGCGCGGCCAATTACGGCGGCTCCGCCCAGGACGTGCTCTCGGACGGCCCGTTCATGGTCACGTCCTGGGTGCACAACGGGCAGCTCGTGCTGGCGCGTAACCCGCGCTACTGGGACGCCAGCGCCGTGCGCCTCTCCCAGGTGACCATGCTTGAGGTGACGCAGCCGGCGACCGAGATCAACCTCTGGGCTAGCGGCAAGCTCGGCGCCATGCTCCCCTCCATCCCGCAGGCCTACGTCGCGCACTTTCAGGGACAGCCCGGCTTCCACAGCGCCGCTGACGCGACCACGGCTTACGTGGTGACCAACACCGCCAAGGGCGTGTTCAGCAACACACTGATCCGCCAGGCCTTCTCCCTGGCGGTGAACCGCCAGAGCCTGGCGACCAACGTCGTGCAGGGGAACGCGTTGCCCGCCTTCGCCCTGGTGCCGCCGGTCGTCGACTACACGCCCGGCAAGCCGTTCACCCAGTTGGTGGGCAAGGTCCTGGGCACCACGGCCAACGACGCGCTGGCCAAGCAGGACCTGGCGGCGGGCCTCAAGGCCCTCGGCCTGAGCAGCCTGCCGACGGTCACCCTGCTGACCCTGAACAACAGCTCACAGCAGACGCAGGGCCAGGCGTTGCAGGCCATGTGGGAGAAGGCTATGGGGATCACGGTGCACGTGGAGCCGCTCAATACGAACACCTTCTTCGCCGACCTCGGTCAGGGGCAGTTCGCACTGGGGCTCCTGGGGTGGAATGCCGACTACAACGACCCGACCACCTTCCTGGGCCTGTTTCAGGGCAACTCTTCCATGAATCTGACGGGCTGGAACGACGCCTCTTTCAATAGCGATCTGACCGCGGCCGCCAGCGCCACGACGGCCGCACAGCGCGGGGCCGATCTGGCCGCCGCCAGTCATGTGCTGCTGTCCCAGTTGCCGGCCATCCCCCTGTATTGGACCTCGCGGAACTGGATGGTGCGCACCGACGTGCACGGGCTGGTCGTGTACCCGACGGGTCCGGACTACTGCCTCAAGTGGGCCTGGATCGGCCCGGCATCCTCCTGAGACACCCGACCGGCGCGACGCGCGCGGACGGCCAAGGGGGCCCGGGCAGACCGCACGTCGCAGAACCAGTCGGGGTGCGGGGAGCAGGCAAGGCCTCGCCACCGATAGCGCCAGCCGCCACCGGTGGGGGGCCTTGCTGCGTCCGGCGGCGCGGTCCGGTCGGCGGGTGTTCCGCGCGCGCGACGCTGAGGGCAGGCGGGGCCGGGGTCAGCGGTCGCCCCGCGCCAGCGCCCCCATGGGATCCCAGGGTTCCAACTCGACGGGCGCCTGGGCGAGTGCCGCCTGCAGGTGCTCGGGCAGGCGTTCCTTGCGCACCACCACCTGATACGTGAACTCCTCAAACCACGCGTCGCTCATCACGTAGAAGCCGTCATGGCCCGAACCGGTCCCCCAGGAGTTCTCCACCTTCCAGCGCACGGGGCGGTCGTCGACGACATGCACGCCTGTCAAGACCATGGCGTGCGTCATGCGGCTCTCGCCGTAGTCCAGGCGCTGCGCCTTGTCCAGGCCGAAGGGCACCCCCAGGACCCCCTCGTAGTCGTAGAGGGCGGTGTCCATGACGCCGGACTGCTGTTCGGACATCTGCCCCACGTCGCAGCCGAACCAAACGGGCTCCCCGGCCAGGAGCTGCCGCATGGCCACGGTCTTCAGCGTGTCGATCTCAACGTTCAGGTAGAGGACGTCCCGCCCGCCGCGCACGTTGCCCAGGAACCGCACGGTGTAGGTGCGGCCGTAGGGCTTGTCGGCCGTGGGGGCGTTGATCAGGCTGACGTACTGGTCCAGGTCCACCCCCACGTACCGCTCATAGAACTGCGCGGGGGTGAGCCCCGCGTCGCGGTGGAAGGCATTGTCCCGGTCGCGGTACTCGAAGTCGAAGCGCTCCGGGGGTTCCCCCAGGAAGAGCGCCAGCAGGCGGTAGATTTCCGCCAACATGGCCTCCTTGCGCTCCCGCAGCGCCGGTAGCGCGTGGCCCTGCTCGGCGTGCGCGCCGCGCAGCAGGGCCGCGTCCTCGCGCAGTTTGGCCACCAGCAGACGGTTCATCCACCGGGACTCGCGGCTGTGGAACGTCTCGGGCATGACGTACTTGGGTACCACGCCGTGCTTGCGCACGAGGTTGACGAACATATCCCACTGGCCGCCGTCGTTGAGCGGGCCCTCCAGGAGCCAGGAAACCAGGCGGCCGGACCGCGCCTTGTCGCGCGTCTCCAGGATGCTCTCCAGGAAGTAGTTGGCGCGCTCGAACTTATCCCAGAACATCTGGTAGGGCTGGGAGAGCTCGAACTCCTTGAGGCGGCACCGCTCCTTTACCGGAACGCGCAGGGCGTTGAGCCCGGCGAACATCCAGCAGCGGCCGGTCTGGTGCTGGTTGGTGATCGGCCCGGTCTCGATCTCGGTGGAAAAGGTGTGCTGCTGGGTCCTGCGCGCATCCTGGTCCAGAGCCACGGCGCGGATCCCGCCCTGGCGGATGGCGTTCATGGCCGCCCGCCGGTGGGGATCGGCCCGGAACTGGGCCTGCACCTCCCGGATTGTTTCGGGGCCGATGGCACCGCAATCGGCCGCATCGGGGTCGGCCGCTGGGATGGTGAGCGTCGGGTCCGACATCTTTGCCACCGCCATGTCGAAAGTGGAGGATCGTTACCACGCAGTTCGCGGGTCCCGCGGGCGATCCCTCCGGCGCGGCTGCGGTCGGCGATACGGATCCCGGGACACACGCCGGCCTCCAGCGGGCTGCGAGCCGGACAATCGTCCCTTCCCTATCCCCTTGTCCCGAGCGGCCTGCGCGCAGGGGGCTCCTCGCGCCCCGCGCTCCCGTGGTCGGCTGCACACACCGCTTGGTACGCGGATCCACCTGGGCCGGGCAGGATCCCCACCGGGAGGTCGGATACGGGCTGTGCCCAGCGTGCGGGGCGGATCCCCGCCCGCCGCAGGAAGCGACACATCCTGACAGAACCCCTGCTGCACTCCCCCGGGGTGCGGGAGCGGTGGGACCCCGGGCGGCGGGGAGGCGGACAGCGCGCGGTACCTCTTACAGCGGCTCGGCCTAGCCCTGGCCGCCCTCTGGGCGGTGGCCACGGCCACCTTCGCCCTGCTGCACGCCATCCCGGGGGACCCCTTCTCCACCCAACACATCGGGGCGACCACCCACGCGCTACTGGTGGCCCGCTACGGCCTGGACCTCCCCCTCTGGCAGCAATACCTCACGTTCCTGGGCAACCTGGCGCACGGACGCCTGGGCTGGTCGCTGGTCGATCCCCAGCGCACCGTGGCCGACGTCATCGCCCAGGGCTTCCCGGTTTCCGGGATCCTTGGCCTGGAGGCGCTGGGGTGGTCGGTGAGTGGCGGCATCGCCCTGGGCCTGTTGGCAGCGGCGCGCCCGCGGGGAGCGGCCGCCACGGGCGCGCTGATCGTCACCCTGGCGGGCCTGGCGGTCCCCAATTTCGTGCTGGCCCTCCTCGTGGACTGGCTGGTCGGCGTGCGGTGGCAACTGCTGCCGGTGGCCGGCTGGGGGGGGCTGGCCGCCAGCATCCTGCCCGCCTTCTCCTTGGGCATGGTCGCCCTGGCTCTGGTCACCCGCCTGATCCAGGCGCAGGCCCGCGGGGTGCTGTCTAGCGCATACATCCGCACCGCGCGGGCCGTCGGCATCCCGGAGGGGCGGATCCTGCGGCGCCATGTCCTGCGCAACGCGTCCCTTCCCCTGCTGGCGGTGCTGGGACCGATGGCCGCGGCGATCCTCACCGGCTCGTTCGCCATCGAGCAAATCTTTTCCATCCCCGGCCTGGGCCGGGTCTACGTCCAGAGCATCCTGGACCGCGACTACCCCGTGGTCCTGGGACTCACGCTCTTCTATGCGGCGCTGCTCTTGGCGTTCAACCTTCTGGCCGATGTGGCCCACCCTCTGCTCGACCCCCGCGTCCGCCACGGGGGGGTGCGCCCGTGAACGCCGAGGTCCTGCCGGCGGCGGTGCCGAGCGGCCGGGTGCGTCCGGCGCGCCGCGCGACCCTGATCGTGGCGCTGGCCATCCTGGGCGGCGTGGTGCTGATGGCGGTCATCGGCCCGCTGCTGGTGGGCGCCTCCCCGCTCCAGGTGCACCTGGCCCTAGCCAACCGGCCGCCCAGCGCCCACCACCCCTTCGGCACGGACGTGCTGGGCCGGGACGTCTTTGCCCGCACCTGGGCCGGAGCCCGCATCTCGCTGGGTATCGGGTTGGCCGCCGTCGCCCTGGATCTGGGCGTGGGGGTGGTGTATGGAGGGGTGGCCGGGTATCTCGGCGGCGCCGTCGACCAAGTGATGGCCCGGGTGATCGACGTACTGTACGGGGTGCCCTTCCTGCTGGTGGCCATGGCGCTCCTGGCGGTGCGCGGCCCGGGGCCGGTGTCCGTGGTGCTGGCCATCGCCTTGGTGAACTGGCTGGGGATGGCGCGCCTGGTGCGCGGGGAGGTCCAGCGGCTGCGCGACCGGGACTACGTGCTGGCCGCCCGGGCGCTGGGGGTCTCCGGCCCGCGCGTTCTCTTCCGCCACCTGCTGCCGCAGGTGTGGGGTCCGGTCCTCGCCTGGCTTTCATACAGCCTCCCCCAGGCCATCTTCGCCGAAGCCTTCCTGTCGTTCATCGGGCTGGGGGTCCGTCCGCCCCTGGCCTCATGGGGCTCCCTGATCAGCTTGGCCGCCCCGACGTTTCTCCTGGACCCCTACCCTCTGCTGTTCCCGGCGGCGGCGTTGGTCCTCACCCTGCTGGCCTGCTATCTCCTGGGGGACTGCCTGCGCGCGGGGCAGCCGCCTGGCGGGTGACCCGGGGTCTGCGGACGCCGTGGGAAGGGGGCAGAGCACTGGCGCTACTGGAGGTCCGGCAACTGGCGGTGACCTTCCCCACGCCGCACGGCCCGCTGGCGGCCGTGCGCGATGTGTCGTTCGGTGTGGAGGCCGGAGAGATCTTCGCCCTGGTGGGCGAATCCGGCTCGGGGAAGTCCTCGTTGCTCGCCGCGCTGGCCGGCATGCTGCCGCCCGGGGCCGATACGGCCGGGCAGGCCGTGTTGGCGGGACGCAACCTGCTGACCCTGGACGCGCGCGCCTGGCGGGCGCTGCGCGGCCGCCACCTGGCCGTCGTCTTCCAGGAGAGCGGCGACGCCCTGGACCCCACGATGATCGTCGGCCGCCAGGTGGCCGAGGTGTGCGCCCTGCACCACCATCTGCCCGCGCGGGCGGCCTGGACCGATGCCCTGGACCACCTGCGGCGGATCGGGCTGGCCGAGGGCGCGGCGCGGGCCTACCCGCACGAACTCAGCGGCGGTATGCGCCGCCGGGCCCTCCTCGCCCTGGCCCTGGCGGGCGATCCCACCGTCCTGCTGGCCGACGAGCCCACGGCCGGCCTGGACGCCACGGTCGCCGCCCAGGTGGCCGATGTCCTGGGGGCGCTGAGCGCGCAGCGGGGGCTCACCCTTCTTCTGGTGACCCACCAATTGGGTCTGGTCGCCCGCCTCGCCGACCGCGTCGCAGTCCTCTACGCCGGGCGGATGGTGGAACAGGGATCCGCCGCCGACGTGCTGCTGCGCCCCGCCCATCCATACACCCAGGCCCTGCTGGCGGCGGCGCCGCCCGCGCCCGGTGCGGAGGTGCGGGCGCCCAGCCCCCTCCCCGGCAGCGCCCCCGATCCCCTGCTCCCACCGCCGGGCTGCCCGTTTGCCCCCCGCTGCGCCTGGGTGCTCCCGGCCTGCGGCGCGGGCTGGCCCCCGGCGCTGCCGGCTCCGAACGGCGGCAACGGCCACTGCGTCCACTGCTGGCTCCATACGCCGGACGCGGAGGGACGTCGGGCATGACCGGCGCCACAACGCCGCTACTGGCGACCGAGGCGCTCGGGCACACCTACCGCCATGGACGGCGGACCGTGCGCGCCCTGGACGGCGTGAGCCTGCAGTTGGCGGCCGGGGACGCGCTGGGACTGCTCGGCGAGTCCGGGAGCGGCAAGTCTACCCTGGCGCGCATCGTCACCGGACTGCTGCGCCCCTCCAGCGGGCAGGCGCTCCTGGAGGGAGGCCCCATCCGGATGGGGGGCCGGCGCGTGCAGCCCCTCTTCCAGGACCCCGCCCTGTCCTTGGATCCGCGCTGGACCGTTGCCGCCAGCGTCGGCGAGGCGCTGCGGCTGCCGCCCGCGGCGCGGCCAGCGCGGGCGGCGCAACTGCTGGCCGACGTCGGACTGGGCCCGGAGGTGGCCTGGCGCTACCCGCACCAGTGCTCGGGAGGGCAGTTGCAGCGCGTGGCGTTGGCGCGCGCCCTCGGCGCCGAGCCAGCCCTGCTGGTCGCCGATGAGCCCACCGCCGCCCTGGACCCCCCGGCGGCCGCGCACATCAGCACCCTCTTGGATGGGTTGCGCCACAGGCACGGTCTGACGATCCTGTACCTGGGGCACGACCTCGGGTTGGCGCGCCAACTGTGCACGCGGTTGGGGGTGCTCTACCGCGGGCAACTGGTCGAACTTGGCCCGAGCGCCGCGCTCTGGCCGGCCCCGCGCCACCCCTACACGCGGTTGCTCTGGGCCGCCGCCCCCGATATCGATCCGGGGCGGGCGCGCCAGCATGTGGGCGGCATCGGCCCCCAGACGGAGACGATGGCCGAGGGCGGCTGCCCGTTCGCTCCACGCTGCCCCCTGGCGGACGCCTCCTGCCGCCACCAGCGCCAAGAGTGGCGCGAGTTGGCGCCGGAGCACTGGGTGGCCTGCGGCAAGGCCGAGGGCATCCCTCCCTGGCAGAGGCGGATCTGAAGAAGTACGAGGGGAGGGACCGGTCGGGGCTGGGCGCTCCGCTCGGGAGAGGAATGCGGGTGTCTGTGGAGCGGGGGAGCGTGCTGGACGCGCGCGCGGACGCGGTGGTCAACGCGGCGAACACCGAATTGCGCCATGGCGGCGGCGTTGCGCGAGCACTGGCCGTCGCGGCCGGTCCGGACTTCGATCGGGACTCCCGGGCCGCCGCGCCGTGTCCGCTGGGAAGTGCCGTCGTCACGGGCGCCGGACGGCTCCCCTTCCGGTGCGTGCTGCACGTTCCGACCCTGGACTGGTTCAGCGGCCGCCGGGCGGGCGCCGACGAACTGGCCCGCGGCGTGGAGACGGCCCTGCGCCTGGCTGCGGATCGCGGCTGCCGGAGCGTGGCGTTCCCCCTCCTGGGGGCGGGCATCGCGGGATTGGGCGCTGAGGAGAGCTGCCGGGCCATGGCCGCCGGGTTCGACGCCGCGGTCGCTGGCGGACGGGTGCCTGCCGCGGTGGAGGTCTATGGGTTCACCGATGCGGAGTGGCGGGCGGCAGAGTCGGTTCTGACCCCATCCCGGCCCGGGAACGCGCCGCATCCGCCCGGCGTACGTCTTCCCGCCCGCCGATCGAACCCCACGAGCGGGGAATGGGACACCCCTCCCCCGCTCTCGCCAGGCACCGCCGGCGGTCAGGACGGCGATCCTGGGGGGCGCAGAGCTTGAGCGCGGCTGGCGGGCCATGGCCCCGATCACCGGGATCTGGGGCGTGGTCTGAGTATCCGGCAAGTGACCGCGGGCGACGTGGATAGCGTCTCTTGCTGTGTTCCAGGAACACGGCACCGAACAGTCGTTGGATTGCATCGCGAGATGTTCGGATGAGAATCAGGCGCAACGCGCCTGGCGCGTCCAAGTGACCAGGTGGTGCTCCCGCCGCGCCGCCGCATCCACTCCGAGCAGATCCGCCAGGAAAGTCCGCGGGGGGCACCTGGTGCGGCACTGCGGCTTCTAGACGGCTGTCCAGGACGGCAGCCGCTTGGCAGCGCTGAAGCATGAGTGGCCCGAGCAGGCACGGCGGAGGCCTGCCGGAGTGTGGGCAGGGGCCGGCGGGGCGGTGCTGGGCTGGGTGAAGATGCGCTCGGCAGGTCGGTGCTCGCCTGGCGGCAGGCCGGATGCCCGGTGGGGGCCGCCGTGGGCGCGGATCAGGCGCAGTTGGGGCCTCCGGGCGCAGAGGGCGCGCAGGCGCTCCGGGCTCAGCCAGGGGTGGAGGTAGGTCTCGCGCAGGAAGAGCAGCGTGCCGCGGAAGCCGCGGGCGCAGACCAGGGCCCACAGCCCAGTAGCAGGCCAGGGTGTTGAGCAGCCGGCCCAGCAGCGGCAGGTAGTGCCAGCCGCGCAGCGCGTTCCAGTTCAGCGAGAAGGCGTGCGTGCTCTGGTAGCCGTGGTGCTTGCAGGCCAGGATGTGCTCCTCGATG
>JAJZWQ010000058.1 GCA_021846605.1 Bacillota bacterium | reverse complement strand
GCGGCGGATGGCGCCGGTGCCCTCCAGGCTGCGGAGCGCGCGCACCAGGCTGGCGCGGTGGCGGTGGCCGCGGAGGTCCAGGGCCGCCGGCGCGCCGTTGTCGGCGCTCGCGCGGGCGGTCTGGGCGATCAGTTCTTCAGCCAGGTCCGACAGGATGAACTGCACCTCCCCGCCCCCGGCGCCCGGCGGTGTGGCAAGGAGCAGCCGCTCTCCGTACCACAGGATCCAGGCGATCAGGGCGTAATCGCCGGGCTCGGTCAGGCGCGGCAGCCCGTGCCCGGCCACGGCAGGGGCTGGTTCCTTCAGGAGGCGCGCCAAGGCCCGGGTGCGGACCAGCGTCCACCCGGGCCCGTCGCGGTAAAAGCGCGCCAGGCGATCCTCCGCCCGCTGGATGCGGCGGTAGGCCTCCGGGGCGGTGGCGGCCAGCACGGCCACCCGGTCCAGCAGGTCATGGTGGGCCATGCGCGTCGCGTCGGCGCGCTCGGACCGCGTCATGCGCCCCGCTCCTCCCCTCCGGCCCGGTAGGCGGCGGGCTCCCAGGTCAGGACCCACTGTGGCGCGCGCAGGGTGCCGTCTGGCGCCTCAATCCGTCCGAAGTCCCCGGCTTCCCCCGAGAGCACGATGCGGCCGCCGTCGGGCGCCGCAGCCGCCCCATCCGTGGCGGCCAGGCACCGCCCCAGGAGTTCGAGGACGTCGTCGCGCAGCCCTGGGTCCGACAGGCGCAACTCGCCAAGATCGCAGCGACCGGCGGCGCCGAAGAGTCCGCGCAGGCGCCGTGCCGCCGCGGCCCGGCCCCCCAGGGTGTCGCGGATCAGCGCGTCGCGGGCGGCACCGCGCTCGGGCAGCGGGTCGTCGGCGGTGCGGATGCGGGCGCCGCGGCGGATCGGGGCGAGCACGACCTCCTCGGCGGGCTCCAGCCAGGGCGAGGCGCGACCGGCGTTGTCCGGCACGCGGTCGGCCTGCCAGTGGCGCGGCAGCGCCGCGGCGAAAGCGACGGCCGCGATGCGTTCGGCCTGCGCCACGTCCGTACAGTGGGCGAAGAGGATCGCCAGCTCCTCCAGGTCGCGCCGCCGGCTTCGGCTGCCCCAGCGCAGGTCGGCCAGGCGGGCGGCCTGGCGGGTCACCAACTCAATGGCGTCGTTGGTGCTCTGCTTCAGGCGGACGATGTCGCCGGCGGCGGGATCGAACCACCGCGCCAAGGCATCGGCGCGGCGGTGCACGTGGGCGATCTCCACCGCCACGTTGGGGAAGGAGCCGTCGGGCAGCGGCTGGCGCGCCGCCACCGCGCCAGCGCAAAAGGCGACCACGGCGCCACGGCTGGTCTGGCTCCAACCGCGGGCGGTTGACGCGATCAGCGGTCCGGTCTCGGCCAGGGCGAGCGCATAGTCGGACAGGTACCGGACCAGGACGTCCTTGTAGGCGTGGAAGGCGGAGTGCTCCAGGATCTGCTGGGCCTGCACGCCGCGGAGCTGGGCCAGATAGGAGACGCCGTCATTGGCGACGCGCTCGAAGTGGTGGTGCACCTCCGCCCAAAGGGTGGCCACCCGTTCCTGGGTCTGCCGGGCAGCAGGCCCGACCATGGCCGCGCCCGTACCCGCCGGATCGCCCAGCGCCACCAGCACGCCCTGCTCGCCCAGGAGCGCGTCCAACTCGCGCATGCGCTGCCAGAGCGCGGCCAGGATTGTGCGGTCCAGGCTTCCGGTCCGGCGCCCCTCCTCTTCCAGCGCGGCGACAAAGCGCTCTACCCCGATGCCCCCGGGCGTCGCCTGGTAGACCGCCTGGCGGCGCAGGAACTCGTCGATGGTGTGCACGCGCGTGCGGGCGTAGTGGCGGGTGAGGTTGCCCCACTGCACGAGTTGGTCCAGGTCGGCCTGGCACTGCTCGGCCGTGTAGGCGGGGTCATGCCGCTGCCGGACGTGGGCGTGCACGTCCTCCACATCAAGAAAGTAACGCTGCGCCTGATGCGCCTCCAGGAAGAGGCGCATCAGCGGCCGGTAGTGGCGGACGTCCTGGGCGACCAGATAGGACACCTCGTCGATGGACTCCTCCAGTCCGCGGCGACGAGCGGAGCGCTGCCCGGAGGGCTCCCCCTGCGCCGGGTCTGGCGGGCGGTCCTGGGGGTTGGCGGCGCCGTTGTCGGCACCGGGATTGGGGGGCACGCCAAGGGGCGCCCCGTCCGCAATCGCCACGACGCATGTCACCCCCAGGGTTGCGCAGGCTTCGACCCGAGCATAGCGCAAGCCGACAGGCCGCGTCCCGCCACCGCCCGTCACGGGCCGCCCCCTGGGCCCCGATGTGGCGCGGGTATCCGGCGGGACGGGGCCGCCAGGACGCGGTGGCGGCCCCCCTGCGTCGGGCGGCGAGGGAGGAGCGGCCCGGGCACGCCCACTGCAGGCTGGCGCGAGACGCCATCCCATGAAGTGGACCGGCCATTGCATCAGCGAACGCCCGCGTGCTGCGGACCAACACGTCCCTGCAAGGGGCTGCGCTCGCTCGCCCCATCAGGTACCCGGACGGTCTGCCATCCTTGGCGGGCTCTGCTAGCCAACCGACCGATCGCGTCTTCCCGGCACCAGCGCTGGGGGTGGGTCCATTCCGTGGCCGTCACAACGCCTGGTGAGCGGGGGGGGGCGGGACGCCGACGCCCTCACGGACGCCGGCCGGCGGGCCATGGAACGCAAACCTGCGCCTGGAAGCACCGCGCGCTGGTGCCCGTCCAGGGGGCTCCCGGGCCATGCGCAGCCGCCTGGGCGGCCCCCTGTCGCGGACCCCAATCTGAGAGACGGCGGCTGCATCGGTCCCGGCGGGGGCGACGGCCTGCCGGGGCCGAGTCCTCGGGCGCTTTAGGCCGCACCGGACTTGGCCATGGTAGCCGGGACCCACTTGGCGAACGCAGACAGGTGCGACCAGTACGCGGCGTAACCGATGAAGAGGAAGACGACCGCCGCAACCACCAGACATGCCGCCGCAATAAGCGCGATGGCCCGCACGTTGCGGTACTGGATCGCCGGCAGGGTCAAGATGCCGCCAAGGCCGGCGGCGAGGTAACCGACGAGGGTCAGGGTGGGCTCCTTCGTGAGGCCAAGGTTTCCGATGCGCAGCCCCACGACGATCGCGATCAGGCCGCCGAAGGCGCCGTAGATGGCGGGAATCAGGGGCTCCCACCGCAGGGCGAGCGTGATGCCGGCGCCCAGGAAGGCGATGCTCAAGTACAGCGCCGGCTCCCCAAAGGCGATGTTGTATGCGCCGGGCAGGGGCCAGGTCAGGATCATAGGCAGCGATGTCAAAAGGCCCAGCAGGCCCGCCGCGAAGAAACCCGCCGCCCACGGCGCCCGCGATTCCGCCGCAGGCGCCCGGAATAGGTAGTCAGCCAGGATGACGAAGCCGGCGCCGATCCCGACAAGCATGACCCCGGTGAAGTCGATGAACATCGTCCCGCGCCTCCCCCGTATGCGTCAGGATCAGTATGCGCGGGAAGGCTCAGTGTGCACTCGGCCAACCGACCTCGGGCGCGCGGCACCACATGCCACCACATTGGTTCCGACTGGATACCTTCCCAGGCCGAACGGTCAGCCGAGAGCGGCGAAATGGCGGATGGCCGCGGGGGAGGCGGGTACCGGGCCGTGACCGCCCCAGACGCGGCGTAGGCCCGGAAGGGCGAGAAGGCGGCGCCGGGTGGCGTCAAAGGCGGCCCGGTCCCGCGCAAAAAGGATCCCTGCATACAGGGCGTCGCCGGCAAAAAGGTCGCCCCGTTCGGCGTCGTAGAGGGCAAGGCCGTCAGGGGTGTGCCCAGGTGCCGGCAACACATGCAGCACGATCCCGCCGAGGTCGATCACGGGCGGCGGTTGGCGGACGTCCGGGACGGGCAGTGGCCACCCGTCCGGTTCCACCGGGCGCCAGGGGGCGGCCTGCCGCGCCCGCAGGCAGCGGCGCAGGGTCGCCACGGGAATCCGCCCCGGACGCGCCGACGCCCAGACCCAGGGAAAGGCCCCGGCTTCGCCGACGTGGTCCCAATCCCGGTGGGTGTGGAACGCCCAGATGTCTCCCGCGACCCTACGCGCTGACGGCGCGATCCCGCCCAGGCCTGTTCCCGAGTCGACGAGCAGCGCGTGGTGCCGGCCCAGGATCAGGTAGGCGTGGACATCCGGCGTTCCCCAGCGCGCACACAGCCCGATCGGTTCGGTAAAGACGACCAAGCCGGGACGCGGGCGGAAGATCGAGAGCCATCCCTGGCGGGGGACGGTCTCTGGCCGGCGGAGGTCCACATGCGGAGCACCCAGGGGATGGTGGCAATCAAAACAGGGGGCATCTCGGGGCCCCGCACCAAACACGATCCGCGGGTCGTCGGAAAGTGCCGCCGCCACCTCCGGCGGTACCACACCCTCCAGCCAGACGCGCTTGCAGCCGGCCGCCAGGAGGGATGCGACCTGGTGGCGCACGACGGGCGTCCCCTGCCAGGGCCACTGGCAGCGGAGGGCATCCTCCAACTGCAGCCGCGCCTCCGGGTTCACGCGGCCGCCCGGTGCAAAAGGCGCAGCGCCGCCGCCAGTTGCGGGTCCGTGGCCAGGTTGCCCAACTGGTCGCCGGTGCGCTGCGCGGGCACCGTCTCGTTCGGCGTCACCCCGACCCCGTTGATATCGCGTCCGTCCGGAGACAGGTAGCGGGCGACGGTCAGGCGCAGGGCACCGCCGTTGGCCAGGGGGAAGATCTGCTGGACCACGCCCTTGCCATAGGTGCGCTCGCCCACCAGGGGCGCCAACCGGTCGTCCTGAATGGCGGCGGCCAGCAACTCGGCGGCCGAAGCGGTATGGCCGTTGACCAGGACGACGAACGGGATGGTCAGGGGATGGGTACGGGTCAGGCGGTAGGCATGGCGCGGACCATTCCTGGGCTGGAGGTAGGTGACGACGCCGGCCGGCAACACCCAGCGCGCGACCCCGACCACCGAGGAAAGCAGGCCCCCGGGATTGTTGCGCAGGTCCAGCACCAGTTCCCGCATGCCCTCGCCGCGAAGGCGCGCCAATTGGGCGGCGAACTGGCCGGGCGTGCCGTAATTGAACAGCCGGATGCGGATGTACCCAAGGCCCGGCGCCAGCAGCCGGGACGTGACGCTGGCCACGGTGATTTCCCGCCGCTTGAGGCTGAACGTCAACCTGACGCCTCCCCGCTGGACCTCCAGTTGCACCAGGGTGCCTGGGGCCCCCTGCACGGCATCCCCAACGCTGGCCATGTCCATGTGGGCCACGGGCCGGCCATTGATGCGCAGGAGCCGGTCACCCGCCGCCAGCCCCAGCGCCGCCCCTGCCGGCGCCCCCACATAGGGGGTGTCCGCGGCGGGGGTGTCGGGGAGGACGCGCGTGATCACCAGTTCTCCCGCTTGCTCGGCCACCTCGATCCCCACCCCGGCATAGCGTCCCGACGCCGCGTTGCGCATGGCACGGTACGCGGCCGGCGCCAGGTACCCCGAATACGGGTCCCCCAAACTGGTCACCGCGGCCCCGAGCGCGGCCTGCGTCACGCGCGCCATGTCCGGCGGCTTCAGCGCGTGCCGCGCGATAAGGCCCAGGCCCTGCAGCAGGCTGTCCGTGTCCGCGGGGGGCAGTGGCAGGGCAGCGGCGCCCCGCCCCAACGGCGGTAGCCCGTCCACCCAAGTTGTGACGCCCCAGGTGATCACGGCCGTGAACAGCACCAGCACCAGACCCCAGAGCGCCGCAGTCCGCCGCGCCACCATTCCGGTCCCTCCCCAGGCGGGGGATGGGCCATGTATACCGGAGGAGCGGGGGGGCGCATGTGCACGTTCGGGACCGCTTCAGACGTGCAGGTGACGCCGAACCGAGAGGGCGCTCCCCATGGCGCCCAGCACCACCCCTGCCGCCAGGAGCACCTCGTCCAGGGGCAGCACGAGGTGCCCCGGCGGCAAAAGCGGCAGGAACGACATGCTTTTGGCCACGGCGCTGGCCACCCAGCGGTAGCCCCACCAGATGACCGCACCGCTGACGATCGCACCGATCAGGCCTAGGACGGCACCCTCGACGAAGAACGGCCAGCGGATGAAGCTGTTGGTCGCGCCCACAAGCTTCATGATCGCGATCTGGTCCCGCCTGGCATACACCGCCACCCGCACCGTGTTGCCGATCACGACGACGGTGGCCAGGGCGAGGGCGGCGACCAGAAAGATGCCGAGGATCTGCAGCGCCTTGTTGAAGCCGAGCAGCTTGTCCACAACGGTCGGGGCGTCGGTAACCAGACTGACCCCGTTCATCCGTTGGACGGCGGCGACCACACCGGCAACCGCACTGGGCTGCCCCACGTAGATGTTGACGGCGTCGGGCAGGGGATTGCCGCCGGGGCCGTTGGCTGTGCCGCTGATGAGGGCCGCGTCCTGGCCGAACTGCTGGGCCAGCGCCTTCAGGGCTACCGCCTTGCTGACGAACACCGCATTGGTCACGCCGGGCAACGCGCTGATCTGCTGCACGATCTGGCTTTCGGGCGGGGAGGAGTTGGTCGGCTGCAGGTAGGCCACCACCTGGACCTGCGCGTCGACGACCCGGGCCAGGTGCTGCATGTTGAGCGCCAAAAGGCCCATCAAGGCGAGGACGAATAGGGAGATCGCCACCGTGCTGACGGCGGCCAAGCTCAAAAGCCCGTTGTCCCACACGCCGCTGACGCCCTCGCCGCATAGGTGGGTGACCGTCCGCAGGCGCACATGCGACCCTCCTCCCTGATCTGGTCGCCGGGGAACGCGCGCCTCAGCCGCGACGGCCTGAACGCATGGCCCAGGATCCCACGGGAGCGGCCAGGCGACGCGCTGCGACCAAGGCGAGGCGGCGCTGGGTCTCCTCGGGGATGAGGGCGCTCTGGTCCACGTAGGCACCGCGCTCCTGGTCACGGACAATCCTGCCCTCTTCGATCTCCACGACCCGCCGCCGCAACCGGTTGACCATCCCGGCTGCATGGGTGCAGACGATGCAGGTCGTCCCGCGCCGGTTAATCTCGACGAAGAGGTCTGTGATCCCCGCGGCGTTTTCCGGATCGAGGTTGCCCGTCGGCTCGTCAGCGATCAGGAGCACGGGGTTGTTGACGATCGCCCGTGCCAAGCCGGCACGCTGCTGCTCTCCCCCGGAGAGTTCTGCCGGCAGCGCGCCCGCGCGATGCTCCAGTCCGACGACCTCGAGGATCTGCGCTACCCGCCGCCGGATCTCGCGCGTGGAATACTCTGCCACGATCAGAGGGAAGGCGACGTTTGCCGCGACGGTCTTATGCGGCAGCAGTTTGAAGTCCTGGAAGACGACGCCGACCTGCCTACGGAAGTGGGCGACGCGCGCCGACGGCATGCACATCAGGTCGCAGCCGTTGACGACGACCTGTCCCGCAGTGGCCCGCTCCTCCCGGTAGAGCAGGCGCGCCAGGGTCGACTTGCCCGCCCCGCTGGAGCCGATCAGGAAGACGAACTCCCCCCGCTCGACCTCAAGATTCACGCCGGAAAGGGCAGCGATGCGGGGCGGATACATCTTTGTGACGTCCTTCAGGCTGATGATCGCCGATTGCCCCTTCCCGCGACGCGCCGGGAGAACCGCACGCCGACAATTTCGCTCCGTCGCGGTTCGACGGCATCAGACAAGAGTCCTGCCCTGGGCCGCCCGCCCCGCCAGAAACAGCCACCCGCGCACCATGGGGACCCGCCCCCCCCGGCCAACGTGTACACTCAGGCCGTGGGGCCAAGGGGGGGACAGCCCTGGACGCGCTGGTGCTGGACGGACGCTACGCGATGGCCCTGGCCGTCGTGCGCTCGCTGGGACGGGCCGGGCTGGACGTTGCCGTGGCCGAATCGCCCGACAGCGGTCGGCACGGCGTGATCGCCTTCTCCTCCCGCTACTGCGCCCAGCGCCTGGAGATGCCCGACCCCGAAGCGGATCCGGAGGGCTTTGGGCGCTGGCTGGGCACCGTGGCGGCCGGGCGCGTCGTGATCCCCGTCGCCATCGGCACGGTCCGCTGGTTTTCGCGCCACCGCCCGCTCTGGAACGAGCGCGTGCAGGCCCTTGTGCCGGAGCCCGACAGCCTGGAGTTGGCCGCAGACAAGGCGCGCCTGCATGCGCACGCCGCGGCGTTGGGCCTCCCCGTGCCGCGGCAGTTCACCCTGGCCGATCACCCGCCGTTTCCGGTCGTCGTCAAATACCGCGAGGGAGAGGCCCTGGGCCTGCCTGCGGACCAGCGCTACGCCATCGTCGGCAATCGGGCGGAGTTGGAGCGGATCTATCGCGCCTTCGACGCGCGACAGGCGTCCCCCGTCATCCAGGAATACCTGGCGGGCCCGGGATATGGCTGTTCGGCCGCATTCGACATCGAGGGGCGCCCCCTGGGGCATTTCGTGCATCAGCGCTTGCGGGAATACCCGGTGCGCGGAGGGCCGAGCGCGCTGGCCGTGAGCGTCGAGCACCCCGCTCTGGCCGATCGCAGCCTCCGGCTCCTGGACAGCCTGCGCTGGACGGGTCCGGCCATGGTCGAATGGAAGCAGGACGCACAGGGCAACTTCCGCTTACTGGAGATCAACCCGCGCTTTTGGGGCACGCTGCCCCTGGCCATCGCTGCCGGAGCGGACTTCCCCCTCATGATCTACCGCTCCCTCTCCGCCGGACCGCAGCCCCCGGCCGGCTACGCCAGCGGCGTGCGCCTGCGCTTCCTCCTGCGGGACTTCCTGGCCGCCCGCGCTGACGGGGTCTCGGTGGCCGGGTACCTGCGGGAACTGCGCACGCGGCCGGCCCACGAGGCCATCTACGCACGCGACGATCCCAGGCCGTTTGTGCACTACCTTGGCCGGCAGTTGCGCCGGTTTGGGCGCCACGACAGGACCAGCGGCCAGGCATGATCCGCTGGCTTGACCTGCACTGCCACACGCATGCCTCCCTGGACGGCATCTCCCACCCGCGGGAACTCCTGCGGCGGGCCCGCACCGCGCACCTGGATGCGCTGGCGGTCACCGACCACGGCACGATCGCCGGGGGGCTCCGCACCGCCGAACTCCGCGGCGCGGATGACCCGGAGATCATCGTCGGGGCGGAGTACGCGACCGATGTCGGACACGTGCTGGGGTTGTTCCTCACCAGCGAGATCCGCCTGGGCTCCGCACCACGCTGGCCGTGGCGGGAGGTCGTCGCGGCGGTGCACGCCCAGGGAGGGTTGGCCATCCTGGCCCACCCGACCAAGACGTTCCGGCCGCTGGCCCCAGACGTGCTGGCGGGCATGGACGGGCTGGAGGTGTACAACGCGCGGGCGGAGTTCAGCCGATTTGCCCGCGCCAACCTGCGCGCCCTCGAGACCTGGCGGTCCTGGCGCCAACAGCATCCGGACTCGCGCCTGATCGCGACGGCCGGCTCCGACGCCCACTTCCCGGGCGAGGTGGGGCACGCGCGCTGCGCCGTGGCCGGCGACGGCGATCTGCGCCAGGCGCTGGGGTGGGGCACGCTGCGGATCGTGGGCCGCGGGACCGCGCCCCTGGTGGAGGCGGGCAGCCAGGCGGTCAAGACGTGGCGCTCGGGCGCCTGGCCCCGCCTGCCCCAGGCAGCCGCGCGCCTGGCATGGCACGGTGCCAGGACGGCCGCACGCCTGGGGCGGTTGCGGGAGCGCGTGGAATGGTCAGTCGAGGAGGGCTAGGGGCACGGCCGGCCCACCCCGGTCCCCCAAGGCCTGGACGAACTGGTGCAGGGCCAGGCGGCGCGTGACGGCATCGCCCGGGTAGACCGGATCCGCCACGCGCCGCCGCGTGCGCTGCCCGACCGGCGTCCAGTCCCAGCGCGCCAGCACCTGGTCGAGTTCCGGCCGGAGAACCGGCCGCTCCGGGGCGAAGCGCCCGGCCGGGTCCAGCCAGCCGCGCTCGCGGCAAGCCGCCACTGACCGGCCATATAGGTCGGCCCGGCCCTGGCCGCCCGCTTGCGCCTCCAGCGCCGCCGGCAGGACCGGGCCCGCCAACCATGCGACCAGATCGCCCCAGGTGAAGCGGGCGCCGGGCGCCAGGCGATTGTCGCTGCGTGCCACCGGTACGCCACAGACCATGAGGGATTGGGCCCAGCCGACCTCCGCCTCCTCCGCCGCCACGTCGGCGAACGGGCTCATCGCCACCAGGCGGGAGACTGTCACCACCTGGTAGCCATGGCGGGTGAGCAATTCCAGTTGCAAGGGGAGCGCGGCCGGGGCGATGGCGTCCAGGGACATGTTGAAGCCGTCCTTGGCAAAGAGGATCTGGCCGCACAGGCTATCCGCATCGGCCGCCAGCGCCTGGCGCAAGGGCGCCACCGCCTCGTCGACGGCGCGGGCGAAGCCGCCGCGCGTCGGCTGCCAGCCGCCAAGGTCGAAGCTGGCCCCCAGGTACTGGTACCCCATGGCCTCATAGATGTCGAATGCGGTGTACCCGTCGAGCGTGGGGTTGATGTAGTGCGGGGGGCGGCCCCACCTGAGCCGCTGCCCCGTCAGTTCCGAGCACAGCGCGTGCAGGCGCCGTTGGTCCGCCAGCGCCGACCGGGCGGAGCCGAACGCGTCCCGTCCCCGGTACACCAGCCGCTCTCGCCCGAAGGCCAGGTGGCGGAACGAGTGGTTGGAGAGCTCGTGCCCCTCTGCCGCCAACCTGCGGGCGAGTTCCGGTTGCGCCTGAACGCCCGCCTCCGCGTCCCGGCCGAACGCCGCGTAGTGGTCCGACCGACGCCCGCTCCAGAAGGCGGTGCCCGGCTGCCCGGGCCGGTCCGGATAGTTGGCCGCCGTCGAACCGATGACGTCGAACGTGCCGTGCGCGCCATGGCGCGCCAGGATCTCCAGGAGGGAATCCGTGAGTCCGGCGGTCGGGCCGTCGTCGAAGGTGATCGCCACCACGCGCCGCCCCGGGAGGCAGACGCGGTCGATGCGGCGGACACGCGAGGGGCGCGGGGCATACCGCGCCAGCCGACGGCGCGCCCAGCGCAGCACCCCGCGCAAATCATAGATCGTTACCGAACTCACCCCGGACCCGCGTTTCCGTTCCGATCCTGCGGTTCCTTCTTGTGGGATGGCGGCGGCCGCTGGAACCCGGGGGGTCAGTCAGACGGACGGCGGGCCTGCCGCGGCTGGGGCCTGGCCCCCAGCAAGTCTCTGAGGATCGCGTTGTTGCGGCCGGCCAGCCGCTGTAAGTCGCCCACCTGCCGGTCCAGCCGCGCGGACCGTTCGGGATCGGGCCGGAGGCGCTCCACCACAGCTGCGGCGATGGTGTCCGCAGGGCTATCCAGGTGGAGGTCGGCGATGTCGGGGGCAAGGCCCTGAGCAAACGCGCTGATCTTAGGGTCGTAACTGAGCCCCACGGCGGGCACCCGCCCGAGCGCCGCCAGGATCAGGGCGTGCAACCGCATCCCCAGGACGGCGGCGCAGGCGGCGAACACGGCCGGATAGCGCTGGGGTGGGACCTCCGCCGGCAACAGCATCGCCGATTTGCCCAGGTGCGCGTGCAGCTCCAGACAGGCGCCGGTGTCCTCCTGGCGCTGCATCGGCACCAACAGCACCCGGGCGCCGGTGCGGGCCACACTCTGGCTGATGGCCGCGGCCAGGCGGGTGGAGAAGCCCGGGGCGCCATAGGGCCGCGGCGCCAGGGCTAGCAGGGGCGTTCCCGCCTCGATCCCCAGGGCACGCAACTCGGGCGGCATGCCCGCCGGCGCCGGCTGCGGTAGGCAGAGCGCCGCATCGGCGGTGACCTCCACACCGCGGACGCCGGCGCGCTGCAGCATCTCGCGCGACTCGGGGTCACGCACGGTCGCCGCGGACACGCCACGCAGGAGCGCTAGGCCGGCGCGCGCCCAAGCCTTGTGGATGGGGCCGATCCCCTGGGCATAAATCATTACCCGGCAGCCGCGGGCGCGTGCCATGCCGATCACGCCCAAGTAGTAGGGCACGCTGGCAGGCCCGGTGGCGTCCTGCAGGAGCCCCCCGCCGCCGGACACCAGCAGGTCCGCGCGCGCCAGGACCCGCCAGATGCCGGCCATATCGAAGCGGCGCACGGCGGCGACGCCGAAGTCGCGTATCGTCCGCGCGGGGTCGGCGGACAGCACCGTGACCCGATGACCCGCCAAGGCCTGGCAGAGAACGCCGAGGATCAGCTCGTCCCCGGCGTTGCCGAAGCCGTAATACCCAGAGACCACCACTGCGGCCAGCGGCGCGCCCTCCTGTCTCGGCTTAGGCTACCCGGCCGCGGGTTGTCGCCGCCGGGTCTCCCAGAGGCGCACCACTGCCCAGACGACCACCAGGGCCAGGGTGCCAGTGAGCGCGCCCGCCGCCAGCCCCAGCCCCTCTCGCGCCATCGAATAGAGGAACGGTGTGCGGATGTGCTCGAAGGCGTCGACAATCGACACCTGCCCCACCGCGGCCCCGAGCACGAAGAGGAAGAAGGGCCAACGCCAGCGGCGCACCGCGCAATACACGGCCAGGAAGATGGACGGGTAGCCCACCAAGAAATCCTTTTCGCGCGGCCGCGCCAACAGGTGTCGCTCCAGCCACAGCCGCATCTTCATCTCCAGCGGCAGCACCGCCGCGGAACTCACGTTGCCGCTGCGCAGGAGGTAGTACCCGAAGATCCCCGCCAGGAGGATCATGACGGCGACATGGCCGTAGGTGACCGGCTGCCCCCGCAGCCAGCCCAGTTCGGCCAACATGCCCTCGGGACGTTCGCGCCGCCGCCCCAGGCCCACGGCCGAGGCGAAGGCCAGAACCCCAATGAGCGGCACGCCGAGGTAGGTGATCTTGACGCCGCGGAAGTACTGCCACTCGATGAGGTGCAGGGTATCCCCCAGCACGGTGCCGACGATGAGGGCCCCGGCGAAGGTGATCAGGGCCGCCACCACCGCCACGACCACCGCCCGCCCCCAGACCACCGGCAGGGACACCGGCTCGCCGCTGGACCATCGATTCCAGATGTCGGCGATGAAATAGACCGCAAGGCCCGCCATGGCCACGGCGGCGCCGAGCGCCGTCACCTCACGCGAGAGGGTGTGCGAGCCCAGCGCCATGAGGAGGCCCAGGCCCCCCAGGACGACCAGGGGCCAGACGCCCCAGCGCCAGAGCGGGGGCCAGAGCAGCCCCAGCAGCAGGAGACCGGCGGCCACGGCGCCCAAAGCCTGCAGCACCCGCTGGTATGTGGGCACGGTCAGGGTCCCGATGGCGTGGGGCGGCGCCAACTCGTAGTGGTGCGCCTGCAGTGTGGTCGCCACCGCCTGATACAGCTTGACCGTGTATTGGACGTCGTTTGCGCCGGTGGTGTAGGGGTGCAGGTACACCAAGCGCAGGTTGCGGCCCTGCACGCTGCCGACGATCGCCGTGACCGTCCGGTCAAAGCTGTACTGCGCGAGCATCCAGGTCGGAACGCTGTACACCCGCACGGCATTCTCGTTGAGCAGCCCGGACAGCGTCTTGGTGCCCGGCTGGTCGACATTGCTCAATTGCGAGGCGGTCTCCAGCAGGCCGAGGTTCCAGCCCTGCTGCTGGAATGCGGAGGCCCAGGCCCCCAGGCTGCCGCGCCCGCCGGGCAGCTCCCATTCGGACGCACCGGCGAAGAGCACCGTGTGCACCGTGCCGGCGCGCGCCATCTGCGTCACCAGTTGGGAGACGACCCCACTCGAGAGGTAGGGCACGGGAGCGGCCGCGGGCCGGGGTACGACATCCATCCCGACCTCACGCGCAAGCTGGAACGAGCCGGGCGGAAAGCCCAAGGGCAGGTCCAGCACCGTGCCCAGGGGCAGCGGCACCGACATAATCGTGCGACCGCCGACGGTCGTCTGCTGCACGCCGCTGACCAGGGCCGACAGGCCGTTGGTGACGAAGGCGGGCAGGGTGGAGCCGGCGGGAAAGAGGACGTAGGTGGCGGTCGGCTGGATCGGAACGGGCTCCGGCTGCCCGGCCTGCCGCAGGGAGTCGATCCAGTTGATGCCGGGCACGACGGTGAGGTCTCCGGAAGCATCCAACGAGGACAGCGTGGCCTCGGAGACCCCCAGCCCCCGGACCCCAGCCGCCTTCAGTTGTTGGAGGAAGGATACGAACGGCGTGTTCGTCGCCTGCGCCAGTGCGAGGAAGCTCTGCTCGTCGGCGACCAACTCGACGCGGTGGTCGGCCCGTTCCAGCCGGATCCGCCCGACGAGGTCCGGTAGACCGGCAACGATCCCCAGGGCGATGAGCAGGATCAATACCGTCCGATACCAGCGCACACCGGCACCTCCAAACAGGCTTCCAGCCACGATCCGGACGCGCGCGGGAACCCGGCACGGCCCCTCCTGTGTCGGGAAGGCCGCAAATGACCGTGTGCATTCAGTCTACCCGAGGTGATTCCTTCCCGCCCGTCCCCGACACACGGTCCCCACTTGCGCACGGAGTGGGCGGCCGCTTCAGGCGCCGGTGGGACGCTTCAAGAGCGCGACCGGGGCCGATGCGGCCGGTCCGTGGAAGCGTCCATGCGGATCGTGGCCATGATGCGCGACCTTGGCCACGTGGACGCGATCCAGGCGGGTCGTAAGGAGCGCGGCGATGGCGGCGCCGACGGCCGGCCCGAGCATGTAGATCCACATGACGGGCAGCGCGTGGGCGACCAGCGCCGGGCCCAGGGAACGCGCCGGGTTCATCGATGTCCCGCTCCAGGGCGCTTCCAGGGCCACCAGTACGGCGACGAGGGGCGGGATCAGGGCCGGCGTGAATGCGCGCAGGCGCGGGTGTCCCACGAAATACAGGATGCCCCCGACCAGGCAGAGGGTGGCCAACACCTCACCGGCCAGCGCCAGTGCCCAGCCGCCGGTGGGTAGGCTCATGCCAAACGACACCGCACGGCCAACCCCTCCCCAGAGCGGCACCAGCGCTGCGGCCCCGGCGATTGCCCCGACGCATTGGGCCAACGCGTAACAGGCCGCATCGGCCGCGCCAAGGCTCCCCGCCAGCCAGAAGGCGAAGGAGAGCACCGGATCCAGGTGGGCCCCGGAGATCTTGCCCAACGGGCTCAGGGCCACCAATGCTCCCACGCCACCGAACAGCAGCCCGGTCAGAAGGCGCCGCGCAAAGCCGTCCGGCACCAGGTGGGCGACCGGCGAACCGGGACCGAAGTTGAAGATGACAACGCTCAGACCGGCGAACACCAGAAGGGCGGTGCCGGCCAATTCGGCGCCATACGCCGACCAGTGCGGGCGCCAAGCGGCGGCCGGCGCGCTGGCGGCGCTCACGGCTGGCGCCACGGAGCGATCGCCTGAGCCACCATCTCCACGGTGCGGGCGCTCCCCATCGGGAAGAGGTGCACCCCCGCGACATGGGGGGCGAGCGCCTGGGCGGTCTCGCGCAGGATGGCCAGGCCTGTGTCCTGTTCGCCGCCCTCCAGGCGCCGCACCAGGACCTCGGGCACCTCCATGCCCGGGATGCCGGAGAAATAGCGGGCCCGCTCGGCGTCCTTGAGCGGCAAAAGGCCATAAAGCACCGGAATCCCCAGGGCGCGTCGGCGCTCCTCAAAGCGCAGCGCGCGCTCGACATCGAACACCGGCTGGGTCTGGCAGAACTGGGCACCGGCATGGACGCGCCGCGCCAGCTTGTCCAGCTCCCGCTCCAGGTCGGGGGCGCCGGGGTTGGCGGCGCAGCCCACCAAGAGGCCGGTCCCACCCTCCAAGTCGCGCCCGCTGGCGGTGTGTCCGGCGTTGAGGGCGCCGACCAGCGCGATCAGGCCCTCGGTGTCAAAGTCGCCCGCTGCCCGGGCGTCGGGCTCGTCGCCCTTGCCGGGCGGGTCGCCTGAGAGCGCGAGCACGGCGCGCAGCCCGAAGGCGGCGGCGCCCAATAGGTCGGCCTGCATGGCGATGCGGTTGCGGTCACGTACGGTGAGATGGGCCACCACCTCCAGGTCGAGGCGCTCCCGCAGGGCGGCGGCGGCAAACAGCCCCGCCATGCGGACGCGCGCGAGCGACCCGTCGGTGACGTTGACCGCGTCCACGTGGGGCGCAAAGCGGCGAGCGCGCTGCAAAAGGCCCTCCAGATCCGGCGCCCGGGGTGGGTCGATCTCGGCTGTCAGGAGACACCCCTGCCCCCGCAAGCGCTCGACCAATGCGCCCCGACGCCCCGGCTCCACCATCTCGCGATGCCCTCCCTCGCGCTATCCGGTCCAGACGCGGCAACTGCCGTCGGCCGCCCCGACGACCACCGTTGGTTGCAGTCCGCAGAAGAGCCCGTGTTCGACGACCCCGGTCAGGCCCTTGATCGCGGAGGCCAACGGCGCCAGTTCCTCCCCCGGGGGAAACCGGCAATCCAGGATATAGTGGCCGCCATCAGTGTGCACCGGACCGTCGGCACCCGCGCGCAGGTGCGGTTCCGCGCCCAGGGCGGCAAGCTCCCCGGCCGTCCGTCGCCAACCGAAGGGCACGACCTCCACCGGCACGAGGGCATGCTCCCCCAGACGGGACACAAGCTTGCTCTCGTCCACCACGATGACCAGGCGCCGCGCCGCCAGGGCAACGATCT
>JAJZWQ010000275.1 GCA_021846605.1 Bacillota bacterium | reverse complement strand
TACCGAAGCCGACCGAACCGCCGTCCGCCGCCCCCGTGCCGCGGCTGTCAAAGAGCACGACGTTGTAGCCGGCGGCGTGCAGGCGGGTGACCACGTGCCAGGTGGGAAACGGCGCGTGGTCGACGCGGTTTTGGCCATAATCCCCGATGAGCACGACGGTCGAGCGAGACCAACCGCCCGAAAGCCCCGGGTAGCGCGCCGCCGCCGCCGGCACAATCCAACCGGGGATGGCCACGTGGTGGACCGGCGTGAACAGGGGCCGCGGATGGGCGGCGCAAAACTGCGGCGCGGGCGGCACCGGCAGGCAGCGGTAGGCCAACTGGGCGCCCAACCCCGGGTTGCCTACCACCGGGCGCACGGGCGGGTGGGCGAGCACCCACCCCTCGTAGGCGCTCGCCACCAGCACCGCCAGCGCCGCCAACACCACTGCCCCGAGCGCCAGCGCCAGCAGACTGCGTCCGACGCGCGGCCAGCCGCCCGTTGCCCCCGCCATCGCTAGTGCAGCCGCTCGGTCGGATCGATCTCGTCCTCGTGCGGCACGGGTTCCGAACGGCCCGAAACCGACGAGCGCTCCGCCGCCTCGATGATGGCGATGACCCGCCGTGCCTGCTCCGGCCGGACATCCAATGGACCGCCCCGCAGCAGGTGGTCGGCCAGCTCACGGTAGTAATTCTCCCAGTGGCTCTCCTGGAACTTGATGTTCACGGTGGCGGCCAGGCCGCCGATCTCGGTCCGCACCTCGAACTGGCCATTGCCGTCCTGGGCGGCGCCCAACGTCCCGAGCACCCGCCAGCGCGGCTTGCCGATCCGCGCCAGCGAGGACATCCGCACGTCGGCCGTGACACCGTTGTCAAAGACCAGCAGGGCGTGGACATCGTCCTCGTTGGTCACGTCCGTCCAGCGCAGCTTGCGGTAGAAACCGCGCACCTCGCGCACGCGGCTCGGCACGATGCCGAGCAGCCAGTCGAGGTAGTGGGCGCCCCAATCGTAGAACGCGCCTCCGGAGACGCGCTTGTCCGACCGCCACCAGTGGCCGGGATGCCCGTAACCGCCCCCGAACATCTCCACGTGGTAGACGTCCCCGAGCAGCCCCTGGGCGACGATCTGGCGCAGCGTGTTGTAGTCGCCGTCGTGGCGCCGGTTGTGGAACACCGTCACCATGCGATCGGCCCGCCTGCCCGCCGCGATCATGGCGGTCGCCTCGGCCTCGGTGATGCACATCGGCTTTTCAACGATCACGTGCTTGCCGGCATTGCTGCAGTCGATGGCCACCGCCGCGTGCAGGTAGTGCGGCAACACCACGACGCACAGGTCGATATCCTGGCGCCTGAGCATCTCCCGGTGGTCGCCGTAGGTATCGATCCCTGGAAAGTCCGACCTGGCCGCGGCCTGCCGTTGCGCGTCCAGGTCGCACACCGCCACGGTGCACATGCCGGGCTGCGCGTTGATCGCCCCGGCGTGGTGCCTGCCCATGTTGAAAGCGCCGCCGTAGCCGATGATGGCCGCGCGCACTTGTGGATCCGCCATCCATTCCACCCCGTTCCATACCGTCGCACCCGCCGGAGCGAACCGGCAGACACCGGACGCGAGTCGATTCGCAGCCCAGGGCATGAATCCTGCGGCGGCAGGAGGACACCTCGCGCCGGGGAAGCCAAGGACCGGGGCGCGGACACCGCCCCGGGAAGGGGCCTGCCGGTGCCGTCCCACAGAGAGACGGAACTCGTCGTCCGCCTGCAGCCCTCCCCTGGACCGCCGCGCGGCCTCCTGGTCCTGCTGCACGGCCTGGGAGCCGACGAAGACGATCTGCTGGGGCTGACACCGGCCCTGCCGGCCGATCTCAGCTATGCCGCGGTGCGCGCGCCCCTGAAGCACGACTGGGGTGGCTACGCCTGGTACCCGCTGTCGTCGCCGCAGCAACAGGAGGCTGCGGTACGCGCCAGCCTGACCGCCCTGGTGTCCTGTCTGCAAACCCTGCCGGCCCAAAGCGGCGTGGACGCCGCACACACCGCCGTTGTGGGCTTCAGTCAGGGGGCGGTGATGGCCGCCGGCCTGCTCGCCGACCCGCGGGCCCCGGCGCTCGCCGGCCATGTGCTGCTCAGCGGCTACCACCACCCCGCCTACCGGCTGGACCAGGCCGATGGCCTGCGGGGGCACGCGGTTTTCGTGGGCCACGGCAGCGAGGACGCGGTCGTCCCCTTCACCGCCGGCCGCGGCCTCGCCGACGAGTTGCGCCAGCTGGGCGCGGCGGTCACCTGGCGCCCCTACCGAATGGGCCACGGCGTCCAGGACGCCGAGTTGGCCGATGTCCGCTCCTGGCTCAACGACACCCTGCCGTGAGTCACCCGCCGTTCCAGAGCCAGATCTGAAACGGCCCGGCCTGACCGCTCTGGCGGTAGTGGGCGTGCAGCTCGGCCAGAACGGGCGCCCCGTAGATGGAAAACGCCTGGCTGATGCCGCTGTGGGGCCAGTAGAAGACGGGGCAATGGGTCCGCTCCAGGATCGCCGCAATCTGGGTGTTGCCCCCGGGAGGCATGTTCAGGGTGATGTCCAGGTCGTAGGGTGTGGGGTTGGGCCGGTCGGCGAGGTAGTAAAAGAGGTTGGCCCACGGCAGGATCAGCACGGGCCGGCCGGGTGGCACCGTGCGGTCGATCCCGGCCACGGCGGCGCGCATCATGGCGGCCGCGCCCGGCGCCACCCGCAGGCCGGCCGTGTGGGGCACACCGATGGGCACACCGCCCCCGCGGAAGTGCCA
>JAJZWQ010000274.1 GCA_021846605.1 Bacillota bacterium | reverse complement strand
CCCGCGGTCAGGTTTACGAGGTCGCGGCCTTCCGCCTTGAGGGCCTTCGCGCGCGAGTCCATGGCCATGGTCGGTGACGGTGCCAGGTTGCGGGCACGGGCCGACAGCGGCGTGGACACGGCGACATCGATCATGGTGTGCCCCCCGGGGGAAAGGTTGACGGTGGCTTTGGCCACCACCCCCCGAGGTTACGCCGTCGACCCCGGGGGTGCAACCTCGCCGCCGGCCTCGACGGCAAAGGTCAGGTCCGCCTCCGCCGCGCGGGCCCCGTCGACGGTCGCCACGCCGCGGCCCTTGCCGAGACGGCCGTGGCGCCGGACGATCTCCACCTCCAGGCGCAGCACATCCCCCGGCACCACCAGCCGCCGAAACCGCACCCGGTCGACCCCGCCGAAATAGGCAATGCGCCCCGCATACTCCGGCAGCGACAAGAGCGCCACGGCGCCGACCTGCGCCAGGGCTTCCAGCAACAACACCCCGGGGAAGATGGGCCGGCCGGGGAAGTGGCCCTGAAAAAACGGTTCGTTCGCCGCCACACACTTGATGCCGACGGCACGCCTTCCCGGTTCGCAGGATTCCAGACGGTCCACGAACAGAAAGGGTGGCCGATGCGGCAGCAACCGCAGGATCTCCTGTGCCGACATGCCGGCGTCCCCCGGATCCGCCACCGGATACCACCACCTTGTCGACCGCGTCGCGGCGGTCGGCAGGGCGGTTCCGGCAGGGTGGGTCGGATTCCTGCGTTTGCTACGCCAGGAGCTGGTTCGCCGAATTCCACACCTGCAACCCGACCGAGAATGCCCGCGCGTTCATCTGATAGGCCCGTTGCACCGAAAGCAACGACGGCAGCAGCGTCGTCAGACTCGCGTTGCTCTGCTCCAGGAATCCGGAGGCCACGTGACCGGCGGCCCCGCTGCCAGGGGCCGAAACCGCCACAGCGCCGGCCGCCGCTCCGGCGTGCCAGACGCCGGGCCCCGCGCCCGTCAAGCCCTGGGGATCGGCCGGCACGGACAGGCCAAGTTGCCCCACCGTCTGGCGGTGGCCGCCGACCAGCGCGGACACGGCGCCCCCGCGGTCGACGGCCACCGACGCCGCGCCGGCAGGCAGCGTCAGGGGATGGCCGCCGAGCCCCAGCAGCCGACGGCCGGCGGCGTCCACGACGTTGCCGGCGGCATCCACCAGGAAGGCGCCCTGCCGGGTGTATACGGTGGCGCCGGCGGCGTTGCGCAGCGCAAACAATCCGTTGCCCACGATGGCCAGGTCCAACGGACGGCCCGTGTGCTGCAGGGGACCTTCACTGAAATCCACCCGCAGGGCCTGCGGCACGACGCCGCCCCCGGACAACACCGCCCCCGGAGCGGCCGGGCCGCCGGCCAACCCGCCCGGATAGGCCGCCTGGGGCGCCACCGCGGCACCCACCGGCAGTTGCGCCTTGAAGCCCGCCGTGTCCGTGTTGGCCACGTCGTTGGCCAGGGCGTCCATCTGCCACGCACGGGTCTCCATCCCGGACGCTGAAATCCAAAGGTTGCCGGACACCCCGGACACCCCCCCGTTACCGCGCGGCGCTCAGGGCAGCGATCCGACGTCGGTCAGAGCGGT
This sequence comes from Bacillota bacterium, assembly GCA_021846605.1. The sequence goes on along the minus strand of JAJZWQ010000274.1, from coordinate 1,154 downwards.
CTTCATTGTGTGGTTGGCGATTTGCACCGCCCGTTGGTCCGAGGCATACGCCTCTTGCACCTGAAGCAGGGCCGCCATCTGGGCGACCACATCCACATTCGCCTGTTCGACATAACCGGGCCGCAGCGTCGCCGCGACGGCGGCGGGGGCGGGGGCACCGGCCGGCAACGCGAACAGGCTGCCGCCCACCGGGGTCAGCCGCGCCTGCGGCGGCGCAAACACGCCGACCACACCGACCGCCTGTCCGTGAACCCGGACCGTGCCGTCGGCCTGGATCGCGCCCGTGAAGCCTGCGAGCGACGAGGGTACCCTCAGGGCATGCCCGTTGGCGGCCAACACGGACGCCCCCGCCGGGTTGACGACCAGGCCCGCGCCGTCGATGCGGAACTCGCCCGCTCGCGTGTAGCGAATCCCCTGGGCGGTTTGCACTGCGAACATACCCGGACCCGAGATGGCGGCCGCCATGGGGTTGTCGGTCGCCCGCAGCGGGCCCGGCGTCCAGTTGACGGCGGTCTGGTCGATCATCGCACCACTGGAGATGGTACCGATGGGCGCGGCGCCCGCCGCCATCGCCACCGATCCCACCCGGTCCAGGGCCATGGGGCCAAAGGCGGCAAAGGTAACGTGGCGTGCCTTGTAGCCGGCGGTGCCGCTGTTGGCGAGGTTGTCCGCAACCACGCCCTCCTGCAACTGCGTCGCCAGCAACCCGGCCGCCGCGCTGTACAGCCCACGGATCATCCCGTCGCCCCCCGCCGCCGAGCCGTGCCGGCCCGGACGGCCCCCGACCAGGACCCAAGTAAGACCCAAGTATAGTCCCATTTTGCGTCTCATTGGCGATTCCTGCCGGCGGGGGATGTGAATCTGCACCCCGGAGATCGTGGTCGAACTTGGACGCACGGCTGGGCGCAACGCGGATGTGCGCCCGCCGTGGGGTTGGCGGCTGCGGCAACGGCGGGAGGGGCGCAGCGGTGGGACCGCGCCACGCTCCGCCGCCGCGCAGGCGACGGGAGCGCGACCCTTGGGGTTCCCGGAGCGCCCCGGTGCCAGCCGCCGATTTCAGTGCAGTAGCGGCATCCCCTCGGACGGCATCGGCTGCCCCTCGTCCATATACCTGAATCCGTGACCCATATCTACCCATGGGTGACAGATCCAGT
>JAJZWQ010000273.1 GCA_021846605.1 Bacillota bacterium | reverse complement strand
CCTGGCCCTGGGCGGCAGCGGCTGGATCCTGACGCGCCCCTCCCAGGGCGGGCGCCTGCTGGACTACCTGGCGGCCATCGTGCGCTACTACCGCCGGCGCGGCAACACCCCGTACCTGTATGGTCCGCCGGCGGGCTCGCCTGAGCCGTAAAGCACCCCGCGGCATGGGTTCTCGCCGGAGGGGGGTTCGGCGGCCCATCTACCCTGTTGCCGAGGGGGGATCTCGGGTGGAGCCGCGAGGGCGCAGGCGGTGGACGCGGTGGCGGAAGATCCGGGTCTTCGGCGGGCTGGCCCTGTTGGCGGCGGACGGGGTGTTCGGAGGCGCCTTCGGCCGGGACACCCTGCTCTTTATCGGGGCGGTGTTTCTGTACCTGGCGCCGGCCTTCATCGCCAGCGCGCGGCGGAAGCCCAACGCGAGCACGGTCACGGCGATCACGGTGCTCTTGGGCTGGACGGGAATCGGCTGGATCGTGGCCCTGGCGATGGCCTGCGCCTGACAGGGAGGGATCGGGGATGCCTGGATCGCGGGTTCCCGCGGCGAAAAGCACCGCGCAGGAGTGGGTGGCGCTGCGGGTGCGGTCGGTGGCCGATGGGCTCCTGGTGCGCGGGGACGGGGTGCCGCTGGGGGTGGTGCGGGTCGACCCGGCCGCGATGGCGCTACTCTCCAAACGGGAGCGCGGGGTGCGGGTGGCCGGGCTGCGGGAAGCGTTGCTCGGGATCGACGGGGTCTACCAGATCATCAGCGTGCAGCGATCCGTGGACCTGGACGCCTACCTGGCCAGCCTGGAAGGCGTGGTGCGGGAAGCGGCGGGCGCGGCGCAACGCGGGTTGGCGCGCGAGTACCTGGCCTACACCCGCGGGGTGGTGAGCGGCGGGGAGGCGCGTGAACAGCGCCACTACGTGCTGCTCGGCCCGACGCCGGACCAGCGCCGGGCCTGGAAACAGCCCGAGGCGCGCAAGGCGGCGGCGGACCTGGCCGCGGCCTTGGAACGGGCGGGCCTGGTGGCGCGGCAGGCCTCGGCCGCTGAACTGGTGGACCTGCTGGCCACGTACCTGCAGCCAGGCCGGCGGGCGGACGAGCCGGTGACCGAGCCGGCGGGGATCACGGTGTGGGGAGGGGTGGGCGCGTGACGACGACGCTGCATGACGCGCTGGCGCCGAGCAGTCTCCGGTTCCGGGAGCGGGAGGCGGAGATCGGGGAGGTGCTGGCGCGGGCGTTCTGCATGGTGGCCTACCCCCCGCGGGTGGATCCGGCCTGGCTGGCGCGGGTGGCCGCGCTGCCGGGGGTCACGCTGTCGGTCCACTGCGAGCCGACCATGACGGACGCGCTGATCAAGGCGGTGAACGCCAGCATCACGGAATACAAGTCCCGGCTCATGACGGGCGGAACACCGCAGGCGCGCCAGCAGAGTGAGCGCGGCCTGGCGGACGACGAGGAACTGCTGCGCAAGATGGACCAGCACCAGGAACGGGTGATGCTGGCAAGCGTGGTCCTGCTCATCACGGGGGGAAACGCGGAGGAGCTGGGGCGTCGGACCCGGGCGGTGCAGTCGGCATGCCAGGCGCCGGGCATGCGGGCGCTGACCGTGGATTATCGCCAGGAGGAAGGCTACGTGGCGGGGGGCCCTTGGGCGGACCTGCCCCGGGACCTGGCCGGGGTGGCGCGGCGGCACATGCCGGTGGAGACGGTGGCGGCGATGTATCCGTTCGTCTCGGCCGGGCTGAATCATGGGCGCGGCATCCTCCTGGGGCGGGACGACGCGGGCGGGGTCGTGCTGGTGGACCGCCGGGATCCGCCCGACGGCAGCGGGGTGACCAACCCCAACGTCAACATCCTGGGAACCAGCGGGGGCGGCAAGAGCTATGCCGCCAAGACGCTGCTGCTGCGCGAGTTCGCCCTGGGGGCGCGGGTGCTCGTCCTGGATCCGGAACGCGAGTACCGGGGCCTGGCGCGGGCCATCGGCGGCAGCATCGTGGACTGCGGGGGAGGCAGGGGCAAGATCAACCCCCTGCAGGTGCGCGGGCCGGCGGAGGCGCGCGGGGACGAGGAGGACGAAGAAGCCGGCGGGGTGCGCGGACCCCTGGCCAGTCACCTGCAGCGCGTCAAGACCTTCCTGGGGCTGTATCTCCCCAGCCTGGACGACGCGGAGCGGGCGCAGCTGCAGGAGGCCGTGTTGGCGGCGTACTCCGAACGCGGGATCGACTGGCACAGCGCTCCGGCTGCGGTGGACCTATGGCCGACCGTCGCCGACGTCTGGCGGCTCCTGCCGACGGATTCCCGGTTGGCGCTGCTGCTCAAGGACGCCGCCAGTGGGGCGGATAGCGCCTTGTGGGCCGGGCAGACGACGGTCCCGCCGGCTTCGGACTTCACGGTCTTTGATCTCCACGCCCTCACCGAGGCCAGCGACAATGTGCGGCGGGCCCAGTATCTCAACGTCCTGGGCTACGCCTGGGACCTGGTGCGCGAGGGGCAGGCCAGCGGCCGGCCCACCCTGCTGGTGGTGGATGAGGCCTGGCTGTTGGCGGACCCGCAGACGCCGCAGGCCCTGGGCTTTCTGCGCGACCTCTCCAAGCGCATCCGCAAGTACCACGGAAGCCTGACGGTGATTACGCAGAACGTGGTGGACTTCCTGGCGCCGGAGCTGGCGCGGTTGGGGCAGCCGGTGATCGGCAACGCGAGCACCAAACTGCTCATGCGCCAGGAGAGCCGGGACCTGGAGGCGCTGCGGGACCTGCTGAAGCTGACGGAGGCCGAGTGCGACC
>JAJZWQ010000272.1 GCA_021846605.1 Bacillota bacterium | reverse complement strand
CCCTGGACCCCCACCACGGCGACGAGGCGCGGCCCTCCGCCCGCCCACACGGGCGTGCCTGGCTCCGGCCCGCTCGGGATTCCCTCTTCAAACCTCGGTAATACGCGCATTGTGCCCCGGCCGGGACCCGCTCCGGCGAGGGCCGGGCCCGCGCGTGAGCATATCCTCGCCTGCCGGCTCCGGTATCCCTCCCACCGGGCCCTGTCGCTGCGCTCTCCCTTGCCTTGCACCCGGCCGACCGCAGGAGGGTCGTAGAAGCCGCCCCTCCCGCTGGCCCTCTCCGCTTGTCCCGAGGTTGCTGTACGGCAGCCCGGAGCACGGAGGTGGGGAGTTGGGAGCCATGGCATTGGCGTATCCGCGCTGGGTTCGCATCGAGTTGGTGAGGGAGGATGCGGTGGCCTACCGGCCCAAGATCGGCGATCCGAAGGACCTGGCGGCGTTCGTGGCGCCACTGATCGAGCGCGAGGCCCGCGAAGTCTTCGTTGTGGTGTGCCTGGACACCAAACACCGGGTCAACGCCGTGAATCGCGTCGGCCTGGGCGGCATCGACCACGTGAGCGCGGCGCCGCGCGAGGTCTTTCAGGCGGCGCTACTCACGAACGCCGCAGCCATCGCCCTGGCTCACAACCACCCGAGCGGGGACCCCACCCCGAGCGGGCAGGACCTCGCACTGACACACCGGCTGGTTGACGCTGGTGAGGTATTGGGCGTCGCCGTCATCGACCACCTTGTGATCGGGGACCGGCAGCACCAGAGCATCCGCCGCCTGCATCCCGAGTTGGGGTGGGGTGACTGATGAACACCTCCCCTCACCCGATCAAAATCTTCCTTGCCGGCGCAGCCGGAACCGGCAAGACTCTCGCGGCCGAGCACCTGGCCAAGTGCCACGGTTTCATCCGCGTGTCGTTGGGGCACCTCTGCGCCAACGAGGCCGAGGCCCTGGGTTGGCCGATGGATCGTTGCCACCTCCAGGCAGCCGGAGACCTGTTGCGCTCCCGCGACCCGGCTGCCCTCGCCCACCATGCACTCCGGTTTCCGGGGCCGGCGGGGATACCGGTCGTGATCGACGGCGTGCGGTTGCCGGAGGAGGCGAGCGTGCTCGTGGAGGCAGGAGGGTATCTCGCCGTCGGCATGACTGCACGGCCGGAGACACGGCAGCGGCGACTGCGGGCGCGTGGAGAGCGGTTGCCGGTGCCTGCACACCAGACCGAGGAGCGAGTCGGCGACATCGAGATCGGTTACATGCTGGCCGGGGACGACCTGGAGGACCCCGGCATCCGCCGTGAGCGGATCGGGCGGATGCTACGGTGGGCGCAGACCCGCTTCTGAACCCTTGCCGCAGTTCAATGATCGTGGAGGGATCGACATGCAGAGCGAGCCATTTAAACTCTTCCTTTCCGGTCCCGCCGGGTCGGGCAAGACCGAGGTTGCCCAGACCTTGGAGTCCCTGCACGGATTCCGCCGCATCGGCCTGGGAGACCTTTGCCGGGCGGAGGCCCGGCGCCGGGGCTGGCCCGAAGACCGGTTCCACCTCCAGGCTGCCGGGGACGCCATGCGCGCCGGCAACCCGGCCCGGCTGGCCGCCCTGGCGCTGGCCCAGGGGCGCACCGTCCGGGGGCCCGTGGTGATCGAGGGGGTCCGCCTGGTCGCAGAGGCCACCTACCTCCGAGCCCATGGCGTGATCGGGGTGGCCGTGGAGGCGCCGGAACATCTCCGGGTGGCCCGGCTGCGGGCGCGGGATGGGTCGAGCGTCCTGCCGACGCACGCGACCGAGCGGGAGGCCGCGAGCCTGCCGGCCGACCTGCGGATTCAGAACGACCACGAGGACCGCGACGCGCTGCGCCGGCAGGTGCGAGTCACGGTCGGCCGGGCGGTGATGCTGCAGGCGGAGCGGCGGGGCCAGGTTCAGGGCCTCGCCCTGAGCCCCGCCGGTCTTGCTGCCATGCGGCGCCACGGAGACGACCTGGACCGCATCGCTCGGTCTGGGAGGAGTGCCCGCCGGACGAGCCGGGACCGGGCCGGGCTAGAGCGATGAGTTGAGACACAGGGCAGATCGGGGGGTGATGAGCGTGCAGGGGCGGACGCATGCGGTGCTTGGGGCCTGCGCGGCGGTGCCTATCGCGATCCTGATGGGTGGCGGACTGGCCCTGTGGGTGTGCGCGGCTGCAGGGGCCTTCAGCGGGCTATTGCCCGACATCGACCACCCGGGAAGCACGCTGGGGCGGTGGGTACCCTGGCCGGCAGTGGCCGTCGAGAACCACCGGACGGGGTTCGTCGCCCACGGGCGCCGGTGGTTCGGCGGGCGCACGGTCTGGCACCGGCACGAGACGCACAGCGTAGGCGCGGCCGGCATCGCGGCCCTGCTGGCGCTGGGGGTTACCTGCTGGCCCCTCGCCCGGCTCGCCGATTGGGCGGGGCACCACGGGGCGCACCTGCCGGTGGCGCCGGGCATCGCGGGGCTCGAAGGCGCCGCCGGCATCGCTGCAACCGTCCTCGTTGGCTACCTGAGCCACCTCATCGCCGACATGGCCAACCCGAGCCCGCAGATGCTCCTGTGGCCGTTTTCCCGCCGGATGGTCCACCCGAAGTGGGCGCCCGCGATCCGAGAGGCATCCAGCGCCGGCCGCTGGATAGAACATGGGGCGGCCCTGGTGGCCATCCTCGCCGCCGTCGCGGTGTGGGGTGGGCGCCCGGTCTGACCAGGTTGCACCGCCTGCGGTCTCACCGCTATGCGCCCAACCGTAAGCGGGTGGACCGAATACGGTCCCACCGCCGTCGGA
>JAJZWQ010000271.1 GCA_021846605.1 Bacillota bacterium | reverse complement strand
CGTGGGAACCCTGGCCAAGCTTTCGCACAAGACGCCGGCCCAGGTGCGGGCGATGCGGACCAAGGGTGAGAAGTGGAGCCAGGTGGCGCAGGCCCTTGGCCAGAACTGGACGCAGGTGCAACGGCAGGTCGGTGCGCGGCTGCACGCGGTGGAGATGGGGCGGGCGCGCAATCAGGCGGTGGTCTCGCTTCTGGCCCGCCTCAGCGGCAAGAAGCCGGCGCAGATCGCGGCGATGAAGACCAAGGGGCAGACCTGGGTGGACGTGGCGCACAGCCTCGGCATTCAATAGGTTCGGTTGCCCGAGGTGCGCGGCGGGCAAGGGGTGGTCGTGGGGCCGCCCCTTGCCCGTCGCGCGTTGGTCGGGGGGCGGTGCGGCCGCGGTCGGGGGAGGCGGGGGAGCATGTCCGTGGGCGTGCGCGCCGTGGTGTTCGACGTGGGCAATACGCTGGCGCATCTGGACTATGAGCGGTTGAGCGTCTTGTTTCGCAACCACGGGGCCGGCGCCGCGGTCGATGCGCAGGCGGTGGGCCGAGAGGACGCCCGCATGCGGCGCTCTGGCTGGGAGCCCGACGGCTACTTCACCACGCTGGCGCGCCGCCTGGGCCTGGAGGGTGCGCGGGCGGGGGCGGCGGCCCGCCAGGCGATGCGGCTGCACCGCCAGCGTCCCGGCGGCCTGTGGGATCAGGTGGATCCGGATGCCGCGCAGCTGCTGACCGATTTGGCGCGGGTGGGGCTGGCGCTGGGCGTGGTCTCCAACGCGGACGGGCGGGTCGAGGACCAGCTGCGGCGGTTGGGCCTGCGGCGCCACTTTTCGGTTGTGGTCGACTCGCAGCGCGCGGGCGTGGAAAAGCCCGATCCGCGCATCTTCGGGTATGCCCTGGCCGAGCTCGGCGTCGAACCGGCGGCCGCGGTCTATGTGGGGGACATCGTGGAGGTGGACGTGCGCGGCGCCGAGGCGGCGGGCATGTTGGCGGTCCTTTACGACCGCTTTGATGCCTGGGCCGACGCGCCGCTGGTACGCGTGCGCCGCCTCGCGGATCTGCGCGATCTGCCCGCGCTGGCGCCCGCCTTCAGGTGCGCACCCCCAAACCCGCCGCCAGCGCCATCACGATGACGGCGAGCCACAGGTTGCCCCGGCCGACCGCGGCGGCCGCACGGCGCAGCCGCTCGTGCTCCGCCTCCAGGGCCGGGCGGTCTTGTGCGGTGGCGGCGGCGATCGCGGCCCGCAGGCGGCGCATGCGGCGCCGGTAGATGAGGTCGTGGACGGCGGCGTGCGCGATCATGCTCGTTGCGGCCACCAGCTTGGCCGCAAGCAGCCAACCGAAGGCGTTGTCGTAGAAGGCCGGCTGGATCAACCGGCGCGGTCCGATGCCGAGGAAGTACAGGTTCCCAATCCCCGTGACCACCAGGATGGCGATCGCGGCCCAGATCCAGGGCAGCGTGCGCCGGCCCACCCCGCGCATGAGGTCGATCCGCTCGGCCGCCGGCAGGTTGCGGGCGAGCGGTCCGATGACCAGCGCCACAAAGAGGATTTCGCCGACCCAAAAGGCAGCCGCCAGCAGATGCAAAAACAGGACGGCCTGGCGCAACCAGATGATCAAAGTCCGCGCGTCCTGGCCACCGAGCCCCACCCCAGAGCGCACCTTGCCACGACGGCGGGGCTCGGCGCGGTGACGGCCGTCACGTTGTGATGTCCGCCGCGGCGCCGGTGCCGGCCACCATCAACTGCTGCGCAGCAGTGCGTCCAGTTGGCTTCCCGGATCGATGCGGTTCAGCCACAGGCCCATGCCGATGAGATACAGCCAGGCCGCAAGCGAGAAACCCCGGCCGAAGGAGTATCGGGCGAAGGCGACGTGACCCGTCAATGCCCCGTGGCTGATGCCCGGCATCGGCACATAGGCCGACAGGAAGAAGATGATCAGGTTGAGCACGGAGTATGCGATGGCCGGTCCGTACCAGCTTCGCAGGCCCAGCAGATAGATGACGCCGATCAGGATGTATGCGGCGACCTCGGTTTCCAGCCAGAAGGTGATGGCGTGCGTCTGGCCGGGGCTGGCAAAGAGGTGGGCGGCCGCGTCGAGCAGTGCAAGGACCACCATGGAAAACCGCAGCCATTTCAGCCATGAGAAGGCGCCGCTTCCGGCCCGGGCGTGGACGTTGGCGGTGGGCGTGGCCGCAGACGACGACATGCGATCGCTTCCTTCCATGGATGCCTGCGATGCGCGGCGGGCGGGTCTCGAACCGCTCACCGGCTGGGGGCGGGGGAGCGCTCGGCCCGCAGGCGCAGTTCGGCCCCCACGCCAACGGCGCGTGCCAGGGATGCCGCGAGGGTCGCGTCGTCGCGGGCCCGGTGCACAAAGCGATGGGCGTCGGCCACGGTGATCCCCGCGTTGGGCCGCTTGCGCAGCCGCAGGAGGTCGCCGGCGCCCACGTCGCCCGGCTGGAGCACGCGCAGGTAGAGGCCGCAGCGGCCCGACTGGGCGACCCGCGCCACACCGTCGGGTAGGCCCAGTCGCTCCGCCTGCTTGACGCATGGGATGCGGGGCTGGGTCACCTGCAACACGCTGGTGCCGACTTCGACGATGTCGCCAATGCAGAGCGTGCCCTCATCCGGTTCCGGCCCGCCGGTCAGCGGCGCCGCCAGCGTCAGGTTCTCCCCGATGGCGCCCGCGCACAGGGGCGCTCCGCGCTGTGCGGCCCACCAGGCCAGATGCTGGAGGAAGTGGGCGTGCACCGCCTTGTCGGGGCCGCCGTGGTTGCGCTCGTCGGCGACCGCGTCCCCC
>JAJZWQ010000270.1 GCA_021846605.1 Bacillota bacterium | reverse complement strand
CGAACTGGTGATGTTGGGCAGGACCGAGGTGACGGCGGCCGGGGCCAGGGCGAACAGCAGGGCCGCCTGGCCCATGGTGCGCCCGCCGCCCGCCAGGGGCAGGGCGTTGCGCACCTTGAGGCCGGCCTGCATCCAGGTGCGCGGCCGGTGGCTGCGGTGGTCGGCGCGGTCGAAGTGGCGGTCGGGGTCGTAGCTTCCATCCAGGATGCCCGAGGCGTGGGGCACGCGGACGGCCACCGAACGGCCGAGACGCTGGGCCTCGGCAATCAGTTCGTCGGCCGGATCGCGCTCGATGGCGTTGTAGATCACCTGTGCGATGCCGGCGCGGCCGCGCAACGCCGCCAGACCCTCCTGCCGCCAGCCGATGTCCGGCCCCAGGGCCACGCCGGTGGCGCGAATCTTGCCCTCGCGCCGCAGGCGGTCGAGTTCGTCCCAGAGGCGGTCGTCTTCGATGGCGTCCAGGCGTGGGTTGTGCAGTTGGTAGATGTCGATCCAGTCGGTACCCAACCGTCGGAGGCTCCCTTCGACCGCGCGGCGCAGGAAGGCGGGCGACCAGTCCTGGGGCAGTTCGCTGTGGCCCTGACGCGGTCCGGGATGCCCGTAGATATCGTAGCCGAACTTGTCGGCCACCACGATGCGGTCGCGGCGGCCGACAAACACCTCGGCCAGCAGCGTCTCACCCTGCCCGTTGCCATAGACGTCGGCGGTGTCGAAGAAGGTAATGCCCAGGTCGTAGGCCTCCGCGAGCAGGTTTCTTGCCAGTTCCGCGTCGCGCACGCCCCACCAGGTGGTGGCCACGGACCAAACCCCAAAGCCGATTTCCGAGGCGCGGATGCCCGTGCCGCTGAAGGTGCGGTACCGCAACCCGATCCCTTCCCTTGCCGATCCCTTGCCGCCGCTTCCCCCGGAGCCCCGCACCCGGGACCGCGGGGCGCGCCCCCCATTGTATCAGGTGGAGCGGTGTGGATGGATCGACCGCGGGTCGGATGCGTCGCAGCGGCGGCTTCAGCGCTGCAGGGTGACCGCCAGGATGCGGGCGTTGGGGCTCGCGGCGAAATCCATCCCCAAGAGCGCCCGCCCGGTGGTGGTGGGCAGCCGCAGGGCGTCCAGTCCGCAGGCCGGTGTCGTCTGCTGTCCGCCGGGACCCAGGCGGTAGGGGGTCGTGAGCACGCGCACCTGGGGCGGCGCGGCCGGCACACACCAATCGCTGAAGGTGATGGTGCGGTGGGCCCGGACCCCTCCGGCGTACCGCAGGGTCAGCCCCACCTGCTGCGTGCCGTTTACACCGCTTTCGAGCAACCAGACGGCACGGTCCCGTTGGGCCGGCAGGGTCAGGTGGGCCCCACCCGCCAGGTCGATCGCCGAAAGGCGGTGGGCGCCGCCCGCAGGGAAGAGGAAGGGGACGTGCCAGATGCCGGCGTTGAAGGCGTGGGAGCCGGCGGACGGCAGGAGGGCGGGGGCAAAGGTGTTGCCGCCCCCGTCGTAGCCGCGGCCCTGCGCGACGCCCGGGCTGCCGATCGCCGTGAGGTTGAAGAGCCGGTAGAGGGACACCTCGCGGTAGGGACCAATGCTGCGGGCCGCGGGATGGGCCGAGGCGAAATGGATGCTCGCCAGGGCGTGCCAGGCCGCTTTCCAAAGACCTCCGGTGAGAAAGCCCCCGAGTTGCGCGAGGGGGCGGGGCGCGGCGACCGGGTGGGCGAGGGTAAAGTGTCCGATGCCGCCCGAGCGGTTCGGGCGCCAGATCTGGAAGCCGGCGACCGAGCGGTTGAAGTGGTAGTGGGCCTGCACCGCCGCTTGCACCCGGGAGCCGAGCGGCGCGCCGAGGTAGCCGTTGATCTGTCCGAGATTGCGGTAGAAGACCGCGGCGTAGTAGCCGCCGTCGATCGCCTGCAGCAGGGGCGCCGCACTCCAATGCCCGTCGGCGTGTACCGTGCCGAGTTCAAACGGCTGCCACTGCATGGTGTGGCCCGCCTGGACCGCCACGCCCCACGGGAAGTCCAGGCCGAGCACCGGGCCGCGGATGGCGGCCAGGGCGTGGATCATGGCCACGTTTCCCGGGTTGTTGGGCCCAAGGTCGTTGGCGCCGCCCCCGGCGGCCGCCGGCGACTGGCGCAGCGTGTACGGGCCCATGCGCGCCAGGGCCTGGCTCGCCAGGGGCGCCAGCCGCACCCAGCGCGGCGGTTGGCCGTGGATGAAGACAAACAGCATGGCGGGCAGCAGTAGTTCCAGCGGCCACACGGGCCAGGGTGCCCGCGCCGCCAGGCGCCGCACCCGGGCGATCAGCACGCCCACGCACGCCGCCGCAGCCGCATAGAGCGGGAAGAAGTAGTTGATGGCCGCCCCAACCTTGCCGATCGTGGCGAAGACTCCGACGGACGCAGCCAACCAGACCGGCCACAACAGGCTGCCCGTTGCCGCCAATCCGAGTGCGGAGCCGCCCAGACCCAGGCGGAAGATAAACCGACCCGAGCCACCCATCCAATTGTGCCAGTTGCCGACCACCGCACCGAAGTTCCAGGCGTTTTCGTTGTCGACCACGGCGTTGACGTAAAAGGCGCCGTGTGACCACACCTGCAGGCCGACAAAACCGGCAAAGATGCCGGCCGCCGTGGCCAGGCCGACGCCCAGGCCCCTGCGCCAGTCCCGCCACAGCAGATAGACGTAGGCGGCAAAGATGCCGTCGACCATCGATTGGCGGGTGAAGACGGTGAGCAAGGCGCAGGGCACCGCCCACCACACGCGTCGGGTGCCGGCGTAGCGCAGGACCACCCAGACCGTCAGCAGGG
>JAJZWQ010000057.1 GCA_021846605.1 Bacillota bacterium | reverse complement strand
TGCAGCGCCTGGGCGAGGTGGAGGAGGTCATCGACGCCTTCCGTCAGAGCTTTCCGGGCCTGCCCCTGGTGGTGGTGTCTGCGCGGGACCGGTTCCTGCGGAGGCTGGCGGGCGTCACCGACCCCGAGGAGAAGCGGCGCCGCATCGGCCAGGAGTTCATCGCTGTTTTCGAGGAGGAGGCGGCCAAGCTCGGTCCGGTGGATTACCTGGTCCAGGGGACGATCTATCCGGACGTGGTCGAGAGCGGGGCGACCGGCGGCGCGGCCACGATCAAGACCCACCATAACGTGGGCGGCCTGCCCGAACGCATGCGGTTGCGGCTGATCGAACCCCTGCGGGCGCTGTTCAAGGACGAAGTGCGGGCGCTGGGCGAGGAACTGGGGTTGCCGTCCCACCTGGTATGGCGGCAACCGTTTCCCGGACCCGGCCTGGCCATCCGCATCCTGGGGGAGGTGACGCCCGAGCGCCTGGACCTGCTGCGGCGGGCCGACGCCATCGTGCGCGCCGAACTCGCCGAGCATGGCCTGGGCCGGGAGATCTGGCAGGCGTTCGCCGTCCTGCCCGGGGCGCGCAGCGTCGGGGTAATGGGGGACCAGCGCGCGTACGGCGAGTTGGTGGCCGTGCGGGCCGTCTCCAGTCAGGACGCTATGACCGCAGACTGGGCGCGCCTGCCGTACGACATCCTGGCGCGCATGAGTCAGCGGTTGGTGAACGAGATCCCCGGCGTGACCCGGGTCGTCTATGACATCACTAGCAAGCCCCCGGCCACCATCGAGTGGGAATGAGCGAACGACTGCGCGGAATCGCTTCGTGCTGTTCGGCATTAGGCCGGACGTTGATGATCGCTGGCTCAAGATCGTCCGGGATGGGTGTATCCTCACACGGGAGTGATGCGGAGTGGCGGCCCCAGTGGCGGTTTTGATGGGGTCCCTGAGCGATCGCGAGGTGGTGGCGCCCGCCGTGGCGACGCTGGCGGAGTTGGGGGTGGCGCACACCTGGCGGGTGCTCTCAGCCCATCGCACGCCCGAGGCCACGGCCACGTTCGTCCGCGAGGCCGAGGCGGAGGGCACGCAGGTGTTCATCGCCGCGGCGGGCGGCGCCGCGCACCTGGCCGGGGCGGTCGCCGCCCACACCGCCAAGCCGGTGATCGGCATTCCGGTGGCCAGCCGGGCCCTGGGCGGCCTGGACAGTCTCCTTTCCACGGTGCAGATGCCGCCGGGCGTGCCGGTCGCCACGGTCGGGATCGACGGGGCGCGCAACGCCGCCCTGTTGGCCGTCTCCATCCTGGCGCTGGCCGACGCGGATCTGGCCGGCCGCCTGGCCGCTTTCCGGCGCAGCCAGACCGACAAGGTCCTGGCCAGCGACGCCGAATTGCGCCGCGCGCAAGCCGCGCAAGGCTGAACCTACTGGAGGGATGCGCGTGATCCCCCGCTATACCCGGCCAGCCATGGGCGAGATCTGGTCGGACGCCCAGCGGCTGCGGCTGTGGCTGGAAGTGGAGCTTTTGGCCGCGGAGGGCTGGGCCGAGATCGGTCGCCTTCCCCGGGAGGACGCGGCCGAGCTACGGGCGCGCGCGCGGCTGGATCCGGCGCGCATCGCCGAGATCGAGGCGCGCACGGGGCACGATCTGGCGTCGTTCGTGGAGGGGGTCGCCGAGGGCGCCGGACCGGCCGGCCGGTGGCTGCACTTCGGCCTGACGTCCAACGACGTGGTGGACACCGCTCTGGCCGTCCAGCTGACGCGGGCCACCGACCTGCTCATTGCCGACGTGGACCAGGTCTTGGCGGCGCTGGCCCCGCAGGTGCGCCGCTGGCGGGACCTGCCCATGATCGGGCGGACGCACGGGGTGCACGCCGAGCCGATCACCTTCGGCCTGAAGTTGGCGCGCTGGCACGCCGAATTGTCCCGGGACCGGCGGCGCCTGGAGGCCGCGCGCGCCGAGGTCGCCACCGGCAAGCTTTCCGGCCCGGTCGGCACCTTCGCCGGCTGTGATCCGCGCGTGGAGGGCTACGTCTGCGCCAAGCTGGGCCTGGCGCCCTGTGACGGCAGCACCCAGATCGTGCCCCGCGACCGGCACGCCATGTGGCTTTCCACGCTGGCGGTCGTAGCCGGCACGCTCGATTTCATCGGCACGGAGATCCGTGGTATGCAGCGCACCGAGGTGCGGGAGGTCGAGGAGCCGTTCCGTGCCGGGCAGAAGGGCTCCAGTTCCATGCCCCACAAGCGCAACCCGGAGAAGTGCGAGCGGCTGGCGGGCCTGGCCCGCCTGATCCGCGGCCATGCGGTGACGGCCCTGCAGGACCAGGTGCTGTGGCACGAGCGGGACATCTCCCACTCCTCGGCCGAGCGCATCATCCTGCCGGATGCCGCCATCGCGCTGGACTATATGCTGGATCTGGCCCGCGGCATCATCGCCGGTATGCATGTCTACCCCGAGGCGATGGCCGCCAACCTGGGCCGGACCCGGGGCCTCTGGGCCTCGGGGCAGGTGCTCCTCGCCCTGGCCAGTGCCGGACTCTCGCGGGAGGCGGCCTACGGCATCGTGCAGGAACAGGCCATGGCTGCCTGGGGCGATCCGGCCGGCCCGGACTTCCAGGCGCGCCTGGCGGCGGATCCGCGCGTGCAGGCGGCGCTGGGGGCCGCGCAGTTGGCCGCCTGCTTCGACCTGCGCCAGCAACTGCGTCACGTCCCAGAGATTCTGAACCGACTCGGTCTGGGGGAGGCGTAGGGATGCCGGTGTTCGTGGCGGCGGTGGAGATCCACCTCAAGCCCGGGGCCCTGGACCCCCAGGGGCAGGCCGTCGCCGACGGCCTGCGGCAGCTCGGGCATGCCGGTGTGCGGCAGGTGCGGGTCGGCAAGCACGTCCGCCTGGAACTGGAGGCCGAGGACGCCGCCGGCGCGCGCGCCAAGGTCCAGCGGATGTGCGAGGAGCTTTTGGCCAACCCGGTGATGGAGACCTACCGGATCGCGCTATCGGGCCCCGAAGCCTGAAACGGGAAGGGGCATCTGGCGCATGCGCCTGGCCGTGATCGTCTTTCCCGGCAGCAACTGCGACCGGGACGCCGCCTACGCCTGGGAGCAGGTCACCGGGCACGCGGCCACGCTGGTCTGGCACCAGGACGCCGATCTGGGGGGGGCGGACGCGATCCTCCTCCCCGGCGGCTTTGCCTACGGTGACTACCTGCGATGCGGAGCCCTCTGCCGCTTTTCGCCGGTGATGCGGGCCGTCGTCGCGGCGGCGCGCCGCGGCCAGCCGGTGCTCGGGATCTGCAACGGCTTTCAGATTCTCTGCGAGGCGGGCCTCCTGCCCGGTGCCCTGATGCGCAACCGCGACCTCCACTTCCGTTGCGAGACGGTGGGGGTGCGGGTGGAGAACGCCCGGACCGCCTGGACCGGGGCGTGTGGCGCGGGCCAGCGGTTGGAGCTTCCCATCGCGCACGGCGAGGGCAGCTACTGGCTGGCGGAGCCGGAGTTGGCGGCGCTTCAGGCGCGCGGAGGGGTCGCGTTCCGGTACTGCGATGCGTCCGGTGCCCCCACCCCGGCCGCCAACCCGAACGGCTCGGTGGACAACATCGCCGGCGTGGTCGATGCCGGCGGCAACGTGGTCGGCCTGATGCCGCACCCCGAGCGCGCGGCCGAAGCCATCCTGGGCAGCGCCGACGGCGCGTGCATCCTGCGCTCGGCCCTGATCTGGTCCCAAGGGAGGCGGCCGGCCTGAACGCGACGACGGGAGCGGCGCGGGCAGGAGCGGTCGGCCTCTCCGCGGCCGAATATCGGGACATCACGCGGCGACTGGACCGGGAGCCCACGGACACCGAACTGGGGATGTTCGGGGCCATGTGGTCTGAGCATTGCTCGTATAAGTCCTCGCGCGCCTACCTGGGCCGACTGCCCGCCAGCGGGTCCCAGGTGCTGGTCGGGCCCGGGGAGAACGCCGGCGTACTCGATCTGGGCGATGGCTGGGCTGTCGCCCTGCGGATCGAGTCGCACAACCACCCCTCCGCTGTCGAACCGTTCCAGGGGGCGGCCACGGGGGTGGGTGGCATCCTCCGCGACATCTTCACGATGGGCGCACGGCCCGTCGCCCTGCTGGACGGCCTGCGCTTTGGGCCGCCTACGACGGCGCGCAACCGCTACCTGGCCGCCGGGGTCACGGCGGGCATCGCGCACTACGGCAACTGCGTGGGGGTGCCGACCGTCGGCGGCGAGACGACGTTCGACCCCGACTACACCGGCAACCCCCTGGTGAACGTCATGTGCGTGGGCACCCTGCGCGCAGAACACATCCTGCGCGGGGTCGCGCCCGGGCCAGGCAACACGCTGCTGCTGATCGGCAACCGCACCGGCCGGGACGGCATCCACGGCGCCAGCCTGCTGGCCTCGCGCGGCTTTGCGGCCGAGGCCGCCAGCATGCGCCCGGCCGTTCAGGTGGGCGACCCGTTCGTCGGCAAGCTCCTGATCGAGGCGTGCCTGGAGTTGGCGGCCGCGGGCCTGCTGCGCGGCCTCAATGACCTTGGCGCCGCCGGGATCACGTCGGCGGCCTCGGAAACGGCCGGGCGCGCCGGTACCGGCGTCGACCTGGACCTGGACGCCGTGCCTTGCCGCGAACCCGGCATGAGCGCGTATGAGATCATGCTCTCGGAATCGCAGGAGCGGATGCTCCTGACGGTGGAGCCCGCCGACGCCCCCCGCGTGGAGGCGGTCTGCGCCCGCTGGGGCTTGCAGGCCGCGCGGATCGGCCGCGTTACGGACAGTGGTCGCCTGCGGGTGTGGCACGGCGGGGAACTTCTGGCGGATGTCGACGCGGGGCACCTCAGCCATGGCGCGCCGCGCTATCGACGTCCGCGCCGGTCGGTGCCGCCGCCCCGGCCGTGGGAGCCGGCCGTCCGGGATCTGCGCCCGGGCGAGGTCGAAGGGCGCTTTTTGGCGATGCTGGCCCGCCCGACCGTGGCCAGCAAGCGCTGGCTCTACCGGCAATACGACCACCAGGTGCAGGTCAACACGGTCGTCCCGCCGGGTGCGGGGGATGCCGCCGTCCTGCGCCACCGTCCCACCGGTCAGGGCATCGCCCTCACCCTGGACATGGGCGGGCGCATGTCCGGGCTGGATCCGTTCGTCGGCGCCGAGCTCGTGGTGGCCGAGGCGGCCCGCAACGTGGGCTGCGCTGGCGCCCGGCCGGCCGGTATCACCAACTGCCTCAATTTCGCCAGCCCCGAGCGGCCGCGGGTGATGGAGGCCTTCGTGCGCACGATCGACGGGATGGCCATGGCATGCCGCCAGCTGGGCATCCCCGTCACCGGTGGCAACGTCTCGTTCTATAACGAGACGCAGGGGCACCAGATCCCGCCGACCCCCGCCATCGGCCTGCTGGGCCTGTTGCCGCGGGCCGAGACCGCCCGGGGGAGCGGGGCCAAGCGCGCCGGCCTGGAGCTCTGGGGGCTGGGGCCCCTTGGGCGCGCGCGCCTGGACGGTTCGGAGTACCAGGGACTGCGGGGCGGACGCCCGCGCGGCGCGCCCCTGGCGCCGCTCTGGAAGGTGGAGCGCGCGCTGCTTGAAGTGCTGGCGACCGCGACCCTGGAGGCGGCGCACGACGCCGCCGAGGGGGGGCTTGCCGTCGCGCTGGCGGAGATGTTGCTGACCGGCGCGCCGGAGGTCGGGCTGGACGTGGACCTGCCGGGGCCGCGCGGCCGCGGGCAGGCTGCCCGCCTGGATAACCTCCTCTTTGGCGAGGGGCCGGGGCGCGTGCTCGTTCTGGTGCAGCCCGAGGCGGCGCCGGCCCTGACCGAGCTTTGCCGGCAGCGGGAATTGGCCTGCCGACGCCTGGGCGTCACGACGGAGACCGCCCGGACTCTACGCCTGGCCGTGGGCGGGCGGATGCTCGCGGTCATCGGCCCGGAGGGACTTGCAACCTGGGAAGAGGTGTTGCCGCGATGTCTGGCATAGATTCCGCGGCGCTCCGCCACAAGTGCGGCGTGTTCGCCGTCTACGGGCACCCGACGCCGGTCGATCTCGCGTACCTGGCCCTGTTCGCCCTGCAGCACCGCGGGCAGGAGTCTGCGGGCATCGCCGCCGCCGATGGCAACCACCTGGAGGCGCGGCGCGGTCAGGGGCTGGTGTCTGAGGCGCTGCACCCCCAGGACCTTGAGGCGCTGGCTCGGATGCGTCCGCACCTGGCGGTCGGGCATGTCCGCTACTCGACCACCGGGGCCAGCACCCTGACCAACGCCCAGCCCCTGGTGCTCCAGTATGGCGGCGGCACGGTCGCCCTGGCGCATAACGGCAACCTGACCAATGCCCTGGCGTTGCGCCTGGAGTGCGAGGCCTCGGGTTCCATCTTCCAGACCACCAGCGACACGGAAATCGTGGCCCACCTGATGGCGCGTTCCGGTGCCCGGGACATGCGGTCGGCGCTGCTTGCGGCCCTGGACCGGCTGGAGGGTGCCTATGCCCTGGCGGTCGCCGGCCCGGACCGCATTTGGCTCTGCCGCGATCCCCACGGCATCCGCCCCCTCGTGCTGGGTCGTCTGGACCAGGCGTGGATGGCCGCCTCCGAGACCTGCGCCCTGGCGGCCGTCGGGGCGGAGTACGTGCGCGAGGTGGCGCCGGGCGAGTTGATCGAGATCGGACCGGAGGGCCTGGAGACGGTGCGGCTGGAAGCAACCGTTCCCCCGCGCCTCTGCCTGTTCGAATTCATCTATCTGGCCCGCCCGGATAGCGACCTGCAGGGCCGGAACGTCCACCTGGTACGCAAGCAGATGGGCCGCCGCCTGGCGCGGCAGGCGCCCGTGGATGCCGACGTCGTCGTCGGCGTGCCCGATTCCGGCATCTCGGCGGCGGTGGGCTACGCCGAGGAGGCCCAGATCCCGTACGAACTGGGCTTGATCAAGAACCGTTACGTCGGCCGCACCTTCATCCAGCCGGCCCAGGGGCTGCGCGAGGCGGCCGTGCGCATGAAGCTCAATGCGGTCCCGGCGGTGGTGGCGGGCAAGCGCGTGGTCCTGGTGGAGGACTCCGTCGTCCGCGGGACCACCTCCCGGCACATCATCCAGCTTGTCCGGCGCGCCGGCGCCCGCGAGGTGCACCTGCGGGTCGCCTCGCCAGCCTTCATCCACGCCTGCTACTACGGTATCGACATCCCCCGGGCCAGGGATCTGTTGGCACCGGGCCGCACGCCGGCGGACATGGCCGACCTGGTTGGCGCCGACAGTCTGGCGTTCCTGGACCTCGAGGGGGCGGAGGGGGCCGCGGGGCACGGCGGGTTCTGTACCGCGTGCTTCAGCGGGGAGTATCCGGTGGCGCCCCGCGACGCGCTGCAGGCCCTGCCCGTGGGAAAGGGGTGAGGGGTTGAGCGAGTATCGGCAGGCGGGTGTCGACCTGGATGGCCACGCCGACCTCGTCCGGCGCATCGCGGCACTGGCCGCCGGTGCGCGGCGTCCGGAGGTGATCGGCGGCATCGGGCTGTTTTCCGGGGCCATGGGCCTGCCGCCGGATGTGGAGGGGCCGGTGCTGGTGGCCAGCACCGACTCGGTCGGCACCAAGGTGCTCCTGGCGGCGGAGATCGGGCGCTACCGGGAGGTGGGCCGCGACGTCGTCATCCACTGCGCCAACGACGTGGTGACGACCGGCGCCGCCCCGCTCTTCTTCCTGGACTATCTCGCCGTCGCGCGCCTGGACCCGGCGCAGGTGCTGGAGTTGCTGGCCGGTGTGACCGACGCCTGCCGCGACGCCGGCTGCGCGCTTTTGGGCGGGGAGACGGCACAGCTCCCGGACCTTTACCGGGAGGGCGCCTACGACCTGGCCGGCACGATGGTCGGCCTGGTGGGACGCAAGCGCCTGGTGATCCCTTCGGGCAGGCCCGGCGACGTGGTGATCGGCCTGCCCTCCAGCGGCCTGCACACCAACGGCTTTTCCCTTGTGCGCCGCATCCTGCGGGAACACCGCATTGATCCCCGTGCGCATGCCGACGCGCTGTTGGCCGCATCGCGGCTCTACGCGGGAGATGTGGCGCAGTTAGGCGCCGCCGGCATCCCCGTGCACGGCATGGCGCACATTACCGGCGGGGGCCTTGCCGGCAACCTCGACCGGGCCCTGCCGCCCGACGCCGACGCCGTCCTGGATCCCGGGGCCTGGGAGCGGCCGGCCGTGTTCGACTGGTTGCAGCGGCTGGGGGACGTGCCCGAAGCGGAGATGCGCCGGGTATTCAATCTGGGCATCGGCTTTTGTGTCATCGTGCCGGCGGGGGAAAGCGCCCGGGCGCTCCGCCACCTGCCGGGTGGACGGGTGATCGGCCAACTGCTGCCGGGGAGCGGGCGGGTGAGCTTCCGGTGAAGATCGCCGTGCTGGTCTCTGGAACGGGCAGCAACCTGCAGGCCATCCTGGACGCCGTGGCGGCGGGCACCCTGGACGTGCAGGTGGCGCTGGTGGTGGCTGACCGCGCGAGCGCGGGGGCGCTGGCGCGGGCGGAGGCGGCGGGGGTCCGAACCTGCGTCCTGCGGCCGAAATCGTTTGCGGACCGGGACGCCTTCGATGCCGCCCTGGCCGAGGTGTGTGTCGCTGCCGGCTGCGGCCTGGTCGTCCTCGCCGGTTTCATGCGTCTTTTGGGGCCGCGCTTCCTGGACGTGTGGGAGGGGCGGTGCCTGAACGTGCACCCCGCGCTTTTGCCCGCCTTCCCGGGGATCGATGCGCCCGCGCAGGCGCTGGCCTACGGCGTGCGCGTCAGTGGCTGCACGGTGCACCTGGTGGACCGGGGCACGGACACCGGCCCGATCGTGCTCCAGGCGGCCGTGCCGGTGCTCCCCGGGGACACCCCGGAGGCGTTGCACCGGCGTATCCAGGTGGAGGAATGGCGGCTTTTGACCCAGGCGGTGGGCCTGTTTGCCGCCGGGCGCCTGGCGCGGCGCGGGCGGGTAGTCGAGATTATGGAGGAGGCCGAACCGCGTGCCTAGAGCCCTGCTCTCCGTGTGGGACAAGGCGGGGATTGTCCCGTTCGCTCGGGGCCTTGCCGATCTGGGATGGGAGCTCTATTCGTCCGGCGGGACAATGGAGGCCATCGGGCAGGCGGGTATCCCGGTGCGTGGCATGGAGGACCTGGGGGGATACCCGGCCCTGCTGGGCGGGCGCGTCAAGACGCTCCAGGTCCAGATCCACGCCGCCATCCTGGCGCGTCCCGATCAGCCGGATGACATGGCCGACCTCCAGCGGGTCGGCGCCGAGCCGTTCGCGCTGGTGGCGGTCAACCTTTATCCCTTCCGGCAGCGGCCGGACATCGAGACCATCGACATCGGCGGTGTGGCGCTTCTGCGGGCGGCGGCCAAGAACCACGCGCACGTGACGGTGGTCTCTTCCCCCGGCGACTACGACCGGGTCCTGGATGCCCTGCGCGCCGGTGGCCCCGACCTCGCCGAGCGCCGGCGGCTGGCCCTGGCGGCCTTCCGCCACACCGCCACCTATGATGCCGCCATCAGCGCCTGGCTGGCCGGGGGATCGCCCCTGGGCGACCTGGATGGCGGGGAGGCCCCGGAGTGGCCGGCCGAGCTGGCGCTGGGCTTCACCCGCGCGCTCCCCCTGCGCTACGGCGAGAACCCGCACCAGCGGGCGGCCCTGTACCGCGACGCCCTGCCGGGTAGCGTCGGCCTGTTGGACGCCAAGATGTTGCAGGGCAAGCCGCTCTCGTACAACAACCTCATGGATGCCGAGGCGGCCTGGGACCTCGTGTGGCGCTTCCAGGAGCCCGCCTGCGTGGCCATCAAGCACGCCGGACCCTGCGGGGTCGCCCTGGGCGAGGATCCCCGCCAGGCGTTCGCGCGGGCCCGGGCGGCGGATCCCGTCAGCATCTTCGGCGGTGTGCTCGCCTGGAACCGTCCCCTCGATCTGGCCACTGCCGAGGAGCTCGGGGAGCTCTTCCTCGAGGTCCTGATCGCCCCCGAGGTCTCGGGGGAGGCGGTGCAGGCGCTCCGCCGCAAGAAGAACCTGCGTGTACTCACGTGTCCGCAGCCGGACGCCGACCGCCCTCTGGACTGGCGGCTGCGGCGGGTCGCTGGCGGGGTGCTGCTGCAGGACGAGGACCGGGTACCCCCGGCCCCGACCGAATGGCGGCTGGCCACGCGCTCGGCAGCGAGCGCCACGGAGATGCGGGATCTCGCCTTTGCCTGGGAGGTGGCGCGGGCGGTCGGCTCCAACGCCATCGTCGTTGCCCGGGACGGCCAGACGCTCGGGATCGGGGGCGGCCAACCCAACCGCATCGATCCGGCCCGGGCGGCGCTTGCCCAGGCCGGCGAGCGCGCCCGCGGCGCCGTGCTGGCCTCCGACGGCTTCTTCCCCTTCCCCGATGTGGCCGAAGCGGCGGCCGCGTCCGGCGTCCGGGCGATCGTCCAGCCGGGCGGCGCCCAGCGGGACCGCGAGTCTGTAGCGGTCTGCGACGCGGCGGGGATCGCGATGCTCCTGACCGGCGTACGGCACTTCCGGCACTAGCGGCCGGTGTGGGGAGGGATCCCGGGATGCGGATCCTGGTGGTGGGCGCGGGGGCGCGCGAACACGCCCTCTGCTGGCGCTTGGCGCGGTCCACCTCAGTCGAGCGGCTGCTGGTGGCTCCGGGGAATCCGGGCATGGATGCGATCGCGACCCGCGTCCCCGTGGAGGCGACCGACGGGGAGGGGCTGACCTCCCTGGCCCTGCGGGAGGCCGTGGACCTAGCTGTCATCGGTCCGGAGGCGCCATTGGTGGCCGGCGTGGCCGACGCGCTGCGGGCGGCCGGCATTCCGACGCTGGGCCCCTCGGCGGCCGCCGCCCGCATCGAGGGTAGCAAGTCCTGGGCGATGGACCTGTGCCACCGCCATGGCATCCCGGCGCCGCGGGCCGAGCGCGCCGCCGATGCGCGGGGCGCCCTGGCCCTGGCCGCTTCTTGGCCCCTGCCGGCCGTCATCAAGGCTGATGGCCTCATGGCCGGCAAGGGTGTCGTCATCGCGGCCACGCGGGAGGAGGCGCAGCAGGCTGCGCGCGCGTTCGCACAGCACGGTCCGGTCGTCTTCGAGGAGTTCCTGGAGGGTGCCGAACTCTCGGCGTTCGCCCTGTGCGACGGGGTCCGGGCGGTGCCATTGGGCTACGCCCGTGACCACAAACGGCTGCTGCCTGGCAACACCGGACCCATGACCGGGGGCATGGGCGCCTTCACGCCGGTCCCCGACGTCACCCCTGAGCTGGCGGCCAGGGTGGCGCCGATCCTGCAGGGCGCCGTGGACGCCATGGCGCAGGAGGGGTGCCCGTACACCGGCTTTCTGTTCGCCGGCCTGATGTTGACCCAGGACGGGCCGCGCGTGCTCGAGTTCAACTGCCGCCTGGGCGATCCTGAGGCGCAGGCGCTTTTGCCGCTACTGGCGGGGGATCCCGTTCCGCTCTGGCTGCGGGCCGCACGCGGTGCGCTCACCCCAGACGACAAGGTGGCGTGGCTGCCCGGTGCCGCCCTGGGGGTGGTGTTGGCTTCCCCCGGCTACCCCCAGGCGACGGCGCCCGGTCAGGAGATCGCCGGCCTGGGCGCGGACGGGCAGGTCCCGGGCGGGGGGGCCATCTGCTTCCACGCGGCGACGCGGCGCGACGGCGCGTGGCGCACGGCGGGTGGACGGGTCCTGACGCTGGTGGGGACCGGCCCCGACCTTGCGGCTGCGCGGGCGGTGGCCTACGAGGCCGTGGTGCGGGTGACCTTCATCGGCGCCCAGTGGCGCCCGGACATCGGCGGCTAAGCGCCCGCACCCCGTGCGGTAGAGAGGGCCTGGCGGCGCAGCACCGATCCACGTTCCGCCTACCCGTAGCCCCGGAGCCGGCCGTATCCTATTGTCCGGGCCGCCGCCGGGCCCGGAGGACCAGCCAGCCGATGACAAGCACCACCACGACCGCGGTGACATCCGTGAAGCCGCTGAAGAAGGACACGATCTGGTGCCAGTGCGCGCCCAGAAGCCGCCCCAACAGGGCCAGCACCGCGGCCCAGATCACCGAGCCAGCCAGGGTGTAGCCGGTGAAGCGCCACGGCGGCATGCCGGCAGCGCCCGCCGGGAAGGAGATGTAGGTGCGGACCAAGGGCAACATGCGGCTCAAAAACACCGCGCGGTTGCCGTATCGCTGGAACCACGCGTTTGCGGTCTCCCAGTGGCGGCGGTTCAACCAGCGGCTGCCCCGCCACTCGACCCCCACAGCCGCGCCGATGCCATAGGCGATCCAGGAACCGGCGAGGTTGCCCAGGGTGCCAAGCGCGATCACCGCCAAGAGCCCACCGATCCCCTGAAACACGATGGCGCCCAGGGGCAGGATGACCTCGCTCGGGATTGGGACCCCGGTGCTCTCCAACGTCATCCCGAGAAACACGCCGGCAAGCCCATCCCGGTGCACGAATCCTGTCGCCATAGTGGCGAGCGAAGCCATGAGGCTCAGACGGACCAACCTCCCTGCCGCCCGGTGCCCGGCGGCGCCGCCGGCGCCGCCCGTTCGGGCCGCTCCGTTCGTTCGGCAAGTGGCGGCGTACCGCCTGCCGTGAAGCGACGCAGGAATTCGGACCGGCTCATCCACATCTCGGCGGTGGCCGCGTCGTGGCCTTTTGGGGCCGCCTCGGGGCGAAAGACGCGGCGCAAAAGCCGCTGCCAGAAGCTGAGCATGCTCCGTCGCAACCCCGGGGGCAGAGGACGCACGAGGAAGCCGAAGCGCGCCGCGGCCGGGGCGATGGGGCTCGCTCCGTAGACGGCGACCGCGTCCGCGGCGACCTCTCCCCGCTCCATGGCGCGCGCCAGGGCTCCCAGGTCGGCGCGGAAGTCGCGCGCCAGGCGCCAGGTGATGGTGGTCGGATCGCTATGCCGGTCGCCCCGGTGCGCGATGTGCTGGTTCCAGAAATGGATCTCGGCGACGGGCTCGCCGCGGCGCACCGCGGTGCCGTCGGGCAGCCGCACGTCGGCCCCGTGGTGCTTGTGGCAGGCGACCAGGAACGTCCCGCGCGAGTTCGGTACCGGGCGGCTGCCCATCAGGTGCGTGAAGAGCCATTCCTCGGGTGCCAATAAGCGCTGCGCCAGCGCGCGCGCCCGTGCGATCGGGCTGGCCATCGACAAGCGCCTCCCTCCGACCGCCGCCCTCACATCTAGCCCGCGCCCGGCATCGGCTCCCCCGTGGGGGGCAGGCCAAAGAGCTCGCCGAGGTGCGCCGCCCGCAGGCCGCGTTCCCGCGCCGCGGCCAGGACCTCTGGGAGGGCGTCGGCCATGGCCCAGCAGCCGCGCGGCGTCTGGCCGCCATCGTGCAGGTCGATGACCGCTCCCGGCCCCAGCCCCCCGAGCACCCGTCGCCGGATGGCAGCCAGAGTGGCCCCGGGCAGCCAATCGCCGGCATCGCAACTCCACAGGGCCACGCGCAGGTCGAGCGCGTCGACGCAGCGCCAGGTCACGGCGTTGAACGCCCCGTGGGGCGGCCGGAACCAGAGCGGGCGCCGGCCCGTGACCTCCATGATGGCCCGCAGGCCCTCGGACAGTTCCCAGCGCAGGCGGTTGGGCGAACTGAGCCAGGCGTGACGGTGCGTGGTGGTGTGGACCCCAATCGCGTGCCCCTCCTCCACCATACGCCGCACAATATGAGGGTAGCGGCGGACGTTTTCCCCCACCACGAAAAACGTTGCACGGGCTCCCGCCGCGGCCAAATGGTCCAGGACGACCGGGGTGATTCCGGGGTGGGGCCCGTCGTCGAACGTCAGGGCCACCAGCCCGCTCTCGGCCGGGCCACGGCGCAGGGCCCTCGGGTTACGCCGTCCCAGGATGTCTGGGAGCACGGCGTAGCCCACAAAGGCGGCCGCCAGAAGCCACAGGCCCGCACTAGGACGCACCCGCATCCGCTCCTTCCCTGGCATGGAAATGGTCGGCGGCCACCATCGCGTAGAAGATCGCGATGGCTGCCAGGATGGCGCCGCAGGTCACAAACGGCGCCCGCACGCGCCATGTGTAGAGGGCGCCGCCGATGAGCGGGCCGAGGGCGATGCCCAGGCCCTCGATCGCCATGAACACGCCCAGCAAGAGCCCCCGTTGCTCCGACTCGATCTTGCCGACGGTCAGACCGTTCCAAGCCGGCAGGATCAGGGCGTAGGCAAAACCGAGCAGGGCTGCCCGCCAGAGGAGGTCCCCCTCGCCGTGGGCCATGGCCAAAAGCAGTACCGCGACCGCCGCCAGCAGGAAGCCCGCCACCAGGAGCGCCTTTGAACCGACGCGGTCGACCACCCGCCCCAGTGGGATCAGGCATAACACCGTGACCGCGCCTCCGGCCAGGAGCATCAGCCCGTACTGGCTCTGCGACAGGTGCAGGACCTGGCGGGCGAAGGGCACCATCACTGGCAGCACGATCCCCAGGGCGAGCATCTGCACGAACATGCCGGGGATCAGCCAGGCGGTTCGGCGCACCGTGGCCAGCACGGCGGCCGGCGCCCGGGGGGCCTCGGCCGGCCGGGGTATCGGCCGGCGGGTCCGGAGGGCATGGAGCAGGCCGGCGAATGCCGCCACAGGCGCGCCCGTGGCGACGATCCCCACCAAGAGGAACGCCGCGTGAAAGTCGCGCGTGACCAGGAAGTTGATCAGCACTGGGCCGAGGCCGCCGCCGGCCAGCCATGCCAGAAATACGGTGCTGCTGGCGCTGGCGCGGTTCTCCATCCCGCCGAGTTGGACGCTGCCTGACAGCACGGCGGGCCAGTTAGCCGAGGAGCCGGCACCGAATAGGATGGCCAGGAGCACGAACGCGAGTTCCCCGTGCGCCCGCGGCAGCAGGTAGACCGCGACGGCCGTGAGGCTCAGCATCGGCGCCAGGACCCGCCATGTGCCGAAGCGGTCGACCAGCCAGCCGGTCGGAATCTTCAAGAGGGTGTCGGCCAGATACTGCACGGACACGACCACACCCAGCACGGCCACACTCATGGAGAGCCCCTGCGTCAGGTAGGCGGGTAAAAGGGAGATGAACAGGGCGCCACGGGTGAACTCCACGCAGGCGGTGGTGGCGATGAACCCCCACATCTCACCGTGACCGAGCAACCACCGGATGGCCCCGGGTTCGCCGCCGGAGGGGGTGGGCCGCGCGGGGGGGAACGGCCCCCGCATCCGCCGACGGCGCAACACACGCGCCCGGCGGCGGCTTGCAACGCTCATCGCGGCACCCCGGTCGGACCCATGGCTGCGGGCGCGTGGCCTCCCAGACGCAACGCCAACTCGGTCACCCTCCGGGCGGCGTCCGGTCGGCCCAGCGTCAGGGCCGCCGCGTGCATGCCCTGCCAGAGGTCGTCCCGCACCAGCAGTTCCTCGCAATGCGCCTCCAGTTCGGCCGTGTCCTCGGCGATGCGCGCGGCCCCATGGCGCGCGAGGTACTGGGTATTGGCCTCCTCCTGACCGGGGATGGGACGGAAGATCACCATGGGCACCCCCAACGCCAAGGCCTCCGCCGTCGTGACGCCCCCCGCCTTGGTGACGATCATGCGGGCGGCGACCATCAGATCGGCGACTCCCTCCACCCATCCGAACACATGGACCGGATAGGGGTAGTTCTGCGTGGTGTACTGCAGCCGGCGGGCCAACACGCGGTCCCGGCCGCAGACGACGACCAATTGTACCGGGCGGCGCATGTGGGTCAAGGCGCGGCAGGCTTCCCCAACCCCGCCCAGGGCGCCGAAGGCGCCGCTCATGATGAGGATGATCGGCAGATCGGGGTCCAGGCTATACCGGCGGCGCACCAACTGCGGGTCCCCGGGCTGCCGGAAGGCCTCGCGGATCGGGATCCCCGTCACGGCGATGCGTTCGGCCGGTACGCCGCGGCGCAGCAATTCGCTGGCCACTTCCTCGCTGGACACGCAGTAGAGGTCGGTGTGGGCGTGGACCCACTGGCTGTGCACGGTGTTGTCCGTCAGGACCGTCACCGTCGGCACCTCGCACTGGTGCAGCCGGCGCATGTCGGAGAGGACGCCGGCCTGTGTGGGGAACGTGGAGATGATGACGCTGGGGCTCGTGTCCTGGACCAAGCGGGCCAGGCGCTCGCGGCCCAGGCTGTTCAGCAGCGACTGCCAGGGCGAGTCCGGGGCGATCGTGCTGGTGGCGCGATAGAACCAGCCGTAGCCCTCCGGAAAGTGCTTGATGGATGCCAGGTACAGGCTCTGAATCGTGCGGTTGAGGGCAGGGTTCACGAGCTCCATGTAGTCCAGGAGCAGGCTGTTATGTGCAGGGTAGGTGCTCGCCAGCGCCTGCCCCAGGGCGACCGCGGCCTCCCAGTGACCGGCACCGTACCGGGCGGTGAGGATGACCATATCCGTGTGCTGCGCCGGGTAGAGGCGTCGTTGCCGTGCCAGAGGTCGCCGGGTCCGGACGCTGTGGGAGGCAGTCAATCGCCGCCCTCCCTTCGCCAGCGCCGATCCAAGGTGGAATGTTGCCCGCCGTCCCGGACGGGCATCCCCCGCGGCGCTGTCCCCTCCGGCCGTGCTTTCGTCAGGCATATGCGCGTCCCGCCTCCGGCAAACATCCAAACCGTCCGCTGCACGAGCGGCAACCCTTCCCCGCGCGCGCAGGTCTTTCCTTCACTTGGCCGTGCCGCGGCGGCAAGCGCCCTGGCGCCGTTGGGCGCTAGGCGGCTCCCGGCTGGCCGGCGGCGGTGCCCGAGCCCAACGGTCCCCCCGCCCAGGCTTGCCCAAATCCGTTGCCTGGGACGGTTTCGCCGCCGTACAATCTGCGGGAATGCCGTGGGGCCGGCGGGCGCACGGTCCCAGATGGGGAGGCGAGCGGGATGGGGAAGCGGAAGTTTGAGCGGACGAAGCCGCACGCGAACGTAGGGACGATCGGGCACGTGGACCACGGCAAGACGTCGTTGACGGCGGCGATCACGC
>JAJZWQ010000056.1 GCA_021846605.1 Bacillota bacterium | reverse complement strand
GCCCAGGGCGCCGGCGCGATCGAGCCGGCCGCCGCCGCCGAACCCGGCGACATCCCCGCGACCGCACAAGCTCCGGCGGAAAGCGACGAGCCGGCCAGTACCCCCGAATCCGACAACGCTGCCGCACCGACCGCCGCCCTCGCCGCCGCCGAGGAGGCTGCCGCTCCCGCTGAGCAGGCCCAGGGCGCCGGCGCAACCGAGTCGGCCGCCGCCGCCGAGCCCACCGCGGTCCCCGTGGCCGAGGGGGTCGTCCCTGTCGGTGACGTCACGGAGGAGAACGCTCCGGTCGAACCGATGGCCGCCGCCGAAGCGGTCGGGGCCCCGCTCGCCGCGGGGGCTGTGCCCGCGGCTGAGGCGGAGGACGAAGCCGAGGCGGCTGAGCCCGCCGTGGCCGCCGAAGCGGTCGGGTCCCCCGTCGCCGAAGGGGTGCTGGCTCCCCCCGACGCGGCGGATGAAGCCGCCGAGATCGATGAGGCAGGCGCGGCGGAGGACTCCGCGCCCGAGGTCCCACTCCACGTCGGGGCCGACGAGCCGGCATCGGCCGCCGAGATGGCCCCGCCGACCACCGATGCCGAAGGCGTCGGGGAGGGACTGGACAACGGCCTGATGTCCGAGCAATGACGTCAGGACACGCCGAAGGGGGCCGCCGTCGTGGCGGCCCCCTTCCCATCGGCGGGGCGGGGTCAAGCGGGGGCCGGGAGGAAGCCGACCTCCGCCAGGAACGACAGACACTCGGCCGTCCAGGCCGCCGCCGCGGTACCACCCGCCAAGCCCAGGCCGTGGGGGCCGTGGGGGTAGACGTGCAGCGCAAAGGGCCGACCCCGGCGCCCAAGAGCCTGGGCCAGCAGAAGGGCATTCTGCACGGGCACGGTGGCGTCGTCGGCCGTATGCCAGATGAAGGCCGGAGAGGTATCCGCCGCCACGCGCAACTCCAATGAGACGCTCGTGCGGAGCGAGGACGACGGGTCGGGGCCGAGGAGGTTGGCGCGGGATCCCGCGTGCGCGTGCCGCCCCATCGAAATCACCGGATAGCCGAGCACCATGACTGCGGGCCGGCACGGCACCGGGTCGAGCGGGTCCGGGCCCAACGGGCTCGGGATCGGGAGCGGAGGAAGGATACCGGCCGAAGCCGCCAGGTGGCCGCCGGCGGAGAACCCCATCACGCCGATCCGCTCCGGGTCCAGCGCCCACCGTCGCGCCCCCGCGCGGACCCAGCGCATGGCGCGCTGTACGTCCTGGAGGGGCGCCGGGTGCCGGTTGGGCGCCACCCGGTAGCGGAGGACGAACGCGGAGACGCCGTGACGGTTCAACCACCGCGCCACGGGCTCCGCCTCGTGCTCCGCGTGCCCCGCGTACCCACCCCCTGGACAGACCACCATGGCCGCGCCACAGCCGGGGGCCGCCGGGTAGGCGCGGATCGACGCCGCTTCCACCGGCAGGTGCGGCCAGAGCGCCGTCGGCGCGTCACCGCTGTCCACCGGGCGCCACCTCCCGGCCCCAGAGTGCCGCCAGGGCGAGAAGGGTGGCCACGGCCCGCTCCATCCACTGTACGGAAACCCACTCCGTGCGGCTGTGGAAGTCCATGCCGCCGGCGAAGAGATTGGGTGTGGGCAATCCGCGTTCCGACAGTCGCGCGCCGTCGGTGCCCCCGCGGATGAGGGATGGGCGCGGGACCACACCCGCGCGGCGCATGGCCTCCATGGCCAGTTCGTACGTGCGGGGTTGGAGGGCGACCGCACCGCGCATGTTGCGGTACCCACCGATCCGCTGCAGGCGCACCTGCGCGCCCGGGTATCCGGCTTGCAGTTGCGCGGCCTGCCCCTCCAACCAGCGGCGTTTGCCCACCAGGCCCGCATCCTCGAAGTCCCGGAGCAACAGCACCAACTCGACCCGTTCGACGTCACCGGCGATGCTGTCGCAGTGGACGAACCCCTCGGGCCCCGCTGTGGTCTCCGGCCGCCATTGCGGCGGGATGGCCGCGACCAACTGCGCCGCCAGTGACACCGCGTTGACCATGTGTCCCCGTGCGGAACCGGTGTGCGCACTGCGTCCAGAGATCACCGCACGCACATTCTCCGCGTTGAAGTTCTCCCAGGAGATCTCCCCCAGTGCTCCGCCGTCGACCGTGTACGCGATGTCGGCGCCGAAGGCGACCGGATCCAGGAACTCGATCCCCCGTCCCGTCTCCTCATCGGTCGTGAAGGCGATGCGGATCCGGCCGTGGGCCGCCTCGGGATGCGCGCGCCACCAACCGGCCGCCGCCATGATCTCCGCCACCCCGGCCTTGTCGTCGGCGCCCAAGAGCGTGCGGCCGTCCGAGGTCACCAGGTCGTGCCCGGCGACCTCCGCCAGCGCCGGGTGCTCGGCGGGGTCCAGCACCAGGCCGGCCGGCAGCCGGATCGGGCCGCCCGCATACGCGCGGTGCACGATCGGCGACACCCCGTCCCCGGGCACCGCCGGCGAAGTGTCCACGTGGGCCAGCAGGCCGAGCACCGGACTTGGCGGATGGCCCCCGCTGGCGGGGATCGTCGCCGTGACGATCCCGCGCGCGTCGCACACGACATCCTCCAACCCCATCTCGCGGCACTCGGCGGCCAGCATCCGGCTGAGGTCCAGTTGCTGGGACGTGGTGGGCACGTCGGCACCAGCCGGATCGGAGGTCGTGTGTACCCGGACGTACCGCAGGAACTTGGGCAACGGACCCTCGGCGCACAGTTCCTCCCTGGTCAGGCCCACCGGCACCCCGTCCCCTCTGGAAGCCGCCTACCGGACAATTCGCCCCGGCCGCCATTCGCTCCCGCCGCCCCCAGACGCGCATCGTACAAAACGCACATACCCGGACAAAGGCAAAGCAATGCGGGCGTCGAAAGCAACCCCAATCGGACACGGGGCGGGGAGGTGCGGCAGAGTGGCCGACCTCGGAGAGGTGCGCCGGCTACGCATCCTGGACCTTGTCCAGCGCCGCGGCAGCGTGCGGGTCTCCGAACTCAGCGACCTCTTCCACGTCACCCCCGAGACCATCCGGCGCGAGATCAATCGCCTCGCCCGGGAGGGCCGGCTCTCTCGCGTGCACGGGGGCGCCGTACCGGCCGGAGACGAGGTGCCCTTCCAACTGCGGGCCGGCAGCCAACGGGACGAGAAGAATGCCATTGCGGTCGCCGCGGCGCGCCTGGTCGACGATGGGGACATCATCGCGCTCGATGCCTCCACCACCGCCCTCGCCCTGGCCAACGAACTGGTGGCCCGGCGGCCCAACGCCCTGGTGGTCGTCACCAACGGCGCCGAACTGCCCCTCCGGCTGGGCGGCACCCCGGACATCAGCGTGCTTTCGCTGGGCGGCACCCTGCGCTGGCGCTCGCGCTCCTATGTCGGTCCCCTGGCACTGCGGGCCCTGGAGAACTACCGGGTGCGCAAGGCCTTCATCTCTTGTCAGGGCTTCAGCCGCGAGTGGGGTCCCAGCGAGAGCAGCGAGGCGGAGGCAGAGGTTAAGGCGGCCATGGTCCGTGCCGCCGACGAGGTGGTCTTGTTGGTGGACCACACCAAGTGGGGGCACAATGCCCTGGTGCCCATCTGCGGGTTGGGACCGATCACGCGCATCGTGACGGACCAGCCGCCTCCACCCCACGAGCGTCAGGCCCTGAACCTGGACGATGTGCGCTTGGACGTGGCCGACTGCGCCGCGCTGGCGCCGGCGGGAGGACATCTTTCGTCATGACGCCACGACCAAAGCTGGGGGCTTGCGCCTCACCCCGCTGGCGCGGGCGGCGCGTAGGGGCGCATGACGGCGCCCCGGCGACCGATGTTGATCGCCGCGATGTGGTCTGCTGGCCCACCGAAGCCGCGGTCCACACACCGGAAGACGGTCGGGGACGGGCGGTTGCGCCGGTCCACCAGGCCACAGGAAGGGCAGGCCGAAGACGTATGGCGAGGATCGACCAGCACAACCGGCACACCCGCCATCGCCGCCTTGTACGCGCTGCAGGCTTGCCGTGGCGCGAAGCCCCAGGAGTGCAGCGTGCGGCGCTGGGCCTTGCCAGCCGGTATCCGGAGGCGGATGCCCTGCAGGTTCTCCAGGGCCATCCCGCGCCCGGTGCCTTCGGCCTGGCGCACGATGCTCTTGCTGGTGCAGTGCTTGGTATCGCGGGCGAAACGAGACTCCTTGTGCCGGCGCTTGGCGGATCGGGTCCACTTCTTCTGCAGCCGCTGCCCAACGCGCTGGTAGCGATGCCGCGGGCCTTTGATCTTGGCCCCAGAGAAGACCTCGCCATCGCTGTCGGTGGCGAGGTTGGCGATGCCGAGATCCACGCCAAGCCCGTCCTCGGCGGCCCGCTCGGGCGGGGTCGGCACGTCGATGGTCTGGAGCAAGCAGCAGGTGCCGTCGCGGTAAACAAGATCGGCCTGTCCGCGCATGCCCAGGCGGTCGGCGCAATACGGGCCGAACACGATGGGCACGAAGATCCGCCCCTCCCGGGTCAGGATGCTGCTGCGGTCGGCGGCCTTATAGGACAGGACGCGCTCAGCGTAGGGCATCGCCCCGCGCGGCCCGGGCTGGATGCGCCGGTCCCGCTTGTAGGCCTCGCCGGCCTTGCTGATGCACCGCACCGCCATCTGCGCCGACAAGCCGAACTCACCCCGGATGCGGCCATACACCATCGGCCGCAGTCTGATCTTGTCGGCGGTGCGCTCCGCGCAGGCGCCCGCGATGACAGTGCGGGCCGTGTTGAAGGCCTCCAGGGTCCGCAGGAGTGCGGCGGTCTGGTCGGCAGCGCAGAGCAGATTCACCGGAACGACCTGCTTCAAGGCCATCGTATCCTGGAATCCATGCGGCCAAGCAAGGGAGGGAGGCGCGGCCCTGACCCCCGGCTGAAGCCGGAGGCTTCTACGGGCCGCGCCGGGAGTTGGTGAAGACGCCCCAGGGCTGCCTGTTGGGTCTGGACGTGGGCACCACCGGCAGCAAGGCCATCGCCTTCACCCACACGGGAGAACCGGTGGGGCGCGGCTACGCCGACTACCCCCTGCAGGTCGACACCGACGGCCGCGCGGAGTTGGACGCCGGCCAGGTGCTCGCGGCGGTACGGCAGGCGGTGGCCGGCGCGGTGTCCGCGTCGGCGGCGGCCGGCCCCCCGTTGGCGCTGGCCATCGCGGCGCAGGGCGAGGCCGTCACCCCCGTGAACGGGCGGTTGGAGCCCGTCGGTCCCTCGCTGGTCACCTTTGATCGCCGGGGACAGACCGGGCACGCCATCCTGGCGCGCGCCGGGTGGGACGCCCGCACCGAGGCCGCCGGACTGCCCCTGTCCTGGATCGTGACGGCCGCCAAGCTGGCCTACCTGCGGCAGGCGGATGCCGCGGCCTATGCGGACGCATCGGCCTTCCTCTGCTATGAGGACCTGGTCGTGGGCCACCTCACGGGGCAGCCCGCGATCAGCGACAGCCTGGCGCAGCGCACCTGGCTCCTGGACCGGTTCCGGCGGGACTGGGATGAGGCGGCGCTGGCCGACCTCGGGCTGCGCGGCAGGCTTCCGGCGGTCGCCCGGCCGGGCACCCCGGTGGGACGCGTGCGGGGAACCGCCGCCGGGGCCTTCGGTCTGCCCGAGGGCACCCTCGTCGTGGCCGGGGCGCATGATCAGACGGCGGCCCTGGTGGGCGTGGGCGGCCTGGAGCCCGGCCTGGCCGCGCACAGCACGGGCACCGTGGACTGCATGAGCCTCTGCCTGGCCGCCGCGCCGGCCGAACCCTTCTGCCGGCGCGGCTACGGCCTCGGGCTGCACCCGATCCAGGGTCTGGCGGTGACCTTGGCCTTCGGGTTCGGTGGCGGGTCGCTGTTGGCCTGGTGGCAGTCGGTCCTCGGGGGCGCGCCGGACATCGGCGACCTGCTCGCCGATGTGCCGTTGGCGCCCGGCCTGCCGTTCGCCGTTCCGTTCTGGGCCGGATCGGGCACGCCCGACTTCGATGCCGCCGACCAGGGGGCCATCTTCGGGCTGACCCTGGACGCCGGCCGGCGGGATCTCACGGCGGCGCTGGTGCGGGGCATGGCGCTGGAGGCCGTCCGCAACCTGGCCATCCTGGCCGAACTCGGACTGGAGGTCCGCGATCTGCGCCTGGTGGGCGGCGGCGCGCGCAGCCCGCGCTGGTCGCAGGTGCGCGCCGACGCGGCGGGCAGGGCTTACCGTGACATGCCGGTCCGGGATGCCGGCTGCCTGGGGGCCGCGATGCTGGCGGGCGTCGGCGCGGGGGTCTTCCCCGACCTCCCCACCGCGGCGCGGAGCATGGTGCGCACCGGCACCGCCTACATCCCCGACCCCGCCCGGCACGCGGGATACCAGGACCTCTTCCGCGCGTACCTCGCCGCGGTGCAGGGCACCCGCGCGCTGCGCCGCCCGTAAAACGTTGGAGGTGTTTTCGTGTCCAGGGTATGGGATCCGACGGCTCCGGGCGCCCAGGGAAGCATGCTCGACCAGTTGGTGTACCGCTCCCGCCTTCTGGCCGAGGACCGCAGCGTGTGCAATTGGGGCGGGGGCAACACCTCGTCCAAGGGAACGGCAACGGACTTCCGGGGGCGCACGGTCGAGGTGCTGCACGTCAAGGGCAGCGGCTCGGACATGGCCGACGCCGGCCCGGGCAACTTCGCCACCCTCCTGCTGGAGCCGGTGCGCGACCTGCTGCACCGGGAAGAGCTGACTGACGCCGCCATGGTCGAGTACCTGGCGCACTGCGCGCTGAACCCGGGGGGGCCGCGCCCGTCGATCGAAACCCTGCTCCACGCCTTCCTGCCGGCCCCGCACGTGGACCACACGCATCCCGACGCCATCGTCGCCTTGTGCACGGCCGCCGAAGGCGAGCAGTGGGCCCAGGAACTCTACGGGAAGCGGGCCATCTGGATCCCCTACCGCCGCCCCGGCTTCGCCCTCGCCCGACAGTGCGCCCTGGCCTTGGCCGAACGGCCGGACGCCGAGATCATCCTTCTGGCCAAGCATGGACTGATCACCTGGGGACAGACTGCGGAAGCCAGCTACACGGCCACCCTGGCCGCGATCGCCCAGGCCGACGCCTTCCTGCGCAGCAGGGGCCCGAGCGCGCGCCCCGCGCAGGCCGCGGCCCCGGCCGGGGCCGCCGAGTTGCTGCCCGAACTCCTCCCCTGGCTGCGCGGGCGTCTGGGGCAGGACGCACGCGTCGTGCTCTCCGTGGACAACAGCCCGGCGATCCTGGACTTCCTGGCCGACCCGGCGCGCCTGGCGATGGCGGCGCAAGGGGCGGCCTGCCCCGACCACCTGGTCCATACCGGGCGCGTGCCGCTGATCGTCCCCGCGGTCGCCGACCCGGCGGAGATGGAGGGTGCGCTGGAGCGCGCCCTGGGCGCGTTCGCGGCCGCCACGACCGCCGAGTTCACGGCCTGCGCCGGACACCCGGGGCCGCAGCCAGACGGCGCGGCGGCCCCGGAGACCCGGCCCACCCAGGACCCCCCGGCGCCGCGTGTCCTACTGCTGCCGGGGCTGGGCATGGTCACCACCGGGCGCACCAAGCTGGCGGCCGACATCAGCCGCCAACTGGCGCTGCGGGCCATGGCCGTCATCAACCTGCTGGCGCCGGCCGGCGCCCGCTACGCCCCGCTGGGTGCCCAGGACGCGTTTGACGTCCAGTACTGGCAACTGGAGCGCTACAAGCTGACCCTGCAGCCGCCCGAACGAGAGATGTCCCGGCAGGTGGCGCTGGTGACCGGCGGCGCTGGCGGCATCGGCCGGGCGACGGCGCGGGCCCTCTGCCGGGCCGGCGCGCACGTCATCCTCGCCGACGTGGACGCGCCGGGCGCCGCCGCTGCGGCGCAGGACCTCTGCGCAGAGCATGGCCCGGGCGTGGCCCTCGGCGTCGGCATGGACGTCACCGACGAGGCCAGCATGGCAGGCGCCTTCCGGCACGGGGTGCTCGAGTACGGCGGGATCGATCTGGTGATCGCCAACGCCGGCATCGCCTCCTCGGCCAAGATCGCCGAAACGTCGATGGCGGAATGGCAGCGCAACATGGGGGTGCTGGCCACCGGCTACTTCCTGACCGCGCGCGAGGGCGCCCGCGTCCTCCGCCGCCAGGGACTTGGCGGGTGCATCCTGTTCGTGGCCAGCAAGAACGCCGTGGCGGCCGGGCGCAACATCGCCGCCTACGGCGCGGCCAAGGCGGCCGAACTCCATCTGGCCCGCTGCCTGGCCGAGGAATTGGGGCCCGACCACATCCGGGTGAACGTGGTCAACCCCGACGCGGTGCTCAGCGGGTCCCGCATCTGGTCGTCGGACTGGAAGGAGTCGCGCGCCCGCAACTACGGCATCGCCACGGACGACCTCCCGGCCTATTACCGCAAGCGCACCCTGTTGGACGTCAACATTCAGCCGGAGGACGTGGCCGAAGCCCTGCTGTTCCTGGCGTCCCGCCGGGCCGCCAAGACCACCGGGGCGATGCTGCCGGTGGACGGGGGCGTCAGCGGCGCCTTCCCGCGCTGATCGGGGGCGCCTGCAGGCGCGCGGCCGGGGGCCCCGAACACCTGTTAGGTTCCGATTCGGGGGGCAACGGGGGTTTGACGCATGGCTGTTCCCGTTGAGGTCGCCGATGTCCTGGACCGGTTCCACGTCGCCATCCCCTCATGGGGCTTTTCGCCGATGGGCACCCGCTTCGGGACCTTCCTGCTGGGGGACGAGGCCCGCGACGTGTGGGGGCGCATCGACAGCGCCGCCAGCGTCCAGGCCGCGACGGGCATCACTCCGGCGCTCGCTCTGCACTTTCCCTGGGACCGGGTGGACGACATGGCGTCGCTGAACAGATACATCCGTGACCGCGGCCTGCGCGTCGAGGCGGTCAACCCGAACACCTTCCAGGACCAGGAGTACCGGCTGGGCAGCGTCGCGCACCCGGACCCGGCGATCCGGCGGCGGGCGCTGGAACACCTGCTGTGGTGCATCGAGGCGCAGAAGGCGCTGGAGGCACCGTACCTGTCTCTGTGGTTCGCCGATGGCAGCAACTATCCGGGACAGGACGACTTCCGCCGCCGCCAGGAGGCCCTGGTGGAGACGCTGGCCCCGGTGCACGCGGCGTTGGCGCCCGGCCAGGTGATGCTCGTGGAGTACAAGCCGTTCGAGCCAGCCTTCTACCACACGGACATCGCCGACTGGGGCACGGCGCTGGTGATCTGCCAGCGGCTGGGGCCGCAGGCCCAGGTGATCGTGGACCTCGGCCACCACCTGCCGGGGGCCAACGTGGAATTCACGGTGGCCATGATCCAGCACGCCGGCCGCCTGGGAGGCTTCCATCTCAACAACCGCCGTTACGCGGACGACGATCTGATGACGGGCAGCGTGGATCCCTTCGGCCTCTTCCTCATCTTCCGGGAACTCGTGAAGGGTGAACGGCAATACGGCCGGCCCATCGAGACCGTCTCCTACTGCCTGGACCAGTCGGCCAATGTCGAGGCCAAGGTCGCGGCCATGGTGCTCTCCGTGGTCGCCACGCAGGAGGCGCTGGCCAAGGCCCTGCTGGTGGACGAGGCGCGGCTGCAGGCCGCGGCGGACGACGGGGACGTCATCGGGGCCCATGCCATCCTGCGCGACGCCTTCCAGACCGATGTCCGCGGGATGCTGTCCGAGTACCGCCGCAGCCGCGGCGTTCCGGAGGATCCCCTGGCGTACTGCCGCGAGCTCAAAGCCGGCGCTGGCCGGTGAGCACGGAGGGGCGACCGCGCATCGCGTTGCTGGTGACCTGCCTGGCCGAGGCGTTTGCGCCCCAGGTCGCGGAATCCGCCGTCCAACTGGTCGAGGCGGCCGCAGCGGCGGATGTGGTGCTCCTTGGCGGCTGCTGTGGGCAGCCGGCGTGGAACGCGGGCCACCCCGGACCCGCCCGGCAGCTGGCCCGGCGCCTCATCCCACGCTTGGCGGAGTACGACGAGATCGTGGTGCCCTCCGGTTCGTGCGCCACGATGCTCATCCGGTACTACCCGCACCTCTTCCCGCACACCGATCCGCTGTTCGCGACCGCGCAGCAGGTCGCCGCGCACACGTCCGAACTTGCGGCGTTCCTGGCGGCGCACGGGCTGCCCGGGGTCCCCGCAGACCTGCCGGCCCACGCCGCCTTCCATCCGTCGTGCCATTCGCTGCGCGGGGCCAGCGTGGGCGACTCGGGGGAGCGCTGCCTGCGGGCGGCCGGTTGCGAACTGTGCACCCAGTCCGACGCGCACGAGTGCTGTGGCTTCGGCGGGCTCTTCGCCGTCAAACAGAGCGCCCTCTCGCTGGCCATGGCCGACCACAAGCTGGACGCGCTGGTGGCCTCCGGCGCGGACACCGTGGTGGCCGGGGAACTGGGGTGCCTGCTGCACCTGGAGGGCCGCGCGCGGCGCCGCGGACTCCCCCTGCGCTTTCGGCACCTCGCCGAGGTCCTCCGGGGGGAGGCGGAAGAGTGATCGAGTACCAGCCGGCCGATCCCACCCTGGCCTCGGCAGTGCGCACCACCACCGACAAGCTCGCCGGCGGGCGGCAGCGGGCGCTGAGCAACATGGCGGACCCCGAGGCGGCCCGCGACAGGGCGCGCATCGCCCGGCAGCGCGCCGTCGCCACGCTGCCGGAAACGCTGGCCCGCTTCGAGGCGGCGGCGGCGGCGCAGGGAACGGTGGTGCACCACGCCCACGACGCCGCGGCGGCCAGGCAGATCATCCGGGACATCCTGCAGCGGGCGGGCGCCCGGCACATCGTCAAGTCCAAGTCCATGGCCACCGAGGAGGTCCGGCTGCGCGAGCACCTGGAACACGCCGGCATGGAGGTCGTCGAGACCGACCTGGGCGAATGGATCGTGCAACTCGCCGGACAGACCCCCTCCCACATCATCGTGCCCGCCGTCCATCTGCGGCGGGCCGAGATCAGCGCACTGCTGTCGCGGGTGGCGGGACGTCCCCTGGGCCAGGACACCCGCGACCTGGCGGGGTTTGCGCGCGCGCACCTGCGCGCGCAATTCCTGGCCGCCGACGCCGGCATCAGCGGCGCCAACCTCATGATCGCGGAGACCGGGACGCTGATGATCGTGAGCAACGAGGGCAACGCCCGGATGTGCACCACGCTGCCGCCCCTGCACATCGCTCTGGTCGGCGTCGAAAAGCTCGTGTACAGTTGGCGGGAGGCGCTGGACGTGCTGGCGGTGTTGCCGCCGTCGGCCACTGGACAGGCCATCACCCAATACGTGTCGTTCCTCAGCGGGCCGGCGCGCCCGGGAGAGGCAGCCCACGACGGCCCGCGCGAGGTGCACGTGGTCCTGCTGGACAACGGGCGGACCCCGCTGATCGGCACCCCGGCCGAGGAGTTGCTGTACTGCATCCGCTGCGGGGCGTGCCTGAACGCCTGCCCCGTCTTCCGCACCATGGGCGGCCACGCGTACGGCTCCATCTACCCGGGGCCCATCGGCGCGGCGCTGACGCCCCACCTGACACAGGGGCGGGTCGGACGGGACCTCCCCTGGGCCTCCAGCCTGTGCGGCGCCTGCCGCGAGGCCTGCCCCGTGAACATCCAACTCGACGATCAGCTCATCGCGTTGCGCGCGGCGTACCCTAAACCGGCCGTCGAGCGCCTGGCCATGGCCGGGCTGGTGCGGGCGGCCGGGG
This sequence comes from Bacillota bacterium, assembly GCA_021846605.1. Next base: position 5,263 of record JAJZWQ010000056.1, on the reverse strand, counting down.
GCGAGCACATCCGGACCGCCACGCGCGTCCTTCGCGTCGTGCTCGGGGGACGGCCGGTGGAACGCCTCCCGGGCCCGCTGGACGGCTGGACCCGCGGTCGCAGCCTGCGCGGCATCGCGCGGCCGCGCGGCACGCTGCTCCCCCGGCCGGCGTCCACCCCCGCCCCCGTTCCCGTGCCGCCGCCGGCGGATCCGGCCCCGCCCGCCCGACTGCCCGATGATCCGCTCGCGGCCTTTGCCGTGCGTTGGGAGAGCCAGGGCGGCAAGAGCATGCGCGTGCGTCGCCCCGGTCTGGCCACCGCCGCGCGCGAACTGGTCGGCCGGGGTCCGGTCTCCGCGGACGCCACCCTGGCCGATTTGCTGGACGACCCCGCGACGGCCAGCCCGCTGGAAGCAGAATGCGGCCTGGTCTGGGGGGAGGCCGCGGCCATCGCCACCGGATCGATCGTGCTGCGCAGCGGCCCACACACCCAGCGGCGGCGGTCGCTGGTACCCCCCCGCGCGGTGTTCATCGTCGAGGCCCAGAACGTCCATCCGGACCTTGTGGCCGCGTTTGCCGCCCTGAACCTGTTCGAACCCGGCCCTCGCCCCACCGGGGTGACGGTGGTTTCCGGGCCCAGCCGCTCTTCCGATATTGAGAACGATCTGGTGATCGGCGTGCACGGGCCGGGGGAGGCGTGGGTCATCCTCGTGGACGGGTAAGGCCCCGGCTTCCCGCCACTCTTGTTACACTTGAGGCCTGGTTTGTCACCACTCGATGAGGTGAAGGTCCAGTTGCTGCCGTCGCATGCGGGGAGCGACCCGTCCGCTGTCCCGAATCTCCGTGCCGAGGCCAGATCCACCGGGCGATGGTGGCAGGCCCTCCACGCGACCCCCCTCAAAGAGCCGGCAATCCTGGTCGCCCTGGCCCTGTTGACCGGCGTGGTTGGCGGCCTGGGCGCCGTGGTTTTCCGCAAGATGATCGCCGCCGCCCGCTGGTTCTTTGTCACAGGGTTGGACCAACACGGATTGTCTTTCGCGGGCAGCATCGCCGAGCACTGGTTCCTGGTGGTCGTCCCGGTGCTCGGCCTCCTCGTGGTGGGTCTGATCTGCCACCGCTTCGCGCCAGAGGTCAGGGGACACGGCGTGCCGCAGATCTTGGAAGCGTTGGCGCTGCGGCGAGGGCGGATCCACCCCCGCGTGGGCCTGTTTGGCATCCTCGCTCCGGCGATCACCATCGGCGCCGACGGCTCGGTGGGCCGGGAGGGTCCGATCGCCCTGATCGGCGCAGCCTTCGGGAGTTCGGTCGGCCAATTCCTGCGGCTGGGCGACCAGTACACCTCCCTCCTGGTGGCCTGCGGCGCCGCCGCGGGCATCGGGGCCACGTTTAACGCCCCGATCGCCGGGGCGCTGTTCGGGATGGAGGTCGTGCTCGGCAGCTATGGTATGGGCACGCTCGTACCGGTCTTCGTCGCTTCGGTCACCGGCGTCACCGTGTTCCGTTCGATCCTGGGCAACCAGCCTGTTCTCCCCGCCCCCGACTACCAGTTCAACCACCCGTTGTCGCTGCTCCTGCTGCTGCTGCTGGGGGTGGCGGCGGGCGGCGTGGCCCTGGCGTACACCTACGGCCTGGACTTCGTCGAAGAGTTCTCGCAACGCTGGCATGTCCATTGGGCATGGCAGGCCGTCTGCGGCGGCCTGCTCATCGGTCTGCTCGGCTTGGCCCTCCCGGATGTCCTGGGGGTCGGCTACGGGACCATGCAGGGCGCGGTGCAAGGTGACTTTGGGCTCTGGCTGCTCCTGGGCCTGCTGGCCGGCAAGTATGTGGCGACGCTGGTGACGATCGGCTCCGGCGGATCGGGCGGCGTCTTCGCCCCCAGCCTGTACCTCGGCGTCACCCTGGGCGGGGCCTTCGGCATCCTGGTGCATGCCGTGACCCCCGCGCTCGCGCCAGCGACCGCCCTCTACGCGGTATCCGGCATGGGCGCCGTCTTCGCGGGCGCGGCGCGCGCCCCCCTGACGGCCAGCGTCATCATCCTGGAGATGACCGGCGACTACCACCTGACGGTGGGCGTGATGGCGGCCTGCGGCATCTCCTACCTGGTGCAGGGGTCTCTGGCCCGGGACTCGATGTATACGGTGAAGCTGAGTCGCCACGGCGTCCGCATCCTGCGCGGCACCGACGTGCGGCCCCTGCAGCGCGTGCCGCTGTCCGCGGCGCTGCGGCCTGTGGGAGATCGGCTCTTCGTCGACGAGCCCGCGCGTCTGGCCATGACGCGCATGCGCACCGAGAACCAGCGGGCCCTGCCGGTTTTTCGCCGCGACGGATCCTTCGCGGGGATCGTTGAGGACCAACGGCTGTTGGAGGCGGTCACCGCGAACCTGCTGGACGCGCCGGTGGGCCGCCTGGCGCGCACGGTGGGTACGCTCCCGCCCGGTCTGACGCTCGACGATGCCATGCGGCGCTTTGCCCTCCAGGAACTTGAGGTGCTCCCGGTGGGCACAGACGCCACCCACGTCGTCGGCACGGTCTCCCGCGACGACGTCCTGCGCGTGTACTACAACCGCACGGTGGTCACACTGGAGACCCAGCACCGCGTCGAACTCCTGCAGGACGCCGAGGACACCGACAACGGCACGTTCCGCCAGGTGCACCTGCCCCCGGACTGGCCGGCCAGCGGGGCGCACGTGTCCACCCTGGGGCTGCCGGCCGGGGCCGTGGTCGTGGTCATCCACCGGGCGCAGGCGGTCCTGGTCCCCCGCGGTGAGACGATGCTGAAGGGGGGGGACGACGTCCTGCTGTATGCGGGAACGCCCGAGGTGGCGGACCAGGCCGAGGCGCAGATCCTCGCCGGTCGCCTGCGCAACCAGGCCGTCGCCGAGCGCGTCACCCTCGCGCCGGGATCTCTCGGCGTCGGCCACCGCGTGCGGGACCTGGGGCTCCCGCCAGGCGTACTGCTGTCTTCCCTCGAACGCGAGGACCGGCTGGTCATCCCGGCGGCGGACACCGAACTGGCGGCGGGGGACGTGGTCACCGTGCGCGCCGCGGACCCTGCGGTCCTGGCGGCCGCCACGCACCGGCTCACGGACCCGCCATCCCGTCCATCATGACCTGGGTGGGGAGGGCGGGAACATGTGCGGGCGGTACAGCCTGATCCGGCCGCTGGACGAGGTCGCCATGCGCTTCCTCATCGACATGCGGGCCTTCGGGAGCCTACCACCCCGGCCCAACATCGCCCCAACCGAACCCCTGCTGGCCGTACGGCTGTCCCCGGAGCACGAACGGCAGGCCGCCTGGCTGCGCTGGGGCCTGTCTCCGTCCTGGGTCGGCCTGGCGGACCCCCGGCCGATCAACGCCAGGGCCGAGACGGCCGCCGAACGGCCCATGTTCCGGTCCGCGCTGCGCCTGCGGCGCGCGCTCTTGCCGGCGGACGCCTTCTATGAGTGGCGGAGGGCCGGCCGGACCCGCCAGGCGATCCGTTTCTCCCTCCGCGATGGCGGCCTGTTCGCCCTGGCCGCGCTGTGGGAACGCCGCGCCACTCCCGAGGGACCGCTGGAAACCGCCTGCATCCTGACCACCCAACCCAACGCCCTGGTGGCCGAGGTCCACGACCGCATGCCCGTCATCCTGCGCCCCGAGGAGGAGGATGCCTGGCTGGATCCAGACTCCCCCGCCGCCCGGATCGCGCAACTCCTGGTTCCCTACCCGGCGGAGGGCATGGCCGCCCAGGAAGTCCCGCCGACCCGCGGCCCCGGCCCGCTGGCGGTTCCTCCCCCAGCCTGAGGCGCCGCGGACCTCCGGCTGATCGCGGCGACGCGCGCGATCAATCCCTGGCCCGGCGCGCTCAGCCCGCGCCGAGGCGGAAACGCGCCCCCGGTTCGTACACCCGCACCCCCAGCCGCCCCGCTTCGGCAGCCTCCAGGAGGTAGGCCCGGCCCCGCCCGGCGATGACCGCCTCCCCGTCCTCCACCTCCGCGCAGATGCCGTCGTCGATGCCCAGGCCGCGCGGCACCCGCGCCCGCTCCATCGCGGCCACCAGGCGCGGAAAGCCCCCCCGTTCGCTCAGGTGCGGCTCGGCCAGGAAGCCCCGCAACAACCCCAGCCCCACACCCAGCTGCAGCTCGGCCCGACAGCCGTCATCGGCGCCACGGACCAGATACGCGTTGTCCGCCGTGGTGACCCGGTCGCCCCACAGCGTGCACGGATCGCACGCGATCAGCGCCCCCGCGGACATGCCGGCGTACGGCACTCCGGCCGTGTGCCGCGCCCGGATCACGTCTCCGGCCGGACCGGCCACGTACAGGCGGTGATAGACCCGGGTGTCCCCGCCGCAGACGAAGATGCCCGAACACGAGGCGAGCGCGTCCAACGCGCCCGCGGGGAGGGCGGGTGGGTCGCCTCGCGGGACCACGGGCACCACCTCGGCCGCGCCCAGGCGCAGCCACAGATCGCGGTACAGACGGAAGAAGCCCTCCCAACCGCGGGCATCGGCCACGAGCCAGGCGATGCGCGCCGCCGCACCCCCGGCGGCGGCCACAAACGGCGCCGACGTTGCGCGGAAGGTGGGCGCGAACGCGCTATACAGGAACACCCGCGCCACAGCGGTTCCCCCCCGGCCAGAGCGGCCCCGCCTCTCTGACCACGCTGCCCCCGCCAGAAGCGGGGGCGGGCCAGCACCAGCGCCGCCAGTTGACCTCCGTTCTCGGTGCCCGTCCACGACGCCTGCCCTGAAAGAGCCTATCCGAAACCCGCTCTGGCCGTTTGCCGACAGGGGGGCGCGCGGCTCCCGCCGCGCCTGGTGGCCGCCCTCCCCCACATGATCATCGGGAGGGCGCTGACCGTGGCGCCGCGGGCCTGGGTTGGATCTCTCTTGGGTCGTCCTCTTCACTGGACGGTACCCACTGGGTCTGTGGCGCTCGGACAGCGGGGTCCTCCGCTGGGGGCTGCGCCTGTGGGGCTGCGCGCTGGGGCGCACCGACCGCTACCCGCCGTTCACCCTGGTCTGAGACCGGCCGGCGGTCCGGCAGGCCGGCGGGCGGCCGCACCGAACAGTGCGGGTCGGGAGGGGCCTACGGCCCCTCCCCGATCCACGCGGAGGTGGGCGAGTCAACGACCGTCGGCTGAAACCGACGGCTTGTCCGGCTGGGTCGCTGGACGTTAGGCCGGTTGACGGCGACCCGCCGGGGTCGCGTGTAGCCATCCCGGCAAGGAGAGGAGCGATCTGGAGCCATGTGCCCGAAGCGATTTTCCGGCAAGCCGGTGCCTTTGGGCGGCGTCTCCTCTC
>JAJZWQ010000055.1 GCA_021846605.1 Bacillota bacterium | reverse complement strand
GCGGCCAGTGCCGCGAGCCCCGCATCCTTGATGTTCTGCGCCGCGTTCACGTCCCGGTCCAGGACGGCGCCGCACGCGGGACAGTCCCAGTGCCGCACTGCAAGCGGCAACGCCGCCACGGTGTGCCCGCAGACAGGGCACCGCTTGCTGCTGGGGTAGAAGCGGTCGACCAGCAGATCGCGCTCCTGGCGGACATCCGCCGTGCCGGCGGGGCATAGGGCGCCCGGCGGGGCACGGGGGATCCGGGACTCCGGCTATGGGGCGTCGCCCCCCGGATCCCGCCGGGCGCGGGGGTGCGCGCGGTAGGCGGCGCGGACGTGGCCGGCCGTCAGGTGTGTGTAGATCTCGGTGGTCTCCACGCTGGCATGCCCCAGCAGTTCCTGCACCACGCGCAAATCCGCGCCGCCCGCCAGCAGGTGCGTGGCAAAGCTGTGGCGCAGCACGTGGGGGCTGACGGGGCGCCCGATCCCCGCTTGGCGCGTGTATTCCCGCACGATCTTCCAGCAGCCCTGGCGGGTCAAGGGCCTGCCCCCGCGGCCGGGAAAGAGGGCGTCCACCCACGGGCCGCGCAGCCCCCCCGCCAACCGCGGGCGGGCCTCGGCCAGGTAGGTGCGCACGGCGGTCGCCGCCGAGCGGCCGAACGGGATGATGCGCTCCTTGCCCCCCTTCCCCGCGCAACGCACCAGATCGGCGCGCAGGTCCACGTCGCCCACGCGCAGGCCGACCAGTTCGGAGACGCGGAGCCCGCTGGCATACAGCAACTCCAGCATGGCGCGGTCGCGCAGCGCGCGGGGCGTGTCGCCGCGAACCGCCTCCAACAGGCGGACGGTCTCCGTGGGAGACAGGACCCGGGGCAGGGCCTCCTCCCGATGGACGCGGGGCAGGCCCTCCAGGGGATCCTCCTCCGGGCCGGGATGCCCCCCAGATTCTTCGGCCAGGAAGCGCACCAGGGAGCGGAGCGCCGACGTGCGGCGGGCCAGGGTCGCCGGGGACCTCCCCTGCCCGCGCAGGGACGCCAGGTAAGCCGTCACACGCTCGGCGCAGACCGCGCCCGGGTCCGGACCGGAGAAGCGCAGGAAGTCCGCGACGTCGGAGACGTACGCGGCCCGCGTGCGCGCGCCCAAGCCCCGTTCGACGACGAGGTGGTCGCCGAAGGCCTCCAGTAACCGCGCCACGATGCCCGCGGTCGCCGACGGAGCCGGTCCCGCGCTCACCAGACGTCCTCCAGGGCGGCGGCGGTCAGGCCCTGGGCCTCGGCCACCGGCCGGCAGGTGACCGCGCCGGCCATCACGTTGACGCCGAGGGCCAGCGCCGGATCGGCCCGCAGCGCCGTCAGATCGCGCGCCCCCAGGCGCCGCAGGTAGGGCAGGGTGGCGTTGGCCAGGGCCTCGGTGGCCGTCCGCGGCACCGCGCCGGGCATGTTGGCCACCGCATAGTGCACGACCCCGTGCCGCAGGTAGGTGGGATCGGTGTGGGTGGTGGCGTGGTCACAGGTCTCCACGCAGCCCCCCTGGTCGACGGCGACGTCCAGCACCACGCTCCCCGGACGCATCCCCCGCACCATGTCTTCGGTGATGACGTGCGGCGCGCGCGCCCCGGGCACCAGCACCGCCCCCACCACCACGTCGGCGCTGGCCACCGCCTCCACCAGGGCGTACGGGTGGGAGGCCAGGGTCTCCACCCGGCCGCCGAACATCTCCTCCAACTGGCGCAGGCGGTCGGCGTCCACCTCGAGCAGCGTCACGCGCGCCCCCAGCCCCACCGCGATCCGGGCGGCGCCGCGCCCCACGGTCCCCCCGCCCACAATCACGATGTGGGCGGGAGCGACGCCGGGCACGCCGCCGGGCAGGACACCGCGCCCGCCGTGCGGGCGCTGCAGGAAGTAGCTGGCGACCTGCACGGCCATGCGCCCCGCGATCTCGCTCATGGGCGCCAGCAGCGGCAGGGAGTGGTCGGGGCGCTGCACCGTCTCCAGCGCGATGGCCACGCCCCCGCTGCGCAGCAGGGCCTGCGTCAGGGCTGGATCAGGGGCCAGGTGCAGGTAGGAGAACAGGACCATGTCGGGATGGAACAGGCGGTACTCCTCCGGCTGCGGCTCCTTGACCTTGGCCACCAGCCGGCATGCCCAGGCCGCCCCCGCGTCGCCGAGGTGCGCGCCCGCCTCGCGGTAGTCGTCGTCGCCGAACCCGCTCCCCAGCCCGGCGCCGCCCTCCACGACCACGTCCACGCCGTCCTGGACGAGCACGTGCACGGCCGCGGGGGTCAGCGCGACCCGGTGCTCTTCGGGCTTGATCTCCCGGGGCACGCCGATCATCACCGCATCACCCCGCAGGCAGGAGTCTTCCCCGCGGCCCAGGCCCGTCCTCCACGAGCATACCACCCGCAGCCGCGGTCGGAGCGACCACCGGCCGCGCTCCGACGGTCCACGGGGCACTCCGGCCCCGGAGGTGGGCGAGCCGGGAGCGGGAGTCCGCTCAGAGCGACAGGCCCAGGACGCCGGCCAACTGGAGGACGAGCGGGGTGATCAGCGCCTCGACCAGGCTAACGGCCGCCACGCCGGCGAGGACGGCGGCCCCCAACCGCAGGTACCCGGCCGGCGGCAGCGGTTCCCGCCCGGGGCGGAGGGCGGCGCGCAGGGCCCGCGCCCCCAGCCATCCCAGCGCGGGCAGGGCGAGGATGTTGCCGGGCAGCAGCGTCAGTCCGCTGGCCAGCACGCCGCGGGCCCCGCCGGTGCTGCCGGCGACCCCCAGGCCGAGCCCCAGGGCGAAGCCGTGCAACCCCAGGGCCGCCAGCACGATAGGGGCGCCGCCGGGGGACCACAGGCCGCCCAGCCACACGGGCGCCGCGGCGCGCAGCCACGCCAGCAGGGTGGGCGCCAGGGCTCCGCTGCGGCCGTGCGCGCGGGCATGCGCGTAGGCCAGCACCGCCGCCCCCAGGGCCGCCCGGCGTCCACCCGGAAGCAGGTGGCCGGCGGCGACCCCGGCCGCCACCCCGGCGCAGAGCGCGCCGACGACGGCCCAATCCGGCCAGCGCGGGTTCTCGGGCGTCCAGCGCACGATGCTCAGCCGGGGCCTGCGTCGCACCGGCACCGCCCCCCCGCAGCACTCTTATGAGCCGCCGCGGGAGGATTTGCGCGGCACCGGCCGCGCCATCAGCGCGCGGCCGAGGCCGTCCCGTACCGCCCCCCACCCCCGGCAGGAAGGCCAGCGGCACCTGCTGGCGGTATGGCGGGCGGTGCGCGGGGGTGCAGGGGGGCGGGGAGTCGGCGAGCGCGGCCAGGCGGTCCAGGACACCCGGTACGGTGCGTGGGGCGCCGCATGCCGAACAGTCGCCCGGCGGCGAGGGCGCGGAGGCCTGCCTGCCACAGCGCCGGCAGTGTGTCCGGTGGTACTTGCCCAGCGCGGACGCCAGTCCAAGGTTCTCCGCGACCCGCCCGCGCCTCCGGGCCAGGGCGGCCGCGACCGCCGAGGAGTCGGCGGGGCCCGGCCACTCCAGGCGGTTGCACTCTCTCCCCAGGGTTCCCAGCGTGTGCGCGTCCGAGTTGGAGAGGAAGGTGTAGGGCGCCAGTTGCGAGAGTCGGTCCGCCATCTCGGTGTCGGCGGACGGCGTGTTTCAAATCGCCGGGCCAATCGGTTGACGCACTGGTGTTCCCGTTAAAACCGTTTCGTCCGTCCTACCGTCGTTTCAGCCGCCATCGGTCGGTTGTGCGATTTGCGCAGGGACCGCACACCATTGTGCTCTTCGGATCTCGCTGGGACGTGTTGGTCCATATCAAGCGAGCGGCGATCCGTGCCCGGGTGCCGTAGCCGCAGGTCCGACCGTCAACCGGTTTTTGAAACACGCCCGGCGGACAGCCCCAATTCCAAGCCGTCGAGCTGTCCGCAGACCGCGGGTCCCAGCCCGATCGGCGGGGCGGCGGCCAGGTCCGTCACCGCGGGGCGCCCAACAGCCCGCGGTGCGGTGCAAGGCGTGGGCGGGCCAGAGGATCCCCCCACGGCATGCACGCGCCAATTCCGCCACGTCCAACCCGTGGGCCAACTGACTGGACAACGTGGGGTTGCGCACGCGCGCCCCCAGGTCGGCGGCCAGGGCGCCGGCACCCTCCAGATGGGGCACCAGGGCCACGAAGTGCACACGGTGGTTGCCCACCGCGAGTTCGATCTCCGCACCCCGGCAAGACCACCCGGCCGTCGGCCGACCGGAGCCCGCCGCCCGCCAGGGGCCGCAGCCGCCCGGCCCGGACAGCGTCCCCGATGTCGGCCAGGCCGCCAGACGTCAGGGCATCCACGATGCCCACGACATCCAGGCCCTTGTCCCGGCGGGCGGTGGCGAGAATGGCCTCCAGGGTCAGGGTGGGCGAGGCCGAGACCTTCACCGGCCGGCCCGCCGCCCGTCCGAGGTGCACGTGCAGATCCGCGAAGGGCACCGCGCGCTGCCTCCCGGGGATGGGCATACCACCGGACCCCGTCCGGTATGCTACACCGTCTGGGGGAAGGCCGATGGTCAGCGCGCGGCTCGCACATGGGAGGAAGATCCTGGTATATCGAGGCAGCGTGCGCGGCCTGCGCACCCTGCTGGCCATGATGGCCCAGGGCGGAACCCTGCGGAGTTGGATGGCGGCCCTGGCCGAGAACTAGGGGCCCCCGCGGACAGGGCGGCCCCTACTCACCGGCATCCAGATCCGCCGGCAGGGGCGGGATCTCGCCCAACGCCCCGGCCCCCACCTGCCGGCGCATGGCCAAGCCGTAGATGCGGTTGGTCCCGTTGAGGACAGCCCGCACCGCCGCCTCCAGGGTCTCCCCGCGCACCAGCGCCGAGCCGGTCATCATGTGGGCCGCCCCCCGCGGGGCGTGGTACTGGAGGAGGCAGACGACCGCCTCCCGGTCCCCCAATTGCAGCCGGACCACATCCGCCACCGAGAAGTAGTGGTGGGGCAAAAGCGATTGGTTCAGGGCCTGGAGGGTCGCCTCCACGGCCAAGCGCACGCCCAGCACCCCGCCGCCCGGGCCCGCCGCACGCCCCTGCCAGACGACCTCGGGCACCTCGGGATCCACCACGGGCCGGCCGAAGAGGTCCTTGGGCGGTTCGGGCACCAGGGAGACGCCCACCTCGGCCCGGTCGCGGACCGGATCGGTGGTCACGGCCAACTGCTGCAGGCGCAGGCGCACCCACTTCGGCTTCCGGGAGACGTCCCCCATCTGGGCGATGCTGACCCGACGATGATCGACCACCAGGCCCCAGCGCGCGCGCAGCGCCGACTCGATGTCCCGTACGATGGTCTTCGGGGGGCGGGAGGCGTCGGCCAGCACGTGGATCTCACGCACGCCGCCCCCCTCTTCGAGGACGATGCGCGCACCCTCCACCCCGGGAAGACTTTGGATCAGGTCCTCCACAGCGCTGACGGCCACCCGCGCCCGTGTCTCCGCGCCATTGGCCTCACCCTCAGCCAACTCCAGCCCCCCTTGGGCGGATGGGTGACCATCGGCACCGCCCTAGCCCTTCAGGACCGCATCTCCATACGTAACTTATCGGCAACCATGGCGATAAATTCAGAGTTGGTGGGCTTGCCCCGGTCAGAATTGATGGTGTGACCGAAGAGCCGATGGATCACGTCGACGTTGCCGCGGTTCCACGCCACCTCGATGGCGTGCCGGATGGCCCGCTCCACCCGGCTCGGCGTCGTCTGAAACCGCTTGGCGATGGTGGGATAGAGCTCCTTGGTGACGCCGCCGAGGAGCTCGACGCGCTGCACCACCAAGCAGATGGCCTCGCGCAGGTAGAGGTAGCCCTTGATGTGGGCGGGGATGCCGATCTCGTGCAGGACCTCGGTGACCTCCACGTCGAGGCTCCGCACCTCCGCCTGCGTGGGCTTGACCGACTGCCCGCTGGCGATCTGGCGGATGCGCTTGGCGAGCACGGAAAGATCGAATGGCTTCAGGATGTAATAGTCGGCGCCGAGCGCCACCACGCGTTGCGCGATACTCTCCTGGCCAAACGCGGTCAGCATGATGATCTTGGGACGCCGCGCGATCCCCAGGGCGTTGATCTGCTCCAGCACGCCGATACCGTCCAGGTGGGGCATGATGATATCCAGGACGATCACATCCGGCATCTCCGCCTGCACGAGTTCAATGACCTGCCGGCCGTTTTGCGCCACTCCGACCAGCTTGAAGTCAGACTGGCTCTGGATGAACTGGGCCAGCAGGTCACAAAATTCCCGGTTGTCATCGGCGACGAGAATCCGGAAAGAGGCCACACTCTGAGCGGTCGCTGCCATCTCCACACCCCTCACACAGAGCCGCCCTGGGTCCGAGGCCGTCGGGCGGATGCCGCCTCTGGTTCTTGTCTCCCCATACGTGTCCTGCCCAGGGCTCTGTGGATAAGCGCGCAGACGTTCGGCGCGATTCGTCATTCTTCTCCATAGACGTATTTGGCATCGATCGCCATTCTCCTGGCTTGCCGCAGAAATAGGGGCAGATGCCGTCCACTGGTCGGGATCAGCGTTGACTGCTCGGTTCCAGCGCGGCGCGCACGCGCGCCAGAAGCGCGTGAAGGTCGAAGGGTTTGGCCAGGAACCCCTCAATGGCGCCGGCGGGGAAGGCGGCGGCGGCGTCCGCGCGCCCGCTGAGGACCAGGGCGGGCACCCTCCCGTCCGCCGCGCGCCCCCGCGCGTCGGCCAGCACGGCGGGCGCCCCGGGGCCCGGGATGTGCATGTCCAGGATGAGGAGTTGGGGACGCAGGCCCCCCGCCAACAGGCCGATGGCCTCCGCCCCGTCCTGGGCCGTGACCACGCGGTAGCCGGCGTCCTCCAGGAAGATCTGCAGGAGCAGGCGGATGGACGGCTCGTCGTCGACGACCAGCAGCGTGGGCCTTGCAGGGTGGATGGCGCACCCCTCCCGCTCGGGCTACCGCGGGTCCAGGGGGTCGGTCCGCGGCACCTCGTGGACGCCCGCCCCCCCGACCAGGGCCCCCAGATCGTCCGCGGGCACCGTGACGAACTTCCCCTCGGCGCTGGCCACAACCGTGCCGTCACCGATCCGGGTCAACTCCGCGCCGCATTCGAACAGGCGCCCGCGGCTGCGCACGACCGTGCCATGGACACGCAGGGCCTGCCCCACCTCCGCCCGCGCCCGGTAGCGCACGGTCGCCTCCGCGGTGAGCGCGATCGCCTCGCGGGCGTAGACGGCATACCACATCGCGTCGTCCAGCAGGGCCAGCACCATCCCGCCGTGCAGCACACCGGCAAACCCCTGGTACTCGGGGCGCACGACCCAGGCGCTCTCCGCGCCCTCCTCGTCGACGCGGAAACAGAGATGCAGGCCCACCGGGTTCTCCTGCCCGCAGACGATACAACCCCGGCTGCCCAACAGGCGCTCCACGTCACGCCCCCTCCAGCAGGCGGAGCGAGCGGCGCGCCACGTCGGCGCGCAGCCGCTCGTGGTCGATCCCGGGGAATTCGCCCCGTTCCATCGCGATGCGCCCGGCGACCACCGTCAGCACGACGTCCGCATCGCGCGTGGCATACACCAGTGCGGCCAGGAGGTCGGGGGCGGGGTTGCGGTGGAGCCCGTCGGTGCGCACCAGGATCAGATCGGCGGGGGCACCCACCCCGAGCCTTCCGCAGCCGGCGGGAAGGCGTAGCGCCGCCGCGCCCGCGGCCGTCGCCATCGTCCAGAGCGCCCCGCAGGACAGCGCGGCCGGATCCCGGCGCACCGCCTTCTGGATCCAGCCCGCCGCCCGCATCTCCTCCCAGAGCCCGAGGGTGTCGGTGCTGGCCGCGCCGTCCGAGCCCAGGCCGACCAGCACCCCGGCCGCCAGCATGTCCTGGACCGGGGCCACCCCCGATCCCAGCTTGGCGTTGCTCACCGGGTTGTGGGACACCGCCACGCCCGGCCGCGTCAGCAGGGCGATGTCCTCGGCGTCCACATGCACGGCGTGGGCCGCCAGCACGCCCACCTCCAACGCCCCGACCTCCTCCAGCCAGCGTACGGGGGAGCATCCGTGGCGCTGCCGGCAGCCCTCCACCTCGGCGACCGTCTCGCTTACGTGCGTGTGGAGAGGCACGCCCAGCCTGCGGGCCAGCGCCACCGTCGCGTCCCAGACCTCGCGCGGACAGGTGTATTCGGCGTGGGGCGCCAGCATCGCCGTGAGCCGGTCGCAGCCCCCGGCGGCGGCGCGCCGACAGAGGTCCTCCGCTTCGGCCAGCGACGCCTCCCACCCCGGGCGCAGGCCGATGACGCCGCGCGCCAGGACCCCACGGATCCCGCTGCGGACCACCGCGTCGGCCACGGCGCCCATGTGGTCATACATGTCGGCAAAGGCGGTGATGCCCCCGGCGAGCATCTCCAGACACCCCAGAAGGGCCCCGGCGGCGACGTCTTCGTCGTCCAGCCGCTCCTCGGCCGGCCAGATGCGCTCGGCCAGCCAGCGGTCCAGCGGCAGGTCGGCGCCGTACCCCCGCAGCAGCGTCATCGCCACGTGGTTGTGGCAGTTGACCAGACCCGGCAGGGCGACAAGCCCCCGCCCGTCGATGTCCCGGGCCCCGGGGGGCAGGGGCGCCCGCCCGCCGTCGATGGACGCGACGCGCCCGTCCTCGACGACCAGGTCGGCCGTCGCCGCGGCCCCGTCGCCGTCGCCGTCCGGGGGCAACTGCACCCCGCGGATCACCATCCCCACGCCCACGGCCCCCTTTCTCCCTACTGCCAATGTCGCATGTAGTCGCGCTGCGCGGCGGTGAGGGTGTCGATCGCGGCACCGGCGGCCGCCAACCGCAGAGCGGCCACCTCGGCGTCGATCTGGGGCGGCACGGCGACGACGGCGCCGTCGCGCCCGGCCCGCCCGAGCGCCGCGTGCTCCAGTGACAGCGCCTGGGTCGCGAACGAGATGTCCATGATCTCCACGGGATGCCCGTCCCCGGCGGCGAGGTTCACCAGGCGGCCCTCCGCCAACAGGTACAGCCGGCGGCCGTCCGTCAACCGGTACTCCCGGACGTTCGGCCGCACCTCGCGTGCGGAGACGGCCACCTCCGCCAGTTCGTCGGTCGCGATCTCCACGTTGAAGTGGCCCGCGTTGGCCAGCACCGCGCCGTCCCGGCAGCGCAGGAAGTGCTCCCGGCCCAGCACCCGGCGGTTGCCGGTGCAGGTGACCACGAACTCGGCGTCCGTGACGGCGTCGGCCATGGGACGCACGCGGCAGCCCTCCAGCAGGGCCTCGTTGGCCGCGACCGGATCCACCTCGGCGACGGTCACGCGGGCCCCCAGGCCGCGCGCGCGCAGGGCCACCCCGCGGCCACACCAGCCGTAGCCGCAGACGAGGACCTCCTTGCCGGCGACCAGCAGGTTGGTGGCCCGCAGGATGCCCTCCCACGCCGACTGGCCGGTGCCGTAACGGTTGTCGAACAGGTACTTCATCGGGGCATCGTTGACCGCGACCACCGGAAACGCGAGGACCCCTTCGGCGGCCATGGCGCGCAGACGGTGCACCCCCGTCGTCGTCTCCTCGGTGGCCCCGCGGACCGAGGGCGCCGTCTCCGGTCGCTCACGGTGCAGCAGCGCGATCAGGTCGGCGCCGTCGTCCAGGATGACCGCGGGCGCGAAATCGAGGACATCGCGCAGAAAGTCCCAATACTCCTCCTCGCTGGGGCCGTGCCAGGCATACACCCGCACGCCCCGCGCGGCCAGCGCCGCCGCGACGTCGTCCTGGGTGGACAGCGGGTTGCTGCCGGTGATCGCCACCTGGGCCCCCGCCTCGTGCAGGGCCAACGCCAGGCAGGCGGTCTTGGCCTCGAGGTGGAGGCAGATGCCGACCCGCACCCCGGCCAGCGCGCCCCGGGAGGCGATCCCGCGCGCCACCTCGTCCAGCACCGGCATGTGCGCCCGGGCCCAGTCGATCTTCAGCCCCCCGGCGGCGGCCAGCCCCGGATCCCGCACCCGCGACGCCTTCATCGGTCCCGCCCCCCCATCCCGCCCACCGGACCCGGGGCTGGCGGGCAGCGCCCGCACGCCCCCCTGTCCAACCCCTCCAGCGCGGCCAGCATCAGGCGGCGGACGTCCGCCGTCGCCTGACCCATGGCCGCCACCACCTCGTCGTGCGAGAGGGGCTGCCCGGCCAGGCCGGCGGCGAAGTTGGTGGCGATGGCCACCGCGGCGTAGCAGATCCCCACCTCGCGGGCCAGGACCACCTCCGGCACGCCGGTCATCCCCACCAGGTCCCCGCCGAGCATGGCAAACGCGCGGATCTCGGCCGGTGTCTCGAAGCGCGGCCCCTCGGTGCACACGTACGTCGCGCGGGGCGCCAGCCGCAGGCCCAACCCCTCGGCGGCCGCCGCCAGTGCGGCACGGAGTTCAGGGCAGTACGGCTCGGTCATGTCGACGTGGCGCACGCCCTCCTCCCCGCCGTCGAAGAAGGTGGACGGGCGGCCCCGCGTAAAATCCAGGAACTGGTCGCAGGTCGCCAGGCTCCCCGGGGGCAGGTCCTCCCGCAGGGAGCCGCAGGCGGCGCTGGCCAGGCAGCGCCGCACGCCCATCTCGGCCAGCGCCCAGATGTTTGCCCGGTAGTTCACGCGGTGGGGCGGGGTGCTGTGCCCCGGCCCGTGGCGAGGGAGGAAGGCCACCCGCCGCTCGCCCCAGCGCCCGGTCAGCAGCGCGACCGGGCCAAAGGGCGTGCGCACCAGTTGCTCGGCGGTGTCCAGCAAAAGGCCCGGGTCGTAGAGTCCGGTACCGCCGATGATCGCGACCTCACAGGCCACCCGACGCCCCCCCTCTCCCCCGCTACTCGTCTCCCTCCACCCAGCCGTCGGCCGCGCGACGGTAGGACACGATCTCCTCCGGGCGGAAGAACAGCGCGATCTCGCGCGCCGCGGACTCGGGGCCGTCCGAGCCGTGGACCAGGTTGTTCCCGATGGACAGCGCGAGGTCGCCGCGGATGGTGCCGGCCTCCGCCTTGGCGGGGTCGGTGGCGCCCATCAGCCCACGCACGTGCGTGATGGCGCGCGGGCCCTCCCACACCATGGCCAGGATGGGGCCGGACGTCAAAAAGGCGATCAGGCCCGGGAAGAACGGGCGCTCGCGGTGGGGGGCATAGTGCGCCTCCGCCAGGGCGCGGTCGGCCTGCAGGAAGCGGGCCGCGCACAGCCGCAGGCCCTTGCGTTCCAGCCGCGCGCAGACCTCCCCCATCAGCCCGCGTTGGACGCCGTCCGGCTTCACCAGAACCAGGGTCTGCTCCATCGGCGCGACACTCCTCTCAGGATTCGCTGCGGACCGGATTGCTCAACGCCCCGATGCCCTCGACCCGCACGGTGAAGGTATCCCCCGCCTGAAGCCCGCCGAGCCCCGACGGTGTCCCGGTCAGGAACAGGTCGCCGGGTTCCAGGGTCATGGCCTGCGCCGCAAACCACACCAGTTGCACCGGGTCGGCGATGAGCATGCTGGTCCGCGCGCGCTGGCGCACCTCGTCGTTGACCAGCCCCTCGATCAGCCGGTCGGACGGGTCGAATTCGGTGTCGATCCATGGCCCGACCGGGCAGAAGCTATCGAAGGACTTGGCCCGCATCCACTGCACGTCCGTCTGCTGGATGTCCCGCGCGGAGACGTCGTTGGCCAGGGTGTACCCGAAGATGGCGGCGGCCGCCTCCGCGCGCCCCGCGGGCCGCCGCAGCCGGCGGCCGATCACCAGGGCCAACTCGGCCTCGTAGTCCACACGCGTCGACTCCGGCGGCAGGATGATGGGCGCGCCCGGGTCCGTGACGGAACTGGGCGCCTTGAGGAAGAGGATCGGCGGCTTCTCCGGCGCGGCCTCCTTCAGGTTGCGCTCGATGATGCCCGCCAGCAACGCGTCCTCCCCGCGCTGGTCGTCGCGGTGCTCCATGTAGTTCAGGCCGACACACAGGATCTTGGTGGCCTCCACCGGCGCCAGCAGCTGGCAGGCCGCCAGGGGCAGGCGCGGACCGGCCGGCGTTCCGCCGTCCCACGGGGCCCGGTCGAGCGGCGCCACCGTCTCCCCGTCCACCCGGCCCCAGCGCGCAGCCCCCTCGGAACGTACCCGCACGTAGCGCACCCGCCGCACCTCCAGGCAAAAAACACCCGCCGCCGCTGCGGCGGGCAGTGTCCTTCGCGATGGTTCCCGCGCCCAACGGCTTCCTCCTGCCCCGGAGGGCAGACGGACACCCCGCCCTCAGCCCCCGGTCACACGCACCTCATCGACGCGCGTGCCGGCGATGCGGAAGGCCCGCAGGACCGCTCCCCCGCCGTCCGCGTCCCGGTAGGCGGCCAGGGAGCAGATCAGATAGTACGCCTCCGGGTACAGGGCCAGGCGGATGTCCGTCTGGGAGGGGTAGGCCTCGGTGGCCGGATGCGAATGGAAGATGCCCCACAGGGCAAGCCCCGCGTCCTCGATCGCCAGGGTCGCCTCGAGGAGGTCGCGCGGCTCCACCTCGTAGCGCACAGGGCTGGCCGCCGCGTTGCGTGTCGGCCAGAAGCGCTCGGCACGTTCGCCGCGCCCGCCCAACAGGCCGCACGACTCCAGGGGACGTTGGGCGACCGCGTGCGCCACCATGGCGCGCCACATCCCCTCGGGGACGATCACCCGCCCGGTCACCGCGTCTGCCCCCCCTCGTGCCGCAGCGCCCATGGCAGCATGCTGGCGTAGCGGTCGCCGCCGTCCGGCAGGATGCAGGCCACCCGGCGCCCGGCGCCCAGGCGCAGGGCCACCTGCAGCGCGCCAGCGACGGCCGCGCCCGCCGACGGGCCGACCAGCAGGCCCTCACCGCGCGCCAACTGCCGCGCCGCGTCGAACCCCTCCTCATCCCCGACGCCGATGACCTCGTCGATCAATGCGCGGTCCAGCACCCCGGGCAAGAAGCCGGCGCCCAGTCCCGGCAGCCGGTGCGGGCCCGGGCGGCCCCCGCCCAACACGGGGCTGCGGGCCGGTTCCACGGCGACGACGCGGAGGTGCGGCAGATGCGTGCGCAGGAAGGAGGCCGTCCCGGTCAGGGTCCCGCCGGTCCCAACCCCACAGACCAGGGCGTCCAGTCGGCCCCCGCACTGGGCGTAGAGTTCCGGCCCGGTGGTCCGCCGGTGCGCCTCCGGGTTGTGCGGGTTGTCGAACTGGCGCGGCCAGAAGGCCCCCCGCGTGCGCACCATCTCCTCGGCCGCGTAGACCGCCCCGCCCATCCCCTCCAGGGCGGGCGTCAACACCAACTCCACCCCGTACCAGGCGAAGAGGGCGCGGCGCTCGGCGTTCATATCCTCGGGCATAGCCAGCACCAGGCGGTACCCGCGCACTGCGGCCACCACCGCCAGCCCGATGCCCGTGTTCCCCGACGTGGCCTCCACGATGGTGTCTCCGGGGTGGAGCAACCCCTCGCGCTCGGCGGACTCGACCATCGCCACCGCGATCCTGTCCTTGACACTGCCCCCCGGGTTGAGGAACTCCAGCTTGCAGACGACCTCGGCACTGGCGGGGGGCACGTGGCGCAGGCGCACGAGCGGTGTCTCGCCCACCAGGGCCAGCGCGCTGTCCAGGATGTGCTCGGCCAGATGCGCCGGCTCCCCCTCGGTGCCCATCAGCGGCCACCCGCCTGCTCCACCGGCAGTTGCTCGTTCATCCATCCCGCCAGCCCCCCAGCAAGGTTGTACACCTTCTGGAAGCCGGCCTGCCGCAGGGCGTCGACCAGCACGCCCGAACGATCGCCGACCCGGCAGACGAAGATGGTCTCCTGCTGGGGATCGAGCACCTCGCGCGCCCGGGTCATGAGGGTGCCCATCGGCGCCAACTCCGAGCCGGGAATGCGCACCTGGGCGAACTCGTACGGTTCGCGCACGTCGATCAACTGCACGCCCTGCTGGAGGCGCGCAAACGCGGCCTGCGGCGACAGGTCCGAGACAACGGCCGGCTGCGCGGGCGCCTGCACTTCCTCGGCGGCCGGAAGCCCGCAGAAGCCCTCGTAGTCGATCAGGGCATGGATGGTGGGGTGGTCGCCGCACACCGGGCATTCGGGGTTGCGGCGCCAGCGCAACTGCTGGTACTCGCCGGCCAGGGCGTCGAACAGGATGAGGCGCCCGCTCAGCGGATCGCCCTGCCCCAGCAGCACCTTCACGGCTTCGATGGCCTCGAGCGTACTCATGTGGCCGGCCAGGGCGCCCAGGATGCCGCCCTCGGCGCACGAGGGCACCGAACCCGGGGGCGGCGGGGCCGGGAAGAGGCAGCGGTAGCATCCGCGTCCCGGAAGGAACACGGTGGCCTGCCCCTCCCACTTGAGGATCGAGGCGTCGACCAGCGGCTTGTGGAGGAGCACGCAGGCGTCGTTGACCAGGTAGCGGGTGGGGAAGTTGTCGGAGCCGTTGACCACCAGGTCGAACTGCCCGACGATGTCCATCGCGTTCTCCGAACTCAGGCGGGTCGGGAAGGTCAGCACCTGCACGTCGGGGTTGATGTCCTCGATGTGGCGCCGCGCCGACTGCACCTTGGGCCGCCCCACATCGTGCGTGAAGTGCAGCACCTGGCGGTGCAGGTTGCTCAGGTCCACCCGGTCCGGGTCGACGATGCCGATGGTACCCACGCCGGCCGCGGCCAGGTAGATGGCGGCGCCGGACCCCAGGGCTCCGGCGCCGACCAGGAGCACCTTGCTGTCCAGGAGCTTGCGCTGGCCGACGACGCCGATCTCGTCCAACCGGATGTGGCGGCTGTACCGCTCCAGTTGGGAACGGTCCAACAACGGCCCCGCGCCGCCGGCCATCGCCGGGATCAGGGCCACATCGTCGCCGTCGTGCAGCGGCGTGTTTTCAGATTCGAGGGTGCGCGCCTCCACCTGGTTGATGTACACATTGAGATGTCCGGGCAGCGTCCCCTCCGGTCCCAGGATCCGGTCGCCCAAGCCCGGATAGCGCGCCACCAAGCCGGTGAGCAGCGCGCCCACCGTGTCGGCGTCGGCCTCGACGCGACCGGCCCCCTCGGTGTACTGGCGGTACGGGGTCGGAATGTAGACACGCACCGGCATGGTGAACCCTCCCGCACGGGAACCCCGTCGCCCGGAATTCCCGACAAACCGACCGATATTCAGGATTTACGGCGGAATTGTAGACCGAGCCGCGGGAACCGTCAACGGCGGGCAGGGGCGGACACCGCCAGCGCCCGCCCCGCCCCGAATGGACGCGCCGCCCGTTCCGCCGCGTCCGCCACCTGGGACGCGGGCGCTCAGACCGCCAGAATCCCCAGGCAGGCCAGCACCAGGTACCCCGCGGCCATCAGGGCCAGGCCCACCCGGGCGGCGGGCCCGATCGCCATGTGGCCCATGATGCGCCGGCTGCTGGCGACCAGACCCAGGAGCACGAGGGTCACTGGCAACCACAGGCCGCCCACCGCTTGGGCCCAAAGGGCCAGGGCCCCGGCGGACAGGTGGGGCCAGAGTACCACGGCCGCGGCGACCGCCAGCGTGCCCACATGCAGGACCCGCCACCCTCCCTGATTGGGGGCCGCCAGGGGCACCTCCTGCGTACGGGCCGTCGCCTCCCGCAGCATCCACAGCGAGGCGAGGGAAATCGTGCACGCCGCCAGCAGGCCGGCGTCGAACAGGCCGACGGCGAAGAGGATCCCCGCGGCTCGCCCGCCCGCGTGGAAGACCCACGCCACCGGCGACCCCCCCGCCCCCACCGCCCCGGGCGTCAGCGCACCCAGGAGAAGGACCGTGCAGGCCATGACGACCATGGCCACCTGCCCGGCGACCAGGTCGGCCATGCGCTGCCCCGAGGTGCGCCGGTCCCCAGCGCACACGGCGTTCTGCTGCCAGTAGACCATCCACGGCGCCAGGGTGTTGCCGGCCAGCGCCAGGAGGAGGAACCACCGGTTGGGCACATGTGCCGTGAAGGCCGCCACCAGCGCGCCGCTCGGGTGGTGGACGAAGAGCAGGGCGGGGACGAACACCAGGTTCCCCAACGCCACGCGCAGGAGCAACTGCTCAATGCGGGCATACGTCCCCGCGTTGGTCAGAACGACCACCAGGCCGAAGGTGAGGGAGACAGACAGTGGCCGCGGTAGGCCCGCCAGCGACAACGCCAGCGTCATGCCGACGAACTCGGTCACCAGGATGACCCCGTTCAGCCCGTACAGGGCGATGGCCTCCAGCCGGGCCAGCGGCGCACCCACGCGGGCAGTGAGCACCCGGCTGTATGGGAGGCGCGTCGCCTCGGCCACGCGCATGGCGACCCACATCACGAAGACGGTGGGAAGGCCCAGAAAGAGGAGCGCGGGCAGGAGCCAGGAGAGCCCGTGGCTCGCGCCGCTGACGAGGTAGGACAGCATGCCGCCGGCGTCGTTGTCCGCGCACAGACCGATCACGCTGGGACCCAGGGCCAGGAGTAGCGGCGCCACCCACCCCGTCCTGCGAGACCGCGCCCGCCGCGCCGCCCGCACGGTTCCGGTAGCCATCTCCAACCCCATGCACCAAAGCTCCCTTAAGACCCGAGTCCGCGCGGCGGCGGGCGCCGGTGCCCCGCGGGGTCGGGATGGTGCGCCCCCGCGCACCATCCCCCAGCCCGTGTGCCCCTCCCTGGACGTCCCCCGCACCAGCCCGCCGCCTCGGACCACATGCACGCTGGCGGCCCCGGCCACTGTGCCCGCCCGTGTTCTGCGCGGCGCCGTCCACCCATATGAATGAGAGGGCGATGGTGCGCCCCGCGCCAGACGGTGCATCCCGCGCACCGGCACCCGGCCGCTCCGTGGTCTGGGCGCCAGACGGGCAACGGGTGTCCCACACCCGTGTCTGCGGACCTTGCTGTCCTGGGCTGCTGTGGTAGAATGCACAGGTGCCTTGGCGACACCGTTTCGGGCTGTAGCGCAGCTTGGTAGCGCGCCTGAATGGGGTTCAGGAGGTCGCCGGTTCGAATCCGGCCAGCCCGACCAGTTTTTGTTCCGGCATTGCGCCAGGTCCCCACTCAGGCCGCGCTACC
>JAJZWQ010000269.1 GCA_021846605.1 Bacillota bacterium | reverse complement strand
CATCTCTGGAACTGCGGCTGCGTCTGCCCGACGCAGGTCCTGCTGCAGGGCCTTTCGGCCGCCGATCCCCTGCTGGCCGAATTGGTGCGGGGACTGGCCGGCCAGCATCCCGGTGCGCTGGCCCCCACGACGCTGGCCCGACTCCTACAGCCCGTCCGCCCCATCTCCCTGGACTACGCGCTGCTGGAGCGTGCTGAGCGCGTCCTCGTGGTGGAATCGGCCATGGCCTGGGATGACGTGGGCAGTTGGGACGCCCTCACCCGCCTACACCCGCAGGATCCGCACGGCAACGTCGGCGTCGGCAGTGCCGTGCTGTCGGACACGCGGCACAGCGTGGTCTACGGGACCACGCCCGGGCGCCTGGTGGTCACGCACGGTGTGGACGACCTGGTCATCGTGGACACCCCCGACAGCCTCCTGGTCGCCGACCGCAAGGCCCTGGGCGGGCTGAAGAACGCGCTGAAGACGGTGCGCGACGCGGGATACACCGGGCATCTGGACGCCCTGCAGTCCGCGGACATCACGCCCCTTGCGGGCGGCTGCCAGGTGCGGCTGCCCGATCAGGACCTGCGCATCGTGTCGCTGCCGGCCGGCGGTACGCTCGCCGCCGCGGACGTGGGGACGGACGGGGTCCGGTTAATCCGGGGGCACGCAGTGATCGACCAGCGCGACGGGGTGTCCCCGGTCACGCGGAATCGGGCGCGGGCGGTACCGGCCGGGGCGTCCGTGCGCACCGCGCACGGGTGCGTCCTCTCTCTGGAGCCGGGCCAGGCAGAGGAACCCCGCGCCGCGCCGGTGGTGGGGGAACCCGACCAGCTGCGGGTCGTGGACAAGCCCTGGGGCCGGGAGGTCTGGTGGGCGGTCTCGGAGGGCTATGCGGGCAAGCGCATCGAGGTCCGGGCCGGCATGGCCCTCAGCCTGCAGTACCACGCCCACAAGCACGAAACCATCCTCTTTCAGGAGGGCCGCGTGCGGTTGCTGCTGGACGGCCAGGAGCGCGAGGTTGGCCCGGGCCACGTCGCCGTCATCCCCCCCGGGACGACGCACCGCATGACGGCGATTACCGACGCCGTCCTTTTCGAGGTGAGCACACCGGAGTTGGACGACGTGGTGCGTCTTGAGGACCGTTACGGCCGGGCGACCGAAGACGGCCGGCCGGAGGCGAACTGAGCGGGGACCCTGTGGGGCACCCGCCGGGCGGCTGGGCCCAGGGGCGCGATCCGGGGAGGGGGGAGCGGGCGCCAGCGGCGCGCCCACTCCCCCCTCTGACAGAGGCCCGGGGGCTCTGTCCCCGAGATTGCCCCCGTCACGGCCGCTCGATCAGGACAAAGATCAACCGCACGACCCCCACCAGCAGCACGATCAGGCCAGCCAGCAACAGGACCGGCCCACCGCGCAGGATCAGCGCGCCCAGGAGCAGCGCCACCCCCACGGCGCACCAGGTGATGGCGTTGCGCAGCTGGCGGCGGGGGTCCGGGACGCCCTGAGCAGCCATGCCCAGGGTAGGCTGCGCCGCCGGCGGCGGGGCCTGCATCCATCCCCGCGTGCCATCCCGCCGCTCCAGATACCGCAGGTACCGCCACGCCAGGACGAAGGCGAAGATGACCCCCAGCATGAGTGCCGGGGACAGGATCGCCGTCGTCCACATACCGGGGCCGAAGACGCCCGGGGTGAAGTTCATCCGCCATTGCCTCCCGTCGTGGTCAGGGACTGAAGCGTCGTCAGGCCGTTGGTCGCCGTCAGGGTGATCTGCCCCAACGCCGGTCCGGTCGAGGCCGGCCAGTCCGAGGCGCTGCCGCGGTTCACGACCAGATAGTGGCCGGAGGTCGGTTGGGCCAGTTGCAGCTGCACCGCGCCGTTGACCGTGTTGACACTCCCCCCCGTCCCACCGGTGCCGCTGTAATTGATGGCACCGTTCACGCTGTGCAGCGTGAAGGTGCCACCCAGGTGCATCCCGCTCAGCTTCTGCGTGCCGTTCACCGTGGACACCGTCAGGTCCCCGGCCACCTTGGCGGCGGACACGCGCACAGTACCATTCACCGAAGAAACGGCAAGCGCACCGGAATCCTGCAGCCCCTGCACCGTGATGCCACCGGTGACCAGGGTCAGGGAGAGCGCCCCGCTGTACTGCGAGACGTTCACCGCACCGTTGACGTCGCGCACCGTCGCCTGGGGGGAGCCGCCCGAAAGGCTGACCGGTCCGTCCGCCACGTCCAGGGACAGGTTCACCCCGGCCGGCACCGCCAGTTGTACCCGCACGGACTCGCTACAACACCCCCAGAAGAACCGGGCGTGGTTCAGGAGGGTGATCACCGGACCCTCGGCCCCCTGCCGCTCCGACCACACCACCGGCGGCTTGCCGCTCCCTCGCCAGCGCAGGGTGGTGGTCACGACCGCTTGCGTCCCCGTGGTGGTCGTCACCGTCACGCCGGGCGTGGCCGCGACCCCCAGGGCGAGGGTCTGCCCCGGGGAGACCGCCACCCGGTGGATCACCGGCGGCTCCACGTGGACGGTGCCCGAAGCCGGCAGGAGCCGCACCCCCACCCAGAGGATCGCGGCCATCAGGATGATGGCCAAAAGGATCAGACCCGCGATCACCGTCTGCCGCATTCGGACCATCCGCACCCCTCCGCCACAGTAGACCCAGGCGCGGGGCGGTTGGTTTCAGCAGGATCGAACCTGCGCCGGTGAAACCGGACGCGCCCGCTGCGGGTCCAAAACGTGTGGCCCTATACTGGCCCAGGGGAGGCACGCGATGTCCGGGGGGGGTGGACCTGGAAGCCCAGGCGCTGCGGGCGGCCCAAGCCG
>JAJZWQ010000054.1 GCA_021846605.1 Bacillota bacterium | reverse complement strand
GGCATCTGGCTCCCCCTCCACGGCGTCGCCTTCGCCCAGACCCCCTTCCAGGCCGGTCTGGACATGGCCCCGCTGATGATCGGCTTTTTGGCCGCCGGGCCGCTGTGCGGCCGCCTGTCGGACCGGTACGGCGCCAAAGGACTGGCCACCGGCGGCCTGTTGGTGACCGCGCTGGCTTTCTACCTGCTCACGCGGCTCCCCGCCGACTTCCACTTCTGGACGTTCGCCGCCGTCATCTTCGTCATGGGCGCCGGCATGGGCATGTTCGCCGCGCCCAACAGCGCCGCGATCATGAACTCCCTTCCCCCGGACAACCGGGGGGCGGGGTCGGGCATGCAGGCCACCTTCCAGAACGCGGCAACCATGCTCAGCATGGGGGTCTTCTTCTCGATCGTGATCGTCGGTCTGGCGCAGGGCCTGTCCGGCAGCCTGTTCTCCGGGCTCACGCACGCCGGGCTGCCGGCGCCCGCCGCGACCCAGGTGGCACACCTCCCGCCGACCGCCGCGCTGTTTGCCGCGTTCCTCGGATACAACCCGATGGCCACCCTGCTCCCGCCCCAGGTCCTGGCCGCGCTGCCGGCCGCCACCCGGCACACCATGCTGTCCCTGCACTTCTTCCCGCAGTTGATCGCCCCGGCGTTCATGCGCGGCCTGCACGCCGCCTTCTACCTGTCGATCGGGATGTCCCTGGCCTCCGCCCTGGTCTCCGCCCTGCGCGGCCAGCCCTACGTCAACACCACCCAGCAGCCCGCCGAGGCCCCGGCGGGCGCCACCGCGGCCGGGGTGCCCCAGATCGCCGGCCCCGCCGCCAAGGGATAGCCGCGGGGCGGAGCGGTCCCGGCCACCCTTCTTGACACACATCAGCTACATATGTAGCGTATCGGCAGAACCCCGCAGGGGAGGGCTGCCGCCGTGAGGACCCCGCCCCACATCACGGAGGCGGAGTGGGAGGTCATGCAGGTCCTGTGGGACCAGGGCCCCCTGACCCTCCCCGCCGTCCTGGGGGCGCTGTCGGCAAGCACCGCATGGAACCCCAGCACCGTGCGCACGCTCCTGGGCCGCCTGGCGCACAAGGGTGCCGTGGAGGTCAGCGGCCAGCGCCGGAGCTATCGCTATGCGCCCCGCTTCAGCCGCGAGGAGTGCGTCCGCTCGGAGACGCGTTCCTTCGTGCGGCGCGTGTATGGCGGCGCCCTCCAGCCCATGCTGCTCACCTTCGTCCAGGAGGAACGCCTGTCCCCTGAGGAGATCGCCGAACTCCGCCGCGCCCTGGAAGCGAGGGACTGACCCATGGAGGCCCTGCTGCCCCGGATGCTCCACTGGGCGGTGCTCTCGTCGTTGCGCGCCAGCGTCCTGGCCCTTTTGGTCCTCCCCACGCTGGCCCTGCTGCGCGCGCGGGCTCGCGCCACCTGGGCCTACGGCCTCTGGCTGCTGGTCTTTACCGAACTGGCCCTCCCCTGGGCACCGGCCAGCCCCACCAGCCTGTACCGCTGGATCGCTCCACCCCTCTCCGCCAACCGCCTGGTGACCGCCGCCGGCCAGGCGCTGGGACCCGTCGCCGGGATCCCCCGCTCCCCGCTGGCGGCCAGCACGCCCGCCCCGTCGGCGGCCAGCGTCCCCCACACAGCCTCGGCCACCCATCCGCCAGCGGCGGCCGCCCCCTGGCCCGTCGGAGGGGTGCCCCTGCGCTGGGATCTGGTCGCGCTGTGGCTGGCCGGGGTCGCCGCCCTCTGCGCCCGCATGCTGACCGCCCAACGACGGTTCCGCCTCCGCCTGCGGAGGGCGCTGCCCCTGCGTGACCCCGCCGTGCTGGACCTGTGGGCGGCCGGCGTGGCCCAGGCCGGGGTGGCCAGGTGGCGGCCGACCCTCTGGACGCTTGCCGGCCTACATGGGCCGGTCCTCGTCGGAGTGCGGCGGCCGCAGGTCGTCCTGCCCCCGGGGTTGGCCGAGCGCCTGTCCCCCACCGAACTCCGCCACGTTTTTTTGCACGAGTTGGCCCACCTGCGGCGCGGGGACCTGGTGGTCAACTGGGCCGCGGCGGCCATGGCCGCCCTGCACTGGTTCAACCCCCTGGTCTGGATCAGCGCCCGCCAGCTCTCCGGCGCCCAGGAGTTCGCCTGCGACGCCGCAGTGCTGGGGACCATGGCGCCAGAGCAGGCCCCCGATTACGGTCGCACGCTGATCCGGGTGCTCGAGCTGGCTCCGGCGCCGGATCCGGTTCTGCCCGGCGCGGCGGGAATCGTGCGCGGCCGCTCGCTCAACCGGCGGCGCCTGCAGGTCATCGCCGCCTTCCGCCGTCCGGGCTCGCGCTGGGCCGCGGCTGGCGGCGCGGCCGTGCTGGCGGCCGTGGCGGTCCTGGGCATGACGCGCACCGGGGTTTCGGCGTTGGTGGGGGCGCCGACGACGGTCTGCGGCCCGCAGGCCATGCCGCCCCTGGCCGCGTCCGGGGTGGCCGCCTCGCTGACCACCCGGCCCGCACACGTCTTCATCCTCCCCGGCGCGCCATCGGCCACCGTCCACGCCCTGCACTTCGCCACCGCCCAACTGGGGTGGCTGGGTGCGCGGGGCATCATCGCGCACACCACCGACGGCGGGCGGACCTGGACGACCCAGTGGTGCGGTTCGGCCACGGTGCGGGGGTTGGAGTTCGTCGGCGCCGCCGACGGCTGGGCCTGGGGCGACCAACTCCTGCTGCGCACCACGGACGGCGGGCGGACCTGGCAGCGGGAGTTGGCCCCGCTCAACCTCTCTGGGATCCAGTTTGTCACCGCGACCCAGGGGATCGCGGTGGCCACCCCGGACACCCCGGGCGCCAGATCCACCCTCCTGGAAAGCGCCGACGCCGGCGCCTCCTGGCACGCCGTCTCCACCCCCGGGGCGTTCACCAGCGCCTGCTGGGTCAGCCCGGGCAGCGGCTTTCTGGCGGGTCTGGCCAGTGGCGGCGCCGTCCAGGTGTGGAACACCACGAATGGGGGGAAGAGCTGGCAGGGGCCCGTCGCCGTGGGGGCGGTGGAGATGCGCGGGACCTTGGCCTGCAACGCCGAGGGGGTCTGGCTGCTCACCAACGGTGTCGGCGCCGGCGGCCCCCTCCCTGACCTCTGGGCGCTGTACCGCCTGGAGGGCAGCGGCGGGTGGCGCGAGGTGGCGTTCAGCGGCAGTGTGCCGCAGTTGCTGCCGCACCTGGTCGCGCTGCCCGGAGGCGGCGCGGCCGTGGTGGGCGCCGGGGAAAGCCTGCAGCGGTTGCGCGGGGCCCTCATCTCCGCCACCGGCGCGGTGAGCGCGCTGCCACCGTTGGCCACATCGTCGACGCTGACGGCACTGGCCGCCGGCCCGGGCGGCACGCTCTGGGCGGCGCTGCACCCCACCGCCGCGCCTCTGGAGGTCCTCGCCTCCCTCGGCGCGGACCAGCCGTGGTCGGTGCTCTACCGGGCGGGCCCGGTGGGACCCGTCTCCGCGATCTCCTTCCCCACGGCGGGCGTGGGGTACGGCCTGGGCACCTCGCTCAACCCGCGCGCCGTCCTGCGCACCACGGACGGGGGCCAGACCTGGCGGGCCGTGGGCTCGCTCCCGTCCAGTGGCGGCACCGTGATGACCCTCTCCTTCTCCACGGCACAGCAGGGGTGGGCCACATCCGCCAATGGGGTGCTCTGGCACACGCTCGACGGCGGCCACACCTGGACGCGGGCCCCGATGACGCAGATCTCCGGCACCGCGAACCCCCAGGGGTTGGTCGCCGCCATCGCGTTTGCGACGCCCAACGACGGCTGTCTGCAGGCGCAGGGGCACCCGAGCACGGTGGGTGGATACCTGTATGGCGCCTTCTGGGGCACCACCGACGGCGGCGCCCGCTGGTCCCTGGTGACGCCCAACTGGCCGCAGTCCATGGCCCGGGCGACCCGTGCCGGTGTCTGGGCCTGCACGGCGCAACTGGCGGCACCGGCCGCCACGGGGTCGATTCTGGGGGCGCAGGACTTGGGCGCGACGCTGCGGGTATCCGCCGGGAGCCTGCGCGGGAACTCGGCCTGGCTCCTGGGCGTCCCCCCGAACAGTGGAGCGGCCTACCTATACACCACCGCCGACGCGGGGCAGACGTGGACCCGCTACGAGGCGACATCCACGAACCCCGCCATCGGCGGCAGCCGGCCGTTCCACATCTTCTCCTTCGTCAGCGCGCGGCAGGGGTGGCTGCTGTCGGCACCCGGAGTGCTGTTTCACACGGTCGACGGCGGAGCCGCCTGGCGGCAACTCCCGTCGACCGTGCGCACCGCCACCTGACACCCCGCCAGCGGCAAGCGCGCCGCACGGGTGCGCGTGGCCCGCGCCGCGCGGTGGGCGACAGCAAGGCACCGCCGCGGCGCTCCCGCGGATCCGCTGGGCCCATCAGGGCGCGTGGAAAAGCGTGCCGGTCCACGGCGATCGCCTCCTTGCGCCCCGCGCGTGGTGGCGCTGGGTGCGGCCTGGGCTGGTGTTCGGACCCGGCCCGCGCGCGGTCTTCGTCACCCACCGCCACGGTATCCGGCCTCGGGCCGGTCACCGCCTCCGGCGGCTCCCCGGCGCCAGCCCCGCGCCGCTCAGTCGGCGGCGGGTGGGATCTCCCCCGAATCACAGCCGGGTAGCGCGCGCACGTCGGCCGGCCGCCCGTGCCGGCTCCCCACGTTATGCGGGGGGGTCGCCCTGCTGATCACCAGCCTGTTCTCCTCCTCCACGATCAGCACCGGGTCCCCGGGAAGGAGGCCGAGGTGGATCCGCACGAACTCGGGTAGGGTCACGCGTCCGTCTTCTTCCAGGGAGACATTCACGGCGGCACCTCACTCCATTTCCGCGGGGCCTCGTGTGCCCCGCTGAGGATGGGATTCAGTATCGGAGAGCCGGAGAGACCTGTCACGGACAAGGTGCCGACCGGATTCGCCACTGATCGACACGCCGATGCGGCCAACCCCTCTGCCCCTTGGCCTGGCCGGCGGCTGCGCAGGCGCTCCGTCGCGCGGTGTCGAGCGGCCGCTTGACGGGGACGGCACCCCGGGATAGAGCGCGCGATAGACCGCGTACCCTCCCAGGACCCGGCGGACGAAACCGCGGGTCTCGGGGTACGGGATGGCGTCGGCGTCGCCGCGCCGGCCGTTCCAGCGGCCGGCGTCCAGCCAGGCGCGCACGGTCGTGGGGCCGGCGTTGTAGGCGGCGACGGCGACGGGCAGGCGGCCGCCGAACTGGCGGAGGAGCCACGCCAGGTACCAGGCCCCCGCGGCGAGGTTGTATGCGGGATCGCGGAGGTCGGCCGGGGTCACGGCTGCGCCCAGGCGGCGCTGTCCAGCCACCCAGGCCGCCGTGGGTGGGGTCAATTGCATCAACCCCACCGCACCCTCGTCGCTGACGGCGTCGGGCCGGAACCGGCTCTCGGCGCGCACCACGGCGAGCACGAGGCGCGGGTCCAGCCCGTTCCGCTCCGCCGCCGCGACGATCAGGGTGCGGTACGGGAAGGGAAAGAGGACGTGGGCTCCCAGCAGGAAGCCCCCAAGGCAGACCAGGACGAGTACGAGGGGGAGCACGAACCGACCGCGCCGGGTCCACCGCCGCCTCACGCGCCACCTGCCCTGGGGACCGCAGCCCGCCAGGCGGCCAGCACCGCCTCTCGCAACGCCTCGGGGGTCCCTCGGTTGTCCAGCACGACGTCGGCGAGCGCCGCCTTGCGCTCCAGGGGCCACTGCGCCTGGACGCGCTGCGCCGCGGCCGCCGCCGTGAGGTGGTCCCGGGCCATCAGGCGGCGCAACTGGGTGTCGGGGTCCACCGCCACCACCCATACAGTGTTCAGAAAGCCCGCTTCCCGGTCGTATCCGACTTCATACAGCAGGGGGATGTCGCACACGGCGCCGGGCGCACCGTCCCGCCGCCGTTCGTTCAACCAGTCCAGCATGTACCGGTGGATGCGCGGGTGGGTGATGGCCTCCAGCCGGTGCCGGGCGGCCGGGTCGGAGAACACCAGCCGGCCGAGGGCGCGCCGGTCCAGGACCCCGGCGGGGTCCACCACCCCGGGGAAGGCCACGGCCACCTCGCGCAGGGCGGGGGCACCGGGCGCGACCACGGCGCGGGCCAGGGTGTCGGCCCGCACCACCGGCACCCCGGCATCCTCCAGGTAGTCCGTCGCCGTGCTCTTGCCGGAGGCAATGCCCCCGGTGAGCCCGATCACCACCAAGTCGCTCGTCCCTCCGGACCCGCTATTCACCCTTGGGGAACGCATAGCTGGACGGGGGCGTCGTCCAGGGGGGACCAAACTGCAGTACGATCTCCGCATTCTCCGTCAACGGGATATTGGCGGGGTCGCCGGTGTATGCCTTGCCGTTGACGGTGGCACGGATGCTCTGGGTACTGGTCGTCAGGTGGCCGGCGAGATCCGTCGCGGACAGCGGCAGCCCCCAGATCGCGAAGAAGTTGCCCACGGTGTAGGTGGTCTTCGTCGGGGACCCGATGTGGATGACCCCCGTCGTATCGTCGGTGTGCAGCCAGTAGCTGCACGTCGAGCCCGATGCGCTGGCATAGGTGCCCGTGCCCTTGGGAATCTGCATGGCCGACCCCTCGACAACCACGGCCAGGTGCGCATACGTGTGGTATTTCGCCGTGGAGCCGGTATCACAAGAGATGCCGTCGATGGCGGCCGTGGACGGCAGTTGGGGTGGCGGAGCCGGCTGATGGGTGCGCGTGGCCCACAGGGCCACCCCCACCACCAGGAGCGCGAAGACACTCATCCCCCCCCACATCCAGCGCGTGGATGCCTCCTCCGCCCGCCGGTTCCGCCGGTACCCGCCCCGCGGGCCATTGAGCGGCACGCTCGGACGCTCGCGCCTCCCGGGCCCGCTGCCCCGCTTCGGCACCTGCACGCCTCCTCGTCTGGGTCCGCGCGTCGGAACCGCAATCCGCCGATCAGGATCGGCCCGGAAAGCGGGTGCACAGCGCCCGCACGCGCTCACCGGCCGCCTGCGCCGCCACGACGCCGGCCTCGCGGTCGCGCGAGGCCGTGCGCAGGATGTCGGCGATGGCCGTCCCGATCTCCGCCATCTCCTGTTCCCGCATCCCGCGGCTGGTGACCCCGGGCGTCCCCAGGCGGATCCCGCTGGCACGCATGGGCGGGAGGGGGTCGAAGGGAATGGCCTGCTTCTGGACGACCAGGCCCGCCTGCTCCAGGACGCGCTCGGCCTGGCGCCCACTCAGGCCCCAGGCGCGCAGGTCGAGGATGAGCAGGTGCGTGTCCGTCCCCCCAGACACCAGGCGGAACCCGCCGTCGGCGAGCACCCCCGCCAGCACGCGCGCGTTGGCCACGACCTGGCGTTGGTAGACGGCGAACCCCGGCTCGGCGGCCTCCCGGAAGCACACGGCCTTGGCGGCGATCGCGTGCATCAGCGGTCCGCCCTGCACCCCGGGAAACACGGCGCGGTCAATCGCCTGCGCGTCGGCGAACCGGCAGAGCAGCGCTCCGCCGCGCGGACCCCGCAGCGTCTTGTGCGTCGTGGTGGTGACGACGTCCGCGTGCGGCACCGGGCTGGGGTGCACCCCCGCCGCAACGAGGCCGGCGATGTGGGCCATGTCCACCAGGAGCCGGGCGCCCACCTCCCGCGCCACGCCGGCAAAGCCGGCAAAGTCCAGTTGCCGCGGGTAGGCGACCGACCCGACCACGATCAGCGCGGGCCGCGTGCGCCGGGCCACGGCCTCGACCTCGGCCATGTCGATCGTCTCGGTCTCCCGATCCACACCGTAGTGTACGAACCCGTACAGCTGTCCCGAGAGATTGCCCTGGCTGCCGTGGGTCAGATGGCCCCCGTGCGCCAGGTCCATGGCCAGCACCGTGTCCCCAGGCTTGAGCAGGGCGAGATAGGCGGCCAGCACCGCCTGCGCGCCGGAGTGCGGCTGCACGTTGGCGTGCTCGGCGCCATACAGCCTGCACAAGCGGCTCCGCGCCAACTCCTCGACGCGGTCCACCTGCTCGCACCCGCCAACATAGCGTCCCCCGGGCAGGCCCTCGGCGACCTTGTTGGTGAGCACGCTCCCCTCGGCCTCGAGCACCGCCCGGCTGACCAGGTTCTCGGACGCGATCAGGCCGAGCCTGTCCGCCTGGCGGGCGTGCTCGGCGGCGATGATGCCGGCGACCTCCGGGTCGACCTCCTGCAACGCCCGCTGGCCCGTGGAGTCCACTCCCGCCCGGACGCCGCTTTCGAGCACCGCCATCCGCGCCCCTCCCTGCCGGCCATCGACGGCCCCCCGGCGGCCGCAGCCGTCGGGCACAACGTCGCGCGCCCGGGCTAGGACTCCACCAGACGCCCGCCGAGCTTGTCCAGGGTGGTGGCTTTCAGTGGCTTCTCCGCAACGATCTCCAGGCGGAAGCCGCCCTCGGGCAGACGCTGGGTGACCGCCTCCCCGGAGGTCGCCAGCTTCTCCCACACGTGGCGCACGGCCTCCTGCAGCGCCGCCTCCGTATCGAATTCCAGCACAATGCTTTGCATGCCGAGAGTATACGTCAATTCAGCGCCGGCACGGCAAGCGACATGGTCACTCCGGCGGTTGGCAGGTCGAGCAGAAGCAGGTCGTGCGCCCGGCCAGGCGCATGGCGCTGATCGGCGTACCGCATGCCCTGCAGGGCCGGTCGGCCCGCCCATACACCCGCAGGTACTGGGCGAAGGCACCGCGCTCGCCATCCGCCGTGCGGTAGTCCATGAGCGTGGTCCCTGAAAAGGCCAGGGCCTCCTCCAGCACGGCGTGGATCGCCGCCGCCAGGCGGTCGGCCTCCTCCGCGCGCAGGTGGGCGCCGCTTCGCCGGGGATGGAGCCCCGCCCGGTGGAGGGCTTCGTCGGCATAGATGTTGCCGAGTCCGCACAGCAGGTCCTGCCGCAACAGGAGCGCCTTCAGCGACGCCTGCCTGCCCACCAGGAGGGCCCGCAGTTCCTCACCGGAGATCCCCTCCAGCCATGGGTCGCGCCCCGCGGGCAGCGTGCCGGCCAGATCGCCAGGTGCGACCAGGAGCATGCGACCAAACTTGCGCACGTCGTGGAAGACCAGACGCCCGCCCCCGTCCAGGCGCAGCACCGCGTGCGTGTGGGCGGGGCCCTCCAGCCAGCGTGCACGGGGCGCCAGGTAACGCAGGCGGCCGGTCATGCGCAGGTGGCATACCAGGTGCAGCGGCCCGGACGCACCGGTGGGGCCGAGGTCGAACACCAGATACTTCCCCCGTCGTCCGAGCGCCGCAATCCGCCGCCCGGCCAGCGCCGCCGCAAAGGCGCGCGGGGACGTCCCGCCCGTCACGTGGCCGTGGAGCACCTCCGCGCGCCGTACAGCGCGTCCGACCACCGCGGGCTCAAGCTTGCGCCGGATGGTCTCCACCTCCGGCAGTTCAGGCACTGACGCCGCCCTCCGCGGCCGCGTCGACCGGGTCCATGTCCAGCCAGTTGCGGCCGGCGTGCACATCCACCTCGAGCGGCACGCGCAGCGCCCCCGCCGAACGCATGCACCGTCCCAGCAGCACCGCCACCGTGGGCACCTCCGCGTCCGGGGCCTCGACGATGAGTTCGTCGTGCACCTGCAGGATCAGCCGGGACTGCAGGCCGCGCGCCTCCAGCGCCGCGTCCACGGCAATCATCGCTCGCTTGATCAGGTCGGCCGCCGTCCCCTGGATCGGGCTGTTCATCGCCGTCCGCTCGGCAAAGGCGCGGCGCGCCCAGTTGCGCTGCGCAAGGTCCGGTAACTGGCGGCGGCGGCCGAACAGCGTGCGCACCTCCCCGGTGCGCCGGGCCTCGGCCACCACGGCCTCCATGTGCTCCTTGACGCCCGGATAGCGCTCAAAGTAGCGGGCGATCACGGCGTGCGCCTCGGCCACCGGGCACCCCAACTGGCGCGCCAGCCCGAAGTCGCTGATGCCGTACACGATCCCGAAGTTGACCGCCTTGGCCGCGCTGCGCTGCGTCGCCGTCACCTCCGCCGGCGGGACGCCCCAGACCTCGGCCGCGGTCGCCCGGTGGATGTCCCCGCCCTGGGTGAACGCCGCCAGGAGGCCCGCATCCCCGGAGAGGTGCGCCAGCACCCGCAACTCGACCTGCGAGTAGTCGGCCGAGACCAACTGCCGTCCGGGGGGCGCCACGAAGACGCGCCGGATGGGACGGCCGCTGTCGTCGCGGACGGGGATGTTCTGCAGGTTCGGGTTGTTGGAGGATAGTCGCCCGGTGGCCGCCACCGTCTGGCGGAAATCCGTGTGAATGCGGCCGTCGGCCGCGACGTACCCGGGCAGCGCCTGGACATAGGTGGACTGGAGCTTCTGCAGCGTGCGGTAGGTCAGCACCTCGGCGGGAAGCGGATGCAGCGCCGCCAGTTGCTCCAGCACGTCGGCGTCTGTGGAGTAGCCGGTCTTCGTCCGCTTCGGCGGTTTGAGCCCCAGCCGCTCGAACAGGATCTGCCCCAACTGTTGCGTCGAATTGATGTTGAAGCGCTCACCAGCGATCGTGTAGATCTCCGCCTCCGCGGCGCGCAGCCGCGCGGCGAACTCGGTCTCCAAGCGGCCCAGGGCCGCCCGGTCGACCAGCACGCCGGCCCGCTCCATGCGCGCCAGGACACCCACCAACGGGAGCTCGATGTCCGCATACACCTGCCACA
The DNA here is from genome assembly GCA_021846605.1 of Bacillota bacterium. The sequence goes on along the minus strand of JAJZWQ010000054.1, from coordinate 6,341 downwards.
GGCCGTTGTCGCGCAGGGCCGCCTCCAGGGGGACCCGCAGGTCTGCCAGGGCGGCCGCCGCCTCGGGGAGGCTGTCGTCGCCCGGCACGGGCACCGCGAACCGCCGGCAGATGTCCCTCAGGGGGTAGCTGGCCCGATCGGGCTCGAGCAGGTAGGCCCCGATACTGGCGTCAAACGCCGGCGTGCGCCAGCGGCCGCCACCGACCAGGACGACATGGCACACCCGCTTGCTGTCGTGCGCGCACAGCAAGGCAGGGCTGTCAAAGGCCGGAGGCGGCCCTTCGCCCTCCCAGACCCACACCCGCCCGGCCGCTGCGCAGGCCAGCGCGGTCGGCGTCGCGCCTGACCCCACCACCACCCCGACGGGGCCAGGCTCGTCCCGGAGGCGCGCACCGAAGTCCTCGCCCAACACCCGCTCCACAGCGGCGGGGGGCAGGTGGAAGGCGATTCCCTCCGCGTCGGGCGCGGGCGGCACCGGGGACGCCTCCCCTTCGCCCTCCCCGGTCAGACGGCCCCACACCCTGGACATGCCCAACTGCTGCAACAGGGCCTGGGCGACGGGCTCAGGGACCTGACGGCGTAGCTCCGCCACGTCGAAGGCCAGCGCGACGTCCCGCACGATGGTGGCCAGGCGCAGGTTGCGGCGCACGGTCTCCGCATGGTCCCGCAGGGCCTGCCGCGTACGCGGAGGCCCCACCGTCTCCAGACCCTCCAAGAGGGCCGGGGCAGAGCCGAACCGCGCGATCAGCTTACAGGCGGTCTTCTCCCCGATGGTGGGCACCCCGGGGTAATTGTCCGAGGTATCCCCGACCAGGGCTTTGACGTCGATCAACTGCGCGGGCTCCACCCCGTACCGCTCTCGCACCGCGGCCACGTCCATGCGGTCGATCTCGGTGATGCCCCGTCGCGTATAGAGGACGGTGACGCCGGGCGCGACCAGTTGCAGCGCGTCGCGGTCGCCGGTCACCACCATGGCCGGGAGTCCGGCCGCCTGCGCGCGGGTGGCCGCAGTGCCGATCAGGTCGTCAGCCTCGGCGCCCGGCTGCTCCAGGACAGGGATGCGCAACGCGGCGAGTAGCTCCCGCAGCAGGCCGACCTGGTCGCGCAACTCGGAGGGCATGGCCGCCCGTTGCGCCTTGTAGGCATCGAACTGCGCATGCCGGAAGGTCTGCTCCGGCCGATCCAAGGCGACAGCCAGGTGCGAGGGGCGCTCGTCGTCCAGCAACCGCAGCAGCATGTTGAAAAACCCGACCAGCGCGCCCGTAGGCCGCCCGTCCGGCGCCGTCAGCGGCGGCAGGGCAAAGAATGCCCGATGGAGCAGACTATGGCCGTCGATCAGGACCAGCTTGTCTACCGCTCCGCCCGCCGCGGCCGCCCCCTTTTTGCCTAAGCCGCCCTCAGCGTACATCAAAGCGGCGCTCGGCGGGCGCGACCCCGCGGACGCCGCGCCCCGCGGGTCAGGACGCACGAGGGCCCGCCAGCATGCCGACGGGGCCCCGGCCCCAGCGGGTCATCCTGACCAGCCGCCATAAATCACGCGGCGCGGGGACTGTCGCCTTCAGGCGACAGCGGAAGCCCCGCTCCCTCCCTTGTGGTATAATCTAGGAGTGCACCTTGACAACTGAGCGTAGCGGGTTCGGGCGGAGAGTCTGCCGCCCGGTAAAATGCTCGCAGCACAACCGGAGAGGAGACGCCGCCCAAAGGCACCGGCTTGCCGGAAAACCGCTTCGGGCACATGGCTCCAGATCGCTCCTCTCCTTGCCGGGATGGCTACACGCGACCCCGGCGGGTCGCCGTCAACCGGCCTAACGTCCAGCGACCCAGCCGAACAAGCCATCGGTTTCAGCCGACGGTCGTTGACACGATCACCTCCCAATGGCTGCTTCCACCGCAACCATGTTGGGATTCTCCTGCCCCCGGGGTCCTCCTGCAGGCCCCGGAGCGTGTGACGATGCCCTTCCGCCCTGGGCACATCCCGGAGAGACCGGTATACTCCGCATGTGCCCATTCGACGCGCGCACACTGGGAGGCGAACCGTTGCCCAGGCTACGTCGGCGCACGTTGCTGACCCGGACCGCCCAGGGTGCCCTGACCCTCGCCGCGGCCCCGTCCGTCCTGGCGCTGGCCGGTTGCGGTAAGCCCCTCGTGCCGACCAAACGCGTCCCCGAACCACCGCTCGTCCACTACCCGATGCCATACGGCACCGTGCAACTGACGCCCGGTCCCGCCCTGGAACGGGCTTACGACGAGGCAGCACTGCTGTCCGCACTGCAGGGGATCGTCAACCGCGATGCTCCCCGGCTTTACGTGCTGGGCAATCCGGGACCCGGCAGCGTCGGCGACCTGGACACCTTCTGGTGGGACCGCATGGGCGCGTTGGGGTGGTCCGTGGCCAAACAGACGCCCACGGTCGCCTCCAGCCTGTCCACCCTGCTGGCCATGTACGGCCACCGCACCAAGGGCCTGGTGGTCTGGGACCCCAACGTGCCCGCCACCGAGAACGTGGCCGCCACGCTGGCCGGCGTCCTGGACCTGCTGCCCGTCGCCTACAGGACCAAGAGTCAGGCGGACATCCACGTGCTGATCGCCGAAACACCGACACCCCTGTACACCGAACTGCTGGCGGACGGCTGGGGCGCCGCGGTCTCCCTGGTCGGCCCCAAGGGCGAGTCCATGTTCACCGGCAAGGGCACCATCCCCGGCACGAACCTCCCGTCCAGCGGCAGCGCGAAGAACGACGCCTACCTGTGGGCCAAGGCGCTCTATCTGGACAAGGGCCGGTGCGGCACCGACTACATGGCCTACTACATCGACGCCTATTGGCTCTCCGAGCCCACACCGGGGAGTAACTTCTGGAACAACACGCTGGTCAACCACGACTTTTACGTGAGCAAGCGGGCCTTCTTCTTCGACCTTGACCCCTGGTCCGACGAGGCGCCCGTGGACGACCCCCAGGAGAAGCCCGGAACGGACGCCGCTACCATGGCCAAACTGCTGGCGAGCGTGTACCACCAGAACAAGGGCCAGAAGATGCTGGACGTGGGGGGCTTCCCGCCCTGGGCCTTCAAGTACACGAACTACGGCCACGCCGGGGGCAGCCATGCCCCGGTCCAAACCGAGTGGACGTACGCCGAGACGCTGTCCAGCTATAACGCATTTATGGAAGCGGACGCGCTGGGGTACTCCTCCATCTGCAACGCGTCGTTCACGCAGCACTTCCCCCTGAAGCAGACCTATCCGCAGAAGGCCCCACCCGACAAGGCCACGCTGACCCAACTCGGATACCTGAACGCCGACGGCTCGGTCAAGCCCGCCCGTTACTTCGCGTTCTACGTGGGCGACTTCGACTCGCCAGCATGGCTGTACCACATGCTGCCGCTGCTCTGGTCCGACAGCAACCGCGGCAAGGTGCCGCTCTCCTGGGCGTTCGACCCCAACCTCTGCCTGCGCGCGGGGCCGGCGATGGCTTGGGCGCGCGCCACCGCCACCTCGCAGGACACCTTCGTCGCCGGAGACTCGGGCGCCGGATACCTCAACCCGGGCGAGTTGGAGACGCCCCGGGTCTCGGGCCTGCCCTCGGGCATGGCGGTGTGGGCCAAGCACTGCCACCGGCTCTACACCCAGTGGGACATCCGCCTCACCGGCTTCATCATCGAGGGGTTCTCCCCCTCGATGCGGGCCAGCGGGCTGGACGCATACAGCGGCTTCTCCCCCGGCGGCACCGTCGGCCAGGGTATGCCGGGCGCCGGCGCGCTGTATAACAACATGCCGGTGCTGTCCATGGCCGTCAACGGGTTTCCCGCTCAGGTCGTCGCCTCGGCCGATCAGATCACCGGACTGTTCACGTACTCCGGGGTCCCGCAGTTCGCGGTGGGCCGGGCCATCCTGCAGACGCCAACCTGGTACCTCGATGTGGCGACCCGCGCGAGCGACGGCGCGAACGGCCCGGCGGTCACCGTCGTGGATCTGGTGACGCTGATGGCTCTGCTGGCCATCGAACTCGGGGCGAAGTGAGACTGGCCGGTCGCCAACCGGCACGGTGCCCTTGTCGGGCGCGCTTCCGGCAGGCGCGGCCCGACCCTCGGGGACGGCATGGGCCCACCCCCTCCCGGTGGGAACCGGGACCGCGTGCAGCCCCCGGAGCCCGTGACGGTCGACTTCCGCCCAAGGCACATGCGGGAGAGCCCGGTATGTTGCGGTTGTGCCCGTTCAACAGCCTGCGCGGGGGGGGCGAACCTTTGCCCAAGCTACGTCGCCGGACACTGCTGACCCGGACCGCCCAGGGTGCGCTGACCCTCGCCGCGGGCCCGCCGGTGCTGGCTCTGGCGGGCTGCGGAGGCAAGCGCCTCGTACCGGCGCACCGCGTCGCCGAACCCCCGCTCGTGCACTACCCCATGCCGTATGGCACCGTGTCCCTGACCCCCGGTCCCACCCTGGAACGGGCCTACGACGAGGCAGCGTTGCTGGCCGCCCTGCAGGGGATCGTCAACCGCGACGCGCCCCGGCTCTACGTGTTGGGCAATCCGGGGCCCGGCAGCGTCGCGGACCTGGACAGCTTCTGGTGGGACCGCATGGGTGAGTTGGGGTGGTCCGTGGCCAAGCAGACGCCCACGGTCGCCTCCAGCCTGTCCACCCTGCTGGCCATGTTCGGCCACCGGACCAAGGGTCTGGTGGTGTGGGACCCCAACGTGCCCGCCACCGAGAACGTCGCCACCACGCTGGCCGGCGTCCTGGACCTGCTGCCCGTCGCGTATAGGACCAACAGTCAGGCGGACATCCACGTACTGCTCATCCAGAACCCGACGCCCCTGTACACCGAACTGCTGGCGGACGGCTGGGGCGCCGCGGTCTCCCTGGTCGGCCCCAAGGGCGAGTCGCTGTTCACCGGCAAGGGCACCATTCCGGGCACGAACATTCCGTCCACCGGCAGCCCGAAGAACGATGCCTATCTGTGGGCCAAGGCGCTCTACCTAGACAAGGGCCGCTGCAGCACGGACTACATGGCCTACTACATCGACGCCTACTGGCTGTCCAACCCCAAGGCGGGAACCACCTTCTGGAATAACACGTTGGTCAACCACGATTACTATGTGAGCAAGCGGGCCTTCTGCTTCGACCTGGATCCCTGGCCGGACGAGGCCCCCGTGGACGACCCCCAGGAGAAGCCGGGGACGGACGCCGCCACCCTGTCCCAGTTGCTGTTCAGCGTGTACCACCAGAACAAGGGCCAGAAGATGGTCGACGTGGGCGGATTCCCGCCGTGGGCCTTCAAGTACACGAACTACGGTAGCGCCGGGGGCACCCACTCGCCGGGAGACACCGAGTGGCGGTACGCCGAAACGCTGTCCAGCTACAACGCCTTCATGGAAGCGGATGCGCTAGGGTACTCCTCCATCTGCAACGCGTCGTTCACGCAGCACTTCCCGTTGAAGCAGACATACCCACAGAAGGCGCCGCCCGACACGGCCGAGCTGACCAAGCTCGGGTACCTGAACGCCGACGGCTCGGTCAAGGCCGCCCCCTACTTCGCGTTCTACGTGGGCGACTTCGACTCGCCAGCCTGGCTGTACCACATGCTGCCGGAACTCTGGTCCGACCAGAACCGCGGCAAGGTGCCGCTCTCCTGGGCCTTTGATCCCAACCTGTGCCTGCGGGCGGGACCGGCGATGGCCTGGGCGCGCTCCACCGCCACCCCCCAGGACACCTTCGTCGCTGGAGACTCCGGCGCCGGGTACCTCAACCCCGGCGGGCTGGAGACGCCCCGGGTGTCCGGCCTGCCATCGGGCATGGCGGCATGGGCCCAACACTGCAAGACCTTCTACACGCAATGGGACCTGCGCGTCACCGGCTTCATCATCAACGGCTTCTCGCCCCCGATGCGGGCCAGCGGGCTGGACGCCTACAGCGGCTTCTCCCCCGGCGGCACCGTCGGCCAGGGGCTGCCGGGCGGTGGGGCGCTGTATAACAACATGCCGGTGATGGCCATGGACATCAACGGACTCGGCCAGTCCACCGCAGGCGCGGCCGACACCATCCTTCCGCTGTTCACCTTCTCCGGGGTCCCGCAGTTTGTCGTGGGCCGCGCCGTCCTGCAGACGCCCACCTGGTATCTCGACGTGGCGACCCGGCTGAGCAGCGGAGCGAACGGTCCGGCGGTGACCGTGGTGGACCTGGTGACGCTCATGGCCCTGTTGTCGATCGAACTGGGGGCGAAGTCAGGACCCCACGGCTAAAGCCGGGGGCTTGCAGCTACCGGATCGTGCTGCGATAGGCCGTCTGACAGCGGCCCGCCAGTCCCACGTATAGCGAGGCTGGCAAGGGAGGTGACGCTTATGTCCGAA
>JAJZWQ010000268.1 GCA_021846605.1 Bacillota bacterium | reverse complement strand
GCCGCTGCCCCCTGGACTGGACGGTGTGGGCCTGCTGCCGCAACTCGCGGGCGGTCCGGGGGATCCCGCGCGCCGCATCCACTTTGAACTCACCTGGCACGATCGCTACAACCCGCTGCGCGGGGTTCGCGGTGCGCGGTGGAAGTATGTGCGCAACTTCGACCCCGAGTCCCCCGAGGTCTACCTGCCGGCGGACATCTACCGCTCGCCGTCCGGGGAGGCGACGCGCGTGGCCTGCTACGCCCGTCCCCGTGCCGCGGAGGAGTTGTATGACCTGCAGCTCGATCCCGGCGAGCGCCAGAACCGGGTGGGGGATCCGGCCTGCACCGCCATCGTGGACCAACTGCGCGAGGATGTGGCCGGGTGGATGGCGCGCACCGATGACCCGTTGGCGCGCGGCCATGTGGCCCCTCCGCGCGACCAGGCGGAACGGCTGCGCCGGGAGGTCGACGGGGGGCGGCTCACCGGACCGCTGACGGCCATCGAGGCGGGACTGATCGAGGGGGCTGTCGGCGGGAACGGGTGAGCGAACACCCTGCGGCTCCCCGCAGCGGTGTGGGCCGCGCACCCCCGCGCCTTCGGTCGCCGGCTCAGGATGGATCGGGGGTGTGTGTCCGCAGGCAGGCCGAGGCGTCGGCGCGCGGTCACGACCCCGGTGGTGCCGGAGCCGGCGAAAAGGTCGAGCACCCGATCGCCCTCGTTGCTGGACGCGCGCAGGATGCGCTCCAGGAGGCGTTCGGGCTTCTGGGTCGGGTGGCCCGTGCGCTCCCGGCCGTTGGTCGGGACGATGGTCATCCACCAGCCATCCGTCGGCAGCTTGCCGCGGGCCGCCTTTTCGGGCCCGACCAACCCGGGGGCCATGGAGGGGAGGCGGTCGATGTCCGCCCGATCGAATGTCCACCGATCCGAGCGGGGATACCACAACCGGTTGTCGGCCAGCGGTCCCGCGGCCGACAACCGCAGTCGTACGCCCAGATGATCTCGTTCAGGAAGTGCTCCGGACCGAAGACCGCGTCCAGCAGCAGACGGCCGTGGTGCACCGCGTGGTGGCCCAGGTGCAAGTACGGCGATCCGGTCGGGCGCAGCACGCGGTGCGCCTCGGCGAGGCGGGCGCCGAGGAACTCGAGGAACTCGAGGAACTCAAGGCAGGCGGCCAGAGGCATGTCGTTGCGGTAGGCGTGCACCCCGGTGACCGCAAGGCGGTAGGTGCGGCCGCCAAACCCCGAGCGCGTTCGCTCGCCCGACCCGGTGCGGATGGTGGCCAGGTTGCGCACCTGCCCGGTGCCAAAGGGCGGGTCGATGTATATCAGGTCGATGCAGCCGGCGCAGCACCGTCCAGGCATCGGCCAGCACGACCCCCTGCGGCACAGCGTCCGGGGACCCCTGCTCGGGCACGCCGCCGACCCCCTCCATCGTCGCGCCCGGCCGCCCCTGCCGCCCTGGTGGGGCCGTGTCTGCCGGGTGCGGATGGCGCGTGGTAGGCTGGTGGGGGGCGCTTGTTGGGGGGGGCGGGGATGGTCGGCGGCGAGGGCGGCGACGGCGGCAGCAACCGGGTGTTGGTGGTGGAAGATGAGGCTCGCTTGGCGGAACTCCTGCGCCTTGAGTTGGGCCAGCGCGGCTATCGGGTCGGCGTGGCCACCGACGGCCGCCAGGCCCTGGCGCGGCTGGCGGACGCCGACTGGGACCTGGTGGTGCTGGATGTCATGCTGCCCGAGGTCGACGGGATCACGGTTTGCCGCCGCGTGCGCCGGGGTGAGGTCGGCGACGGTGAGGAACCGGGCGCCGAACGGGCCCGCAGGCTGCGCGAACTGCCCGTGATCATGCTGACGGCGCGCGGTGAGTTGAGTGACCGCGTGGCCGGCCTGGACGCCGGCGCCGACGACTACGTCTCAAAGCCGTTTTATGTTGAAGAGTTGCTGGCGCGGATGCGCGCCGTCTTGCGCCGCCACGAGGGTCGCGCCGACGAGGCGCTGCAGGTCGGCGACCTGAGGCTCGACCCCCGGGCGCGGACCGCGACGCGTGGTGGGGTGGCGCTGTCCCTGACCCGGCGCGAGTTTGACCTGCTCGCCTTCCTGGCCGACAACTCCCCCTGGGTCATGACGCGCGACGTGATGCTGGAGCGCGTCTGGGGCTATGCCTACAGCGGGTCGAGCAATATCGTCGACGTGATGATCCGCCAGCTCCGCGAGAAGGTCGACCGGCCGGCCAACCAGCCACTGATCCATACGGTGCGCGGGGTTGGCTACGTTCTGCGCCCACCGGATGGTCCGGCGTGACCGCCGCCGGCAATCGCCGCCGACCGGGTGCCCGTCTGCGGCCGGGTATCGGGGTACGGCTCACGGCGTGGTACACCCTGACGGCGTTGGCGGTGCTGCTGGGCACCAGCCTCCTGGTGCTGGTCGCCCTGCGGGCCCTGCTGGTGCATGACGCCGTGCGCAGCGCCCTGCAACACGCCCAGGCCACGGCGGATCTGGTGGCCGGGGTGTCGTCGGGGTTGTCGGACACCGGGGAGGACTTGGTGCGCCTGGACCTCCAGAGCCCGGCCCTTGTCGTGACCGGGAGTCAGTCCGGGTTGTTCGTGCAGATTACGGATGCCAGCGGCAAGGTGGTGAACCGCTCCAGCAACCTGGACGGGCGCAACCTGCCGCCGACCGGTTCGAACGCCCCGGCCCAGGGCCTGCGGCCGGGCAGCGGCGGCCGACCGGCGGTGGCATGGGTCTCTCTGCCCCTGCGCCACGGGTCGACCGTCGTCGGCCGCATCCAGGTCGCGCAGTCGTTGGCCCGGGCGAACCAATTCCAGGCCGACGCGCGCAAGGTG
>JAJZWQ010000267.1 GCA_021846605.1 Bacillota bacterium | reverse complement strand
GAGGGCCTCCAGGCGTTCCGCCACGGCCCCGACGAGCACGGCGCGACGATACTTCGGACACCACACCAAGTGGTACTTCAGCGAGAAGACCGCGCCAGCGTTTTTCCTATACGCCGTCATGAGCTAAGGTGTGCAGCAAGCCCATACATACCGCAAGGGAGGGAGTGGCGCTTCCGCTGTCGCCTGAAGGCGACAGTCCCCGCGCCGCGTGATTTATGGCCGAGACGGAGCGGGGGGGCGATTACGCGATCCGAGGGGTGGCGGCTGATGGCCGCATCCTGGTGCTGGCGGCCCGAACCTCCAGGCTATCGGAGAGCGCGCGCCGCCGCCACGGTCTCTGGCCCACCGCGGCGGCGGCCGTGGGTCGCGCCATGACGGCGAGCGCGCTCCTGGCGCTGCCGCTGAAGGACGGCGGCAGCGTGACGGTCTCCATCCAGGGGGACGGGCCGCTCCGAGGCGTCGTCGCTGCCGCTACCCCGCGCGGGGATGTGCGGGGCTATGCACTGCGCCCCCACACTGACCTGCCGCCCCGGGCTGACGGCAAGCTGGATGTCGGGGGGGGCGGTCGGCCGCCGGGGCCTGGTGCGCGTCACCCGCGACCCGGGAAACGGCCGGCCCTACGTCGGCAGCGCGCCACTGGTGACCGGGGAGATCGCCGAGGACATCACCGGCTACCTGGCGCGTTCGGAACAGGTGCCCTCCCTGGTGGCTTTGGGGGTGCTGGTCGGCCCGGGCGTGCGCGTGCGGGCAGCCGGTGGCCTGGTGATCCAGATGCTCCCCGGTGCTCCCGACGATGCGGCCGATCGCATTCCGGAGAACCTGGCCACCCTGGGTGCCCTCAGCCGGGCGATCGAGGCCGGCGCCTCTCCGGAGGAACTTGCCGCGACCGCCCTGGCGGGCTATGGGTTCCGCTCGCTGCAGGCGCACGCGTTGCGGTTTCGCTGCACCTGCTCCCGCGCCCGCTTCCGCCGGGCCCTGCAGGGCCTGCCCGCCGGCGAGCTGGAGGCGATGCTGCGCGAGGACGCCGGGGCGGAGGCCGTCTGCCGCTTCTGCGCCCGTCAGTATCGCTTCTCCGCGGCCGATCTTGAAGCCATCCTGGGCGGAGGCCGCCCAGAACCGGGGGCACCCGGCTCCGGCTGATCCTGGACTGTGCCGCAGGGGCGCTTTGCTTTGCCCTGGCACCTTGCAATGCAAGATAGGCGACATTACACTGCATGCGTGGAAGAGAACGGAGCGCCCAAGGCGGCGGCCATCGCCCAGTTGCGCAAGGGGGTTGCCCCCTATTGTGTGCTGGCGCTGGTCGCCGGGCACCCGCAATACGGGTACGGGCTGGCCCGCGCCCTGGCCGACGCGGGCGTCGTGGCCGGGGCGGGCAGCGTCTATCCCCTGCTCTCCCGTTTGCAGGCCGAGGGTTGGCTGCGCGCCCAGTGGCGGACGGAGGAGGCGGGCGCACCGCGCAAGTACTACCGGCTCACCCCCGCCGGCAGCCGGGCGCTGGCCGACTTCCAGGACCTCTGGCGCCAGTTCGCCCAAGACATGAGCCGCATCCTGGAGGCGGGGGGCGGCGGGGACGGTGAGCAAGACGCCTGAAACCGAAACCGAAGCCGACATCGAACGCTACTTCGCGGCGGTGAGCGACGCGCTGGCCGGGCTGGATCCCGAGCGCCGCGCGGACATCCTCGCCGATCTGCGGGCCCACTTGGCCATGCGCCGCCGCGAGGTGCCCGGCGGCGATGTCGGGCGGCTGTTGACTGAGTTAGGGGATCCGCAGGAGATCGCGGCCCAGGCGGGTCTGGCCTCGGGTGCCCGTCCGCACGGGCGCGACGGTTGGGTGATCGCGGCGGTGGTGCTGGCCGTGCTGGCCTGGCCTATCGGCATCCTGGTCGCGGCCTTCAGCGCGCGCTGGCGCTTGCGCGTCGTGGCGTGGGCGGGGGCGACCCCCCTGATCGGGTGGGGTGTGGGTATCCTGGGTGGTACCGTGGTGTTCTCGTCGCGGCAGGCCGTGGCGTGCGGGTCGACCCTTCCGGTCGGCGGCCTGTCGCGGAACTGCAGCGTCGTCGCGCCCGCGCTGCACTGGGAGGCGCTGCCGTGGGTCCACGCCATCGTCGCGGCGGCCGGCGGCCTAGCGCTCCTCCTGGCGCTCGTCGGCACCCCGGTGGCGGCCGCGATCTACCTGGCCCAGACCATCGACCACCCGGCCGCCCGCCCGCTGGTGCCGCTCATCGCCCTTGGCGGCATCGCCCTCTGCCTGGTCATCACGGCTGTGGGCACCATGGGCCCTATTGGCTGAGGGGAACGCTTTGGGCGAAGTGGAAGAGGTTGTCCGGGTCGTACCGGCGCTTGACCTGCTCCAGGCGGGCCAGGTTGCTTCCGTAGTAGGCGTGCTGCCAGTCGGGCAGGGTCGGATCGATGTAGTTCTGATAGGCGTACCCGCTGACATACGGCCGCATGATCTGCCAGGCGTCCTGCAGCCATGCCCGCTGCGTGTCCTGGGCGGAGGCCGGGGCCGTGACCGACCAGGATGTGTAGTACTGGATCGAGCAGAGGTCGTTCCGGTGCACGAACGCGGTGGCGGAGGCCGGCACCCGGTTGATGGCGCCGCCCAAGGCATCCAGGAGGAGGGCGCCGCCGCCCCCGCCATGACCGGCCGTCGCTTCGAGGATCGCCGCCACCCCCTGGGCCGACAGGGGCTGGGACAAGAAGTCCGACTTGGCCGCAAACGCCGATCGTCCCAAGACCCCGCCCGGCGTCGAACTTTGGTGGCATTGGGCGAGCGTGCGGCTCCCGTAGCCGGCCTCCCCCAGCATCGCCTCAAGGAAGGCGCTCTCC
>JAJZWQ010000266.1 GCA_021846605.1 Bacillota bacterium | reverse complement strand
CTCGCTTCCTCCCCGCCACGGACCGCGCCGCGTCATACCAGTCGCGGCGCCTCGGGCTCGAACAGATCGGGCCGCGCGGTGCGCAGGCTGGTCCAGCAGCCATCACCGATCACCAAGTGGTCCAGCACGGCCACCCCCAGCAGCTCCCCCGCCAGCACCAGGCGCCGGGTCACCCCGCAGTCGGCGCGGGAGGGCTCAGGATCACCGGACGGATGGTTGTGCGCCACGATCACTGCGCGCGCGTTGGCCAAGAGCGCCGCCGTGAACACCTCGCGCGGCTCAACCGGCACATGGTCGATGGCACCCAGGCCCACGCGCTGGATGGCGTTGATGCGGTGTTTCGTGTCCAGGTAGGCCGCGAGGAAGACCTCACGCGCCTCCCGCCGCAGCAACGGCTCCAGGATGAGCGCGGCATCGTCGGGTTCCCGCAGGGTCCAAGCGCGATACGCTCCCGCCCGCGCTTCGCGGACCATCTCGACCCGCACCCAGCGAGGGTAGGCGCCAACCGCAGGAGCGGGCCGCGCCGTTTCCTGCCACAGGGTCCGAGCCACCGCATCCGCCATCGCCGATCAACTCCACCCACCAAGGCCATTTTTTGGAGGTGGCCTTGATGGCTCCACGAGGACGGGCCGCAGGCCCGGCCCGCCGGGCGGGGCGGTGCATGGGCGCAGTCGGGCGGCCGCCGGCGCCCAACCCTGGGGCAGCCCGTAGGGCGCAGGGTCGGTTGCGACGTCGAGACGCGCGAGGCCCCGGCCGAAGCCGGGGCCCCTGTGCGCCAGGACCGCAAGACCGCGTAGCGGGCGGCGGCGGGTACACTCGGGAGCCCAAGGCCACCGCCAATGCCCTCAAGCGGGCCACAGCGGAGCGGAGGGCCGCGCCTCCGGGCCCGGGGACCGGGCCCGGCTGTCCCGGACCCGGAAATGTGGGGCGGGTGGGGGTCTGGGGCGCGACGGGGGCTGTGTCCCCGAGGGCGCCCCAGCGTGCCTTCTGCCCTGGGCCACGTGGCCTCCAGGGGCTCAAGAAGCCGCGGCATCGGTGCCTGGGCGGCGGCGCCGCCCGGCGAACACCGCCAGCGCAATCAACACCAGGCCGACGATGAACGTCAGCCAGTCCAATGCGTCCAGGGCGCCAGCCCGCGCGCACTGCCGTGCCGCCGCATGGAACACCGCCACCATGAGCCCTCCCTGCAGGCTCCGGCACCAGGTCGCGACCCCCGTCAGGGAATGCTGGCCCCGCTGGTGCCAGAGTGCGAACACCGGCACATAGGGCAACCCGATGGCCGCCACCACAAACCCGATCCCCAGCACCAACAGGGCCCGCAGTCGAACGCGCACGGCAAACCGCCTCCATGGTCGCAAAGTCCGGGTCCGGGCCCGCGGTTCAGGGGGCCAGGCGGGCCGGCAGCGAGCGGGTGGGCAGAACACACACCCGGTCGCCATCGGCGTAGAGCAGCCATCCGTGGCGGTCGTCCAACTCAACCCGCACCGGCAGCCACCGGTCACCCACTCGGACCGTCAGCCCGTCGCCGCAGTGCAAGTCCCGCCCGTCCAGGCACCACCGCCGCAGCTCGCGGTCGTAGCGCAGTCCCGTCTCCATCGCGAACCCCTCCCGTTGCGTCAAGGCATCTGCGACCGCGGCCCCTCCACACCGGGTCACCGATCGGCGGCGCGCAGGACCAGGGCCACCGTGCCGACCGCCACGGGGTGGCTCGCGACCAGGTCCGTGCGGACCAGGGGCAGCATCCGGTGCGGGGCCACGAACGCGGAACCCAGGAGCGCGATGCTCAGCAGCACGGTCACCAGCAGCGTCTTCACGACGAGTCGCCTCCTTGGCGGGGGGCCGGATCCGTCCCGGCCCCCCGGTGTTGCCGTCTTCAGGCGGTCTTGCGGGCCTCGGGCGCCAGGCGGGCGATGATCGCCCCGGCGGCGCGTTGGATGTTGCCGCCCACCCGCTTGACCAGGGCTGCGGCGTCCTTGCGCCCCGCCCAGTCGGCCACGTACCCGAAGCTGTAGGCGGAGGTGTCCAGGCCGGCCCAGGCGGCGACCACGAACGCCGTCCCCTCCGCCTCGGCCTCCTCCTCGTCCCGCGACCGGGCAGTGGAGCCGTGCTCCAGCACCGCGTGCGCGAGCTCGTGGCACAGGGTCTTGGCCTTGTGGTCCATCGCCAGGCCAGGCGCCAGGCCGATCGCGTTGACCCCAGGCACGTAGACCCCGTTGGCGGTACCCAGACCCTCCATGCCCTCGCGCACCATGGTCCCGCGATCCCGCGCCACCCCGAGCAGGTGCTCATAGAGCCATCGGCCACGCTCGCTGTCCGTGCCCAAGGCCTGGCAGGGGTGGGCCGGCAGATCGGCCCCCTCGGTCTGGCTGACATCGAAGACCACCACCGTGCGCCACCGCAGGACCGTGCGGGTCTCCTCATCGTCGGTGTCGTCGGCCTTGCGAACGGTCACCGGAGCCAGGATGCGAATGCCGTGCTCACCCTTGCGGACGTGTCGGCCCAAAGCGCGCCAGGTGTGGAATCCAGCCAGACGAGTAGCGTCGGGGCGCTGTGCGAGGGCGAGCCAAATATTTCCTGCGGAGTAGGAGTGGAGCCGGGCCATGGCCGCCAGGTAGTGCGTCCAGGACGCGCTATCTTGGACGGCGGCCACCCCCTCTTCCAGGCGGCGCAGCAGATCGGTCACGGTCAGAGCGGGAGCGGCAGTCACGGTAGCGGCCATCGTCATCGACCTCACCCCCAAGGCCATTTTTTGGGAGGTGGCCTTGATGGCTCCCCGAGGACGGGCCGCAGGCCCGGCCCGCCGGGCGGGCCGGTGCACGGGCGCAGTCGG
>JAJZWQ010000053.1 GCA_021846605.1 Bacillota bacterium | reverse complement strand
ACCGCATGCGGGATGCACAATCTGCCAGCATGTGGATGATCCTTGGGGCTCAACGGTTTCCGGGCGGCGGCGAACCAATGAGCCGAAGTCTGAGACTAGTGGCTCGTTTCAGAAGTCCGTTCCCGCAAAGGGCAACGGGAAAAAAGCGCTGGACAATCCGCGCCCCGGCCGTCATGCTGAGGTGCATGGGTGGCGGCCGGGGCGGGTGCAAAAGGCGCGATGCGGCGACCTGCACGGTTGGGACTGGCTGTTGAGCAGCGCGAGAAGCTGAGGGCGTGGGCGAACGGGCAACGGGTGGAACATCGCCTGCACCTGCGTGCGTCGATCATCTTGCAGTTGGCGGACGGCGCAACGGCCGCCCGTGTGGCCGAAGGCCTGGAGATCAGTGTCAAGACGGTGAAGAAGTGGCGGAGCCGGTTCAGGGCAGCGGGTCCGGAGGGGTTGCACGACGAGCCCCGTTCGGGCCGGCCGCCGATCTTCAGTGTGCCCCAGCGGTACGAGGTCATCGCGTTGGCTTGTGATACCCCGGCGAACTATGGGCACGCGGAAGCGCCGCTGTGGACACACGATCTGCTGACTGAGGTCGCGGCGCGCGAGGTGGAAGGGCCGGTGATGAGCCGGTCGAGCATTCATCGCACGCTGGCCAAGCATGAGTTGCATCCGCATCACGTGCGGGGATGGCTGCACAGCAAGGACCCGGAGTTCAAGGAGAAGGTCAACGAGGTCGTAGGTCTGTATCTGGAACCGCCGCCTGAGTCTGTGGTGTTGTGTGTGGATGAGGACTCAGGACTGCAGGCGTTGGAGCGCAAGTATGAGACGCGGCAGCCTCGGCCGGGACGCCCGGGCAGATATGAGTACGAGTACAAGCGGCACGGGACGGTGTCGGCGCTGGCGGCGCTCAACGTTGCGACGGGGGATGTGATCGGCTCCTGTGGCCGCACGCGGACGGGGGACGATCTCGTGGCATTCATGGAGCGGGTGGCGGAGCAGTACCAGGACGCCAAGGAGATCCATATCGTCTGGGATAACCTGAACATCCACTACGACGGCAAGGGCGAGCGCTGGACGAAGTTCAACGCAGCGCACGGCGGCAAGTTCGCGTTCCACCACACACCGATCCACGCGTCGTGGGTGAATCAGGTGGAGATCTTCTTTTCGATCTTGCAGCGGAGGGTGGTGCGGCATGGCAGCTTCGCGTCGGCGCAGGAGTTGACGGACCGGATCATGGCCTTCGTGGACCGATGGAACGGCGGGGAAGGTCATCCGTTCAAATGGACGTTCCGCGGCTACCCGATGCAGAAGGAGGCGGGTTAGGTGGCTGCCCCGCACCTGCTCTCGCAGGCCGTCATGGCCGAGAACGTCCTGCACGACAAGGGCTTTGCGCACCTGCACGTGCGCGCATACGGACAGCATCTGGTCATCTACACCCAGGAAGACGATGACCGCTGGAACCGAGCACGCCTGACCTCCTTGCAGCGCGGGCAGTACCAACTGGGCCTGACGGATCGTCGGGGCAAGTGGGAACCGACGCCGTTTACCGGGACCCTTACCGAACTCCTGACCATGCTCGTGAATGACTTTGCGTTCGTGCTCACTCCAGCCTGAACCGCCCTCGCACCCACCGTGGCACTGTTGGCCCCTGAACTAACGGAACGCGCCACTAGCGCAGACACTGTCTAGAGCGGTTCTCTCCGACCAAGGTCGTGGCGATCGGCAGCGGCGCGATGCCGCCCGGGGGCCGTGCCGCCCACCTGGCGCCGCCGCCCTCTCTGGGGGGCGGCGCGACAAGCGCGGCGGCGGCCGGCGAGGCCGGGGGCGGGCGCGGTGGGCGCCTGCCCCCGGGCGATCCCCGGACCTCCGGTCACCACTGGACGGCGGCCGGCGCGTGCGTCTCCACCGACCGGTACACCGCCTCGGTGAAGGCGGCCACGCCTAGGCCGTCTTCGGCGGTGGCCTGTGGCTCCTGCTCCCCGAGGATGGCACGGACGAAGTTGGCGTCCTTGTTTGAGGGGTAGCCGGGCAACTCCTCGGCGGGCACGACGTGCGGTGCCCCATCGCTCCCGTACCAGGTCAGGCGCGCGCGGCCGTCCATCCCGTCGACGCGCACCCGCGCGTCGCGGCAGTAGAACTGGACGCCCTCGTCCATTCCGCGGACCGAGTCGCCGATGATGGCGACGGTCCCCACGCCCGCCTCCGGGAAACGGAAACTGATGGCCGAGATGCGGTCCACCTGCAGCCCCCGGTTCTCCTGGTAGGCGAAGACCTCGGCCGGCCGGATGCCGCCGGCCCAGAGCAGGATGTCTGCGAGGTGGCTTCCTGAATCGTTGAGCTGGCCGCCCCCCGAGAGTTCCGGTACCCCCCGCCAGCCGCGGCCCGGCCAGGACTGGCACTGCCAGGCCTCTACGAAGTGGACGGGCCCGAAGGCGCCGCCCGCCACTTGCGCGCGGACCCAGCGCCAAGCGCCCTGGTAGTGACGCTGGTAGCCCACGGTCAGCACCAGCCCGGTCCGTTCCCGCAGGGCGATCAGCGCATGGGCGTCCGCACCCTTGCAGGTCAGCGGCTTCTCCACCTCCGCCGACACCCCGTGCTCCAACGCATACGCTGCCGCGGCGTAGTGCAGCGTGTGGGGGATGGAGATGACCACCCCGTCGGGGTGCACCTCGTCGATGAGCGCGCGGTAGTCCGTGAAGCGGGGCAGCGCCGCCAGCGCCGGCGAGCCGGACACCGCCGCCTGCATCGCCTCTGTGCTCGTATCGCAGACGGCGACCACCTCGGCCTGCGGGTCGGCCATGACGCTGGCCATGTGGGCCCGGGCGTTGCCCCCGGTTCCGACGAAGCCGAGACGCACCTTGCGTCCAGAGACCAGTGCAACCATCCGCCCAAACCTCCCCTCCAGGAACACCGGCGTTCGCGCTCGGGCCCTCCGCTCCTGCGGCGTCCCGCCCGACGGCGTGTGACGGGTGGCTGGAAGGCCCGGGTCCCCCGTGCCCGGGGCGGCCGCAACTCTGGCCGCGCCCCGGGCAGCCTACGGGCAGGGATTCGCCCACATGTCGCCCAAACTGCACGCGATGGAGGCGTGAGCGGTGGCAAAGCTGAGATTGGGCCTGGTGGGTGCGGGTAGCGTGGCAGAGGACTTGGCCGCGGAACTGCGGGGTGCGGAGGCGGTCGAGGTGACCGCCGTCGCCGACGCCGAACCCGAGCGGGCGCGCCGAGTGGCGCAACTCCTCTCGTGCGCGGCGGTGGATTCTTCCGAAGACCTCCTGGTGCGCGCGGATGTGGACGCGGTCTACCTGGCCGTGCCGACGTTCCTGGGCGCGATGCTGGCGCAAGCGGCGGCTCGCGCCGGCAAGCACGTCCTCATCGAGCCCCCTGGCGCGGCCAATCCCGACGAGGCGTTGCACGCTCTGCAACTGGCGCGCGACTGCGGCGTGCGGCTGTGTGTGGCTCTGGCCGACCGCTACCGGCCGGTGTGGCAACGGGTGCGCGAGACGATCGCTGGCGGGACGCTCGGGCCGTTGCAGGCCGTGCACGTCCAGCGTGTCGTTCAACGGCCGGCCGGCTGGGGAGAGGGATGGCGGAGCCTGCGCTTGCAGGCCGGGGGGGGGCTGCTCTTGGGCGAGGTTCTCCCCCTGTTGGACGTGGTGCACTGGGCCACGGGCCTGCACGTCGAGCGGGTCTTCGCCGAACACGAGGCACGCACCGCCGGGATCGAGGTCGAGGATACGGCGGTGACCACCATCGGTTACCGCGACGGGGCGGTGGGGTCGGTGGCCGCCTCCTGGAGCGCCCCCGGCGGAGCCGGTCCCCTGGGGGACGGCGGCGTGCGCATCATCGGCGCCCGGGGCCAGTTGGTCACCGATGGGCAGCGTCTGTGGGCGTTCGCCGAGGATTGGGCCGAGGTGGCGTTGCCCCCCGTCGTATCGCCCCGCGCGCGGCTTTTGGACGACTTCGCCCGCGCCTTGGCGGTCGGCGCGCCGGCGCCCGTCGCCGACGATGCGGGGTTGGAGGCGATGAAGGTGGTGGGCGCGGCCTATTCGTCCCGCCGCTTGGGCCGGCCGGTGCGCCCGGACGAGGTGCTGCAGAAGGTGGTCATGGCCACCTGGACGACCGTGGGCTGAACGGTCGGTCGGTCGCCCCTTGGGGACAAGGATCCCGACCGCGCTCCGGAGAAGAGCTTCCGCCCGCCGTTCCGGAGGGGGGAAGCATGGCCCTCCGCGCCGCGGCGGGCGGGGAGGGTTTGCTGTTGCCTGCAGACGAGACGGAGGGGCCGCATGTGCTCCACCTGGTGTCGCACACGCACTGGGATCGGGAATGGCATCAGCCTCGCGAGCGGTTCCGCCTCCGCCTAGTCGACCTGATCGACCATCTGTTGCTGATCCTGGACCAGGACCCGGCCTTCTCGCACTTCCACTTGGACAGCCAGACGATCGTGCTCGAGGACTACCTCGAGGTGCGGCCCGAGCGCGCGGCGGACCTCCGGGGGCACGTGGAGGCGGGCCGGATCGAGGTGGGACCCTGGTACGTCCTCAACGACACCTACCTGACCTCGGGGGAGTCCACCGTCCATAACCTCCTGCTGGGTACGCGCCAGGCGGCGAGGTTTGGCCGGGTGGGGCGCATCGGCTACCTCCCCGACCAGTTCGGCAACATCAGCCAACTGCCGCAGATCTTTGCCGGGTTCGGCCTGGAGAACGCGGTGGTCGGGCGCGGGGTGAGCGCCGCCGACGTCCCCGTGGAGTTCGTCTGGGAGTCGCCCGACGGCTCCTGGGTCCTGTGCAGCTACCTGGTGGGGTGGTACAACAACGCCCAGCGGCTGGACCCGGACCCCGAGAAGGCCGCGGCGCACCTGCGGCGCGCGGCCGAACATGTGCGGCGGCACGGCCGCAGCCGGCACCTGCTCATGATGAACGGCGTCGACCACCTGGAGCCCCAGGAGAACCTGTCGCCGATTCTGCAGGCGGTGGGGCCGCTCCTGGCGCCCGACACCGTGTGGCACTCGACGCTGTCGACCTATTTCGCGGCCGTCCGTGAGGAACTGGGACCGGACAAGCCCTCCGGACCCGTGTGGCGGGGCGAGATGCGCCAGCAGAACCACCGTCACAACGTCCTGAACGGGACGCTCTCCGCACGGATGTATCTGAAGTTGGCCAACCACGAGTGCCAACTGTTGTTGGAACGGTGGGCCGAGCCGTGGGCGGCCGTGGCCGGCATGCTGGGGGAGGAGCGCCACCAGGCGCAGATGTGGACGGCTTGGCGGCAACTCCTGCAGAACCACCCCCATGACAGCATCTGCGGGTGCAGTGTCGACCCCGTGCACCAGGACATGCTGCCCCGCTTCCGCCATGTCCAAGAGATCGCCGGAGAGCTGACCCGTCGCTCGCACGTCTGGATCGGCCAGCACATCCGCGCCGCGCTGCCGGATGGAACCGAGCCGGACGGGCGCGGCCGCGTCGCGCTGGCGGTGTTCAACGCCGCGGCGTCCGAGCGCGACGCCCTGTGCACGGCCGTCGTCGACTTCGCCCCCGACGTCCCCGGCGGACGGTTGCGCCTGCGCGATGCCGCCACCGGTGCCGATGTGCCGTGCCGCGTCCTCCGGCAGGGTCCCGCGCACCGGCTGATCACCGGGCCCGTCTCCCTGCCGCACCCCGTCGCCGGCAACCGCGTGGAGTTCCGCTTCCTGGCCCGCGACCTGCCGGCACTGGGCTACCGCACGCTGATCGCCGAGCGCCTGGGCGGGCCCCCCTTCGTGTATGGGACCGAGCGCTATCCCGACGACGACGGACTGGCCGCGTTCGTGGCGGGCGGACGGTTGGGCGGCGAGAACGCGCACCTTCGCCTGGAGATCGCTTCCGACGGCACCTTCACGCTGCGGGCCACCGGCGCGGAGGGCGCCGCGCGGACGTTCGCCGGTCTGGGTCTTCTCGTGGACGACGGCGAGGCCGGCGACGAATACCTGCACGAGCCCCCGGCGGTGGACTCGACCCAGACGGGCTTCTGCGGGCAGCCGCAGATCGCCCTGGACGAGCACGGGCCGGATTGGCTGGTGTGGTCCATCCGGGGTTTGATGCGCGTCCCGGGCGCGCTGGTCCCCGGACGCCAGTCCCGCACCACCGAGACGGTGGACCTCCCGGTGGAGATGCGCCTCACCCTGGTGCGCGACTGCCCGCGCCTGGAGGTCGAGGTGCGCGTGGACAACCGCGCGCGTGACCACCGTCTGCGCGTGCTCTTCCCGACCGGGCTGGATGTGGTGTCCTCTGCTGCGGCCATCCCCTTCGACGTGGTCACCCGGCCCGTGGAACTGC
This sequence comes from Bacillota bacterium, assembly GCA_021846605.1. The sequence goes on along the minus strand of JAJZWQ010000053.1, from coordinate 10,822 downwards.
CCCCGGAGTGGGAGGCCCAGGGCAACCACCCCGCCCAGGCCTTTGTGGACGCCTACGACGCCGGTGCCGGGTGGGGGCTGGGCCTGCTCCTGGACGGCACACCCGAGTACCAGGTGGTGGGTGCGCCGGGGGGGGCGGCCGGCCAGGCGCTGGCCCTGACCCTGTTGCGCTGCACCGACGTCGTCGGGGACAACCCCGGCTTCGACCGCGCGCCCGACGCCCAGTGCCCGGGGCCGATCTCCATCCGCCTGGCGCTGGTGCCCCACCAGGGGGACTGGCACGTTGCGGGCCTGCACCGGCAGGCGGATGAGTTCCAATTGCCCCCGCGGCCCCTCCAACTGGGTCTGGATCCGGAGGTCCGGCGTTTTCGCGCCGTGGTGCTGCGCGCCACGGCCGAGGATGGGACGCCCCTCAACCCGTTCGTGCCCCCCGACCCCCAACCGCACCTACCGCCGGCGCACAGCTTTCTCGGTATCCGGGTGCCCGGGGCCGTGTTTTCGGCCTTCAAACCGGCGGAGGACGGCGACGGCGTCATCCTGCGGCTCTTCAACCCGTCGGATACCCCGATCGCCGGCCGGGTGCGCCTGGACCGGCCCCTGGCCCGCGTCGAGCGCTGCGCGCTGTGCGAGGAGTTGCTGTCTCCGCTGGACGCGGGTGCCGAGATCTCCGTGGCGTTGGGCCCTCGGTGCATCGAGAGCGTGCGCCTGGTTCCCTAGACAGGCAGGAGGTGGCCGCGGTGGCCGATGAACGTCGCATCCAGGTGGTCACGCACACGCACTGGGACCGGGAGTGGTACAGCCCGTTCGAGCTGTTCCGCATGCGCCTGGTGCGCCTGGTGGACCGCCTGCTGGATCTCCTGGAGTCCGAGCCGGACTATGTGTCCTTCCTGCTGGACGCCCAGAGCGTGGTGCTGGACGACTACCTGGCCATCCGTCCGGAACAGGAGGGCCGCCTGCGCGCGCAGTTGGAGGCCGGCCGCATCGAGGTTGGGCCCTGGTACGTGCAGCCCGACCAGTTCCTGGTCTCCAGCGAGGCCCTGGTGCGCAACTTCCTGGCGGGCAGGAGGATCGCCGCGCGCGCCGGGGCGCCGGGCGGGGGGCTGCGCGTCGGTTACCTCCCGGACATGTTCGGGCACATGTCCCAGATCCCGCAGATCCTCCGCGGGTTCGGCATCGATGTGGCGATCTGCTGGCGTGGGATCTCCGGGTCCGACGCCCCCCCGGAGTTCGTCTGGCGGTCCCCGGACGGCTCGGAGGTCCTGGCGGTGCACCTGCCGGACAAGACCGGGTATTCCATGGCCCACCGCCTCTCGCGGGATCCGACGGCGGCGCTCGCCCAACTGGCGGACTCCGACAACGGTCCGGGGGCCCGCACCCCCTTCCGGCTGATGCTGGTGGGCTGTGACCACGTCGAGCCGCAGGACGGCCTGGGCGCGCTGCTGCGGGCCATCGCCGCCCTTCCCGACGCCCCGGCCGAGGTCGCGCACACCGGCCTGGGGCGCTTTGCGGACCAGGTCCGCGCCTCCCTGCGCTCCCAGGGCCTGCTCGCCTCCGAGGGTGAACCGGCCCCCCAGGGCCTCCCCGTCCGCGAGGGCGAGTTGCGGGACACCAACCGCAGCGCGCGGGGACACTTCAACTTCGTGCTGCCCAACGTCCTGTCTTCGCGGGTGCCGCTCAAGCTGCGCAACGCCGAGGTGGAGCGGGAGTTGACGGTCTGGGCCGAGCCACTGGCGGCGCTGGCCCGCATGGAGGGGGCGGCGCCCGAACTCGGCTTTTTGCACCACGCCTGGCAGGTGCTCCTGCAGAACCACCCACACGACAGCATCGGGGGGTGCAGCCGCGACGAGATCCACCGCCAGATGGCGGCGCGCTTCGAGACCGCCATGCAGGTGGCGCGGCAGGTGTCCGACGAGTCGGCGGCCCGCCTGGCGGCCGTGGTGGACACCTCCGGCCTCCCGGCCGAGGGCCGTCCGGTGATGCTGGTCAACCCGACCCCCGCGGCCAGGCGCGAGGTCGTGGATGTGCTCGTGGACATGCCCGAGGGCTTCTGGCGGGACCTGGAGGTCACATCAGCGGAGGGCGCGCGCGTGCCCGCCCAAGTCGTGGAGAGTGAGGGCGCGGTCATGCGCACCACCGGCATGCCCGAGTCCGACCTGTTCCCGGTGGTGGTCGCCAACGAGGGTGCGGCGCCCAAACCCGATTCCGGATGGTTCACCGCCTTCGAACGTGTGCGCCAGGTGCGGTTGCGCTGGGCGGCCGACGTCCCGGGCTGCGGGTACGCGACCTACCGCGTGCGCCCCGTCACCCGGGGGCGCGTCAACCGCGGTTCGCTGCGGACCGGGCCCCTGGCCGCGACCAACGGCGTTCTCTCCCTGGAGCTTTCGGCGGGGGGCGAGTTGACCCTGACGCACCTGGCGAGCGGGCGCGCCTGGCGGTCCTGCCTGCGCCTGGAGGATGGCGGGGATGCGGGCGACGGCTACACCTACTCCCCACCCCCCGAAGACGAGGTGCTCACCTGGCGGCCGCGCGGGGTGTCCCTGGTGGAGGACGGGCCCGTGGCCACCACCTTCCGCCTGGACGGGGACTTCCTGCTCCCCCGCGGTCTGGAGCCCGAGCGGCGCGGCCGCCAGGACGAGCGCGTGGCCTGCCCGGTGCGGCTGGACCTGACGCTGGCGGCCGGCGCCCCGCAGGTCGACGCCCGCCTGCGCTTTGAAAACCGGGCATCCGACCACCGCCTCCGCCTGGTCGCGCCCACCGGCCTGCATCCAGCCTGGTCGCAGGCCGAGGGACAGTGGGACATCCTCCGCCGCCCCACGGTCCCCCGCCACCCCCCGGAGGATGTCTGGATCGAGGACGCGCCCGCCTGCCACCCGACGCACGGATTCGTGGACGCCGCCGAGGAGGTGGGCGGTCCGGGCTTCGCACTGGTGAGCTTCGGGTTGCGGGAGTTCGAACTGACCCCCCGTGGCGAGCTCTGCCTGACGGCACTACGCGCCTGCGGCCATCTGGGCGCCCCCCAACCGCTGACGATCATCAGCGGCGCGGGACCCATGGCCCGCACGCCGGATGCCCAGATGCTCGGTACCATGGTCGACGTCCGCTTCGCCCTGGTGCCGCACGGGGCCGGGGCGGACCTGTGGGCGCTGTCCCAGGCCTGGAAGTCTCCCTGCCGCGCTTACCCGCAGAGCCGACACGCCGGGACCCGACCGCTCAGTGACCGGTGGGTGCGCGTGCCGGAGGGGTTGGACGTCTCCAGCTTGAAGGAGTCCGAGGACGGGAGCGGGGTGGTACTCCGTCTGTTCAACCCCGGCGATGCGCCCCGCACGGGGAGTGTGGCGCTGGGGCGGCCGGTGCGGGCGGCCACGCGGGTGGGGTTGGACGAGCAGTGTGTGGGGCCCCTGGCCGGCGACGGCGACGGCGCGGTGGAGGTGACGGTGCCACCCAAGGGCCTGTTCAGTGTACTCTGGTCGCCGGCCCCGTAGGGTTGGACACGGTGTGAGGAGGAGTTGGCGTGACGGACGACCCGAAGTGGGACCTTGGACGCCGGCGGCGGCTGGCGCGCATCCTGCGCCCCGAGAGCGGGCGCGCGGTCGTGGTGGCCCTGGATCACGGCCTGTTCATCGGTCCCCTGCCCAAGTTGGAGTCGGTGCCTGGGACGGTGCGCGATGTGGTCGCCGGAGCGCCGGACGGCATCCAACTGACCCCTGGCGCGGCGCTCTCCGCCGGTGGTGAACTGCTGGGCAACAATCGGCCGGCGCTCATCCTGCGCATGGACGCCACCAACCTGTGGCGGCCGCAGCCGCGGCCGCACCCGACCTACCACGCGCGCGTGGCGCGCCCGGTGGACGGGGTGCGCCTGGGGGCGGATGCCGTGGTCTGCTTCCTGTTCGTGGGGTACGAGGACGACGCCATCGAGGCCGACAACCTGGAACGCGTGGCCGGATGGGCGGCGGAGTGCCGTGACCTGGGGATGCCCCTGATCGTGGAGCCCCTGGGCATCCGGCCCGACGGCAGCCCGGTCCGTGATCCCGAGGTCGTGCGCCTGGCGGTGCGCATGGCGTGGGAGGCCGGGGCCGACGTGATCAAGGCCGACTACACCGGCGACGCCAAGAGCTTCCGTTCGGTGGTGGAGTCCGTCCCCGTCCCCATCCTGGTGCGCGGCGGGCCGCGCACGGACACCGTGCGTGACAGCCTGGCCGTCGTCGCCGAGACTCTGGAACAGGGCGCGGCGGGTGTGGTGTTCGGCCGCAACATCTGGCAGCAGCCCAACCCGGCCGGCGTGGTGCGGGCGATCGCCCACCTCTGTCACGAGGGCGGCAGCCTGGACGGCGCACTCCGGCGCGTCACCGAGGGCTAGCAAGGAGGGGACCGAGCACATGGCGCGTGAGATCCGCGTGGGTATGATCGGCTACGGACAGATGGGCCGCATCCATGCCTACGCCTATCGCAGCATCCCGATCTTCTACGATCCGTTACCCTTTACGCTCAAGCTCCAGGCGGTGGCGGACGTCGTTCCCGGCGCGGCGGACAAGGCGGTGCAGCAGGCCGGGTTTGCCGTGGCCAGCACCGACTGGCGGGCCGTCGTCGAAGACCCCAATGTGGACGTCGTGGACATCTGCACGCCCAACGCCGGCCACCTGCCGGTGCTGGAGGCGGCCATCGCCGCCGGTAAGGACATCTATTGCGAGAAGCCCCTGTGCACCAACCTGGAGGACGCGCGCCGCATCCTGGCGGCGGCCCAAAAGGCGCGCATCCGGCACCAGATCGTGGCGGAGTACCGCTTCCTGCCGGCGCTCATGCAGGCCAAGCAGATGATCGCCGACGGCTTCCTCGGCGATCTGTTCCAGTTCCGCGGCCTGTATCTGCACAGCGGCTACATCGACCCCAAGCGGCCGATCTCCTGGCGGCTGCGCCGCGAGGCGACCGGGGGCGGTGTGCTGATGGACCTGGGGCCCCACGTGCTGGATATGATGCGGTTTCTGGCCGGGGACGCCCGAGAGGTGTTCGGGAACATCGCGACCTTCGTGACCGAGCGCCCGGTGGCCGAGCGCCCCGGCGAGATCGGCTCGGTCGATGTCGAGGACGCCGCCCAGGCCCAGTTGCGCTTTTCCGGACGCGCCATCGGCTCCATCGAGGTATCCCGCTGCGCGACCGGGGCCGAGGACGAACTCCGCCTGGAGTTGCACGGTAGCCGCGGCGCCCTGGCCTTCAACCTGATGGACCCCAACTGGCTGTATGCCTATGACGCCACCCTGGCCACCGAGCAACGCGGCTTCCAGCGGCTGGCCACGGTGCAGCGCTACCCGGCGCCCGCGGTCGCCCCGGCCTCCAAGTTCTCGATCGGCTGGACGCGGGCCCACGTCGGTTCCCAGTACAGCATGCTCTCGGCGATCGCCGAGGACCGCAGTCCCGAGCCCAATTTCGCGGACGCGGTCGCCGTGCACGCGCACATCGAGGCCATCTACCAGGCGGCGGCATCCGGCGGCTGGGTCCGGGTGCCCAAAGTCGAGCGGGCGGAGGGGTGACGTTGGCCGAACCGTGGGCGGTGGCCTGCCTGGGGATCCTGGTGGCCGACATGGTGGCGCGCCCGGTGGCGGAGGTACCGCCGCCGGGCGAGCTCCGGCTGATCGACGAGATGGGGCTGTATGTGGGGGGGTGTGCGGCCAACACCGCGTCGGGGCTGGCCCGACTGGGGGTCCGCGTCGGCATCCTGGGCAAGGTGGGGGCCGATCCCCTCGGGGACTTCCTGGTCCGGGCCGTGGGGGCCCAGGGCGTGGACACCTGTGCCCTCATCGTGTCGCCCGAGGCCAGCACCTCGTCGTCCATGGCCCTGGTGGGACCGTCCGGGGAGCGTGCCTTCCTGCACACCTTTGGCGGCAACGGCGCCCTGCGGCGCTCCGAAATTGATCTGTCCGCCACGGGGCCTGCCCGCATCCTGCACATCGGCGGCGCGGGCCTGTTACCCGCGCTCGACGGGGAGCCGCTGGCCGAGGTCTGCGCCGAGGCCCGGAGTCTGGGGATGACCGTCACCCTGGACACCGCCTGGAACCCCCTGGGCCGTTGGGAGCAGGCCAAGGCGGCGCTCCGCTACGTGGACTACTTCCTCCCCAGCCGGGAGGAGGCCGGACACATCTTCGGGGTGACCGACCCGGCCGGCATCGTGCGGGCCGCGCGCGCGGCCGGTGCGCGCGCCGTGGTGGTCAAACTGGGGGCCGACGGGTGTTACGTGGACGCGGATGGCGACCCGGTGACGCTGCCGGCCCTGAAAGGACCGGTGGTGGACACCACCGGCGCCGGGGACGCCTTCTGCGCGGGGTTCCTGGCCGGGTTGTCCCAGGGCCGGGACGCGGTGGCCTGCGCCCGGATGGGCACCGCCACCGGCTGCCTGGCCGTCTCGCGCGTGGGGGCGGTGTCGGGGATCGGATCCCTGGCCCAGACCCTGGAGGTCCTCGCACGGGGAGGCCTGGCGGCCTCCTGACGACGGATGGAGGGGTCCACATGCTGACCAAGGCGGAGTTGGATGCGGCCCGCGCCCGCGCCCGCGAGTATCTGGGACGGGCGGGGATGGTGCTCACGCCGCAGGAAGAGGCCAACGTGGAGATCGCGGACTTCGGGCTGGGCGAGTTGGAGAAGACCGGCCTAGAACTGGTCACCTACGTGAACACCCAGCGTTGCTGCGCCAAGGAGTTGGTGCTCTTCCCGGGGCAGACCTGCCCGCAGCACCGCCACCCGGCGGTGAACGGCCAGCCCGGCAAGGAGGAGACGTTCCGCTGCCGCAGGGGCCGGGTGTATCTGTACGTGGAGGGCGATCCGGCCGCCCGTCCCGCCTGCCGGCCCCCCCAGCACCGCGCGTCCACCTACACCGTCTGGCACGAGATCGAACTGGGACCCGGCGAGCAATACACGATCATGCCCGACACCTGGCACTGGTTCCAGGGGGGGGAGGAGGGCGCGGTCGTCTCGGAGTTCTCCACGCGCAGCACCGACGAGCACGACATCTTCACCGATCCGGACATCCGCAGGGCCACGGTGGTGGGCGAGGGATGACAGAAGGCGGCCTGCGGCTGCGGCGCCGGACCGTGCTGGGGGGCCTGGCGGCCATCCCCCTGGCCGCGGTGGCCGCCGGGTTGGAGGGGTGCGGGATCGCCTCGGCATCCCCGCGCCTGGCCCAGGGATGGCTCCCGGCCCCCGCGGCGCGTCCGGGATCGCTGCTGCAGGTCGACGTCTCCAGCGTCCCGGTGTATACGCAGACGGCCCTGGCCATCCTCCAGGGCCTGGTGAACGCCCGGCTCCAGCCCGGGGGCCAGGCCGTGTACATCCTGTTGCCGAACAACTACGTCGGCGGCGTGGCCTTCCCCGGGGCCGACCAGATGTGGGCCAAGATCTACGCCGCCACCCAGGGGGTCAAGGTCACCTCGGGCACGCCTTCGGACGTGGTGCGTCTGGCCCACGCCGCGGGGATCAAGGAATACGTGATCTGGGACCCGGCCGTTCCGGACACGATCAACGTGGCCAACACCCTGGCCTGGCTGCAGGGGGTCGCTGCGGTCGATCCCCAGGACACGCTCGGCTCCGCGATCAAGTCGCCGCTGGTGGCGGCCACCGCCGATCCGCTGAAACTGCAGGCCAACGGGCTGACCGCCGGCCTAGACATGCGCACCCTGAACCTGAGCAGCGGGAGCGAGGCCTACACCTGGGCGCTGGGGCAGCTCAAGTCGATCAATCCGGAGACCCTGGCCCTGATCGCGGTTGGCAACCTGCCGGGGGACCCCACCGAGGACGTCCTGCGCTGGTCCGCCCGCGACTACGCCGTCGTGGCGCGCGCCTTCACCTGGATCGCGAACCTCAACCTGGGGGAGACGGCGGAGGTCAAGGCGATCCTCAAGACCGTCGCGGGGCGCAAGGCCACGATGTTCGGCTGGTCGAACAACGAGGCGGAGCAGACCATCCTGGCCAGCGGGCACGGCATGGTGTTCTGCGGCGCCGACAGCCCCGGGCTCTCCGCCGAGAACCTCAGTGTGCATAGCGCGCTGCGCAAGGGCGGACCGGCCAAGCAGCGTCCCCGGCCAGCCGCGCCCACGCTCGATCCCGCGGGCGTGTATGTTTCGCAGCTGTTCACCGACGGCGACAACATCTCGGTGTTGATCGACTTCCACGAGGGGCGCTGGGTCGACTCCGAACGCGGCAAGGTGCCGGTCGGCTGGTCCATGCAGGGGATGGCCCCGGACTGGACCCCCGCGCTGGCCGACCACTACTTCAGCACCGCCACGGCCAACGACGACTTCGTCTCCTGGCTCCCCTTCGGATACCCGGACCTGCCCTCGTTTGTGACATCGCCCATGTGGCCCAGCTACGTGGCATCGACGCAGGCGGCCATGTCCGCTGCGGGGTTGAACGTCGGCCAGAGCCTGCCGCACACCGCCCTGGTGTTGGGGGAGAAGGCATCCGGATTCTGGGACCTGCTGCACGGCAGCCACCCGCCCGACGGCCACTTCTACGGGTACACCTATTCGCAGTCGTACCCCATCGGCGAACCCCTGTGGATCAACAGCCGTCCGGTGCTACCCGTCGGTGGGTTCCAGCGACCGATCGGGACCGGAACCCCGGCCGAGCGCAACATCACCGCGATCCGGAACGCCATCGCCGCCAATCCGGCCCGGCCGCTCTTCGTGTATGTCGGGATGCAGAACGACACCAAGTATCCGGATGCGGTCACCACGGCGGCCGCGTCGTACCCCGAGCCCGTGCACTTCGTCCTACCCAGCCAACTGGTGGCGCTGATGCGGGAGGCCTGGACCCAGGGGCTGGCGCACACCACCCTGCTGGGCCTGCCGGCCGGGCTGGACCAGTATTACCTCTCCGGGACCGGCGGCGGATCGGTCCTGACGCGGATCAACTCCGACGGCGCCATGGCGCGCTATGCCTCGGCCGGGACAGAATGGATCTACAGCTTCAACACCGAAGGGGTGAAGGCGGCCGCCCTGGAGTTGACCGCTACGGGCCAGGGGACCATTACCGCGCGGGGCGCCAGCGCGACCTGGACGCCGGTGGCCACCATCTCCACCCCCGGCGGACAGGGGGCCGGATTGAACGCCGACCTCTCGGCGGTGCTCCCGGCCGCGCATGTCGACGTCCGCTTCACCGCTGGCGCATCGGGCGCCCTGGCGGTCACCGCCCTGACATTCCGGTACAACCACAAAGGCGCCGCCGCGCTGCCCGTCTCTCCGCAGCGGGTGACGCTGCCGGCCGGCACGCAGCTCCAGTTGCCGTATGGCCCCAATCTCGTGGCCAACCTGGCCCCCAGCCCCCAGGACGGCATCACCGTGGCGTCCGCCGCCAACGGCGGGTTCAGGGTCACGTTCCCCGCGGGGACGCCGCCGCTGTCCGGCGGGACCGCCTGGGTGCCCATCACGGTCCCCGGGGTGGTGCCCGGGCAGACCTACATCTTCGAGTTCAGCGGCATGACGGGCACTGGCCAGGCCTACATGGACGTCTGGAACGGCGAGGCCGACATCGCCTCGGCGCCATTCACGCTGGGCGCGACGCCGCAGAGCGTGGCGATGGAGGTGCCCCTGCCCGTCGTGCCGCCCACAAGCCCCCCGGTGCAGGTGCAGATGCGCACCGGTGTCAATCCCACCATGGTGACCTTCACCGCGTCGGTCTACGCCGTGCGCTGAAGGGGCCCCGCTCAGGCGGTCACGCGCGCCGACCAGCGCAGCGTGCGGGCGCCGCCCGCCGGCAGTTCCAGCGCCGAGCCGTTGGCCACCGCGGCGGCCAGCCCGTCGGTGGGGTAGCCGGCAAAGGGCTCCAGGCCGAAGAAATACTCGCGGGCGTACCACGGGAAGCCCGGGCTCCCGGCCTCCCGCCAGCACCACAGGTAGGGGAGGACGGCGGCGTCCCAGCGGACCTCCAGGCCGACCGGCCGCGCGGGGTTGCGTACGCTGTACACCCCGTCGCGGAACCCGGTGAGATAGGTGACCGAGGCGGTTTCGCCCACCGGGGGCGACGTGCCCAGGGCCTCGGTCGGCAGCCCGCCCTCGGTCGGCACCACCCGGGCGCCGGGCGGGAGCGTGATGCGGCAGTCCGGCCCTCCGTACGGGGCGCCGAACGCCAAGTGCTGTCCCCACATCACCGGGAACGGGGCCTGGCCGTCGTTGAACGCGGTGCTGGCGATCTCCAGGACCGCGCCCTCGGCGTCCAGGGCCATCTCCCGGCGCAGGCGCAGGGGCGTCTGCAGGCAGCGGGCCTCCAGCATCACCGCCACGCGCTCGGGGGTGTCCTGGAGCACCTGGGCGCTCCAGGGCAAAAGGGCGACCTCGGCGTGCTGGTCGAAGTCCACGTCCGCGTACCGGCAGGGGGCGCCCCCGCTGGGGAAGACCTCCTGCCAGCCCCCGTAGTACACGTCCATGAAGGGGCGGCCGGCACTCTCGGCTGGCGACCGCAGCCCGCGGTGGGAGAACGTGCAGAAGTCGGTGTCCGTCGGCTTGTGCAGGAATTCCACCACGTCCGCCCCGCGCTCCAGGAGCAGGGTGACGCGCAGTTCAGCGTTCTCCAGGACCAGGGCCCTGTATCCGGCAAACCGCGCGTCCTCCCGCAGGCGCGCTCCCCAGTTGCGCACGATCCGACCTCCCCGTTCCGGCCTGGCGGCCATGGTGGGAGGATTGGCACCGGTGGGGCGGAGTTCCTCTGCAGGACCCGGCGGATCGGACGGGCAACACTCCGGAGGAGGGTGCCGGCTGTTGGCCAGTTGTATCTACGTCCAGCAATAGGTGTGGTATACTGAATGCATGAAGTTGAGCGTGTGGGCGAAGGAGCAAGGCATC
>JAJZWQ010000265.1 GCA_021846605.1 Bacillota bacterium | reverse complement strand
GCAGTCCCTGCGCCGGTTGGGAACGGACTGGATCGACCTCTATCAGCTGCACTGGCCAGACACGGAAAGCGGGTCCAGGGTCGAAGACACGCTGCGGGCCATGGAGGAGTTGGTGCGAAGCGGCAAGGTCCGCTGGGTCGGGCTGAGCAACTTCGACGCGGAGGGCCTTGGCCGGGCGCTCCAGGTACGCCACATCGACGCGCTCCAGCCCCCGTATTCCTTGCTGGCGCGCCAGGTGGAAGACCGCGTGCTGCCGGTGTGTCAGTCCAACGGCGTCGGCGTCGTCGCATACAGCCCTCTGGCATCCGGCCTGCTCTCCGGTCGCTACGGCCCGGACACCCGCTTTGCGGCCGAGGATTGGCGCAGCCGCTCCGCGGCGCACACCGGGGAGGGCCTGCGGCGCAACCTTGCCATGGTGGACCGCCTGCGCCCGATCGCCGAGTCGACGGGCCGCACCGTGGCGCAACTGGCCATCGCCTGGGTCCTGTCCCATCCCGCCATGACGGCGGCCATCGTGGGCGTGCGCCACCCGGGACACGTGCGGGATGCGGTTCCGGCGGCCGACTGGAACCTCTCGGCCGACGAGCGCCAGGCCATCGAAGCGGCACGGACGACCTGAGCGGCCCGAAGGTGGCGAAGTGGCCTGCGGGCCGCTATCCCGGGGGCCCCTTCATCGGTCCAGGAAGACCAATGCCCGGAGGGTTGCTGCTGCGAAGCCCAGACGGTGCCGTTGGGGGCCCTGGCAAACAGCCGCATCGCGCCGCCGGCGGTGTTGCCGACGGCCAGGGTGGACCGGCGGGCGGGGGCGCTGCCCTGCAGGGTCCACCGCCCCCAGCCACCGCCCGGGACGCGCTGGCGCAGGCTCCACACGCGCCGGCCCTGGGAGACGCCAAAGACGTCGAGGCGCCCCAGCCGATCCTGGCCCACCACGAATCCGGGGGCGATGTGCCGCCCGCGCAGGCGCTGCCATCCGGTCCACGCCCCGCCGGGGTGCCCCTGTGTGTCGTGGCACAGCGTGCCCGTGGCGGTGATGGCAAACAGCTCAAGCCGTCCGCTGAGGTTGCGGGCGGACGCGAGGCGGGGGGGAAACCTTCCGCCGAGGGACTTCCACCCCGCCCAGGTGCTCGGATGGGTCTGGGCGTCCTACCAGACACGCCCAGCGGGGTCGACACCGACGACCTCCAACAAACCGCTCAGGTTCTGGGCCACCGCAAATCCGGGGGCGATGGGGGTGCCCCGCAGGTCCTTCCAGCCGGACCAGGCCACCCCCGGTGCGCCCTCGCTATTGACCCGGACACGGCCATCGCGGCCGATACCAAAGACACTCAGGCTCGCATCCGCGTTGGGGATGGCGGCCAAGTGGGTGACAGGGCCTGGGGACAACGCCCCCAGGCCTTTGGCATCGCTGCGTCTGCGGTGGCGCAGCTTCGGCGATGGCGCGCGGCACTCCTGCGCCGCGCCGCAGACCACCCTGCACGCGGCGTTCACAATCAGCAGCCGGCCGCGAGGCGGCATCCACCCTTGCCCGGCCGTCGGACGCGCAAGCCCGCTGGTGGAAGACAAACGGGCGCCGCGCCCACCCGGCGGCCCCAGGGATCCGGTGGGCGGTTCGATCCGGGGCGACCGACGCGGAGCGGCGAGGCCTCACCACCGCGCATACACCACGGAACCGTAGCGATGCAGGCTGCGGGTCACCACCTGTTCGCGCAGCCACCGAACCAGTTCGATGCGGCCACAGGAGCAAACCGGCTCGTCCAGCACGTCGAGACCTGCCACGGCGGCCGCCTCATACACGACGGGCGCGGTCGCTCCGAGCAGCCGCAAGCGGACGCCGCCCGCCGAACTCGCCCCCGTGGGCCCGTTTCCCTCGGCCCAGCCGGCGGCGAACGCCTCGTCGCTTTCCACCACCACCCGTGCCCCCGCCCGCTCCAGACACGGTTGGCGGGAGCCCACCGAAAACCGCACCGGCGTGGCGGTCACGCGTGCGGCGGCCAGGGCCTTTTCCAACTGGGCGTCGTCCACGGCGTCCGCCGCCCGCACCACCACCCCGGGCTCAAACGGGCGGTAGCGCAGCACGTTGGACTCCGCGCGCAGGCCCGCCAACTCCGTGGACCGGCCGAAGTGGCGCTCCCACCAGCGCCCATAGCCGGCCGCGGCGTCCTCGGTGGAGACCTCCAAGCCGGGGGCATCCCGCCAGCGGCGCAGCCCGATCAGGTAGTTGGGCCCGCCGGCCTTGGCCGTCGGCCCGCGGCTGGAACGCTTCCAGCCCCCAAAGGGCTGGCGGCCCACCACCGCGGCCGTCGTGGCGCGGTTGATGTATAGGTTGCCCGCCTCCACGGCGTCGGCCCAGCGCCGCTGCTCGGCCGGGTCCAAAGATGCCAACCCGGCCGTCAGCCCAAACGGCACCGCATTCTGCCAGGCCAACGCCTCCTCGAGATCCCGGGCGCGCAGCACCGCAAGGACAGGGCCGAACCACTCGGTCAGGTGGGCCCACGCAAAGGGACGCACCCCCAGGCGCACACCCGGCGACCACCGGTCGCCGCGGCCCGCACCCGCGCCGCCCAGGCGAACGGGCCGCACCAGCCAGGACTCCCCACGGTCCAGGCACGTCAGCGCGCGCTCCAGGGCGGGCGTGAACGGCCCCACGATCGGACCCACCTGCGTCGCCGGATCGTCCGCCGGCCCGACGCGCAGGCTGCGGACCGCGTCGGCGAGCTGGCGCAGGAACGGGCTGCGGTCATACACCGGAGCGACCACGATCGCCAGGCTGGCCGCCGAGCACTTCTGGCCGGCATGCCCGAAAGCGGATGCCACGACGTCCCGCACCGCCTGGTCGATATCCGCCG
>JAJZWQ010000052.1 GCA_021846605.1 Bacillota bacterium | reverse complement strand
GGGTGCCCGCGGTCGTGGAGGAAGCGGCCGGGCGCCGCACGCGCCGGGAAGCTCCGTGCGCCGTGCCCCCCGCGGCGTGGTCGGTGGTCTGGGTCCCCCCGCGCACGCGTTGGCTGACCGCGGCCAGAACGGTCGTGAACGCCCCGGCCGGCGCGCCTTCCTTCCCGGCGCCCTGGGCGGTGGCGACCGCCCCCGCGTGCTCGGCGGCGGGGCCCACCGCGCCCGTGTTCACCGCGCTCCCCCCCTGCGGGAACTGCTCTCGTCCAGGGCGGCCTGCTCGGAGCGGGCGGTGTCGCGTGCCCATTCGCCCAGCCGGCGTACCCGCACCGCATCAAGCGTGCGGCCCGAGTTCCGTGCCGTGAGGTAGGCACCCCGGGCGGTCTCCACCTCGGCCTCGGCGACCTGCAGGTCACGGGCGGCGTCGGATTCACGCCCCCGGAGGGTCTGGTAGGCGGCCTGGCCGGCACTCCACTGGTCGAGGTCCAGGGGACCCGCCGCACCGCCCTCCCGCCCCGCCTCCAGTTGCGCCCGGCGGGCCTCCGCCCGGCGGTCGAGTTCCCCGCGCGCGCTACTGGCCGCCGCCTGCGCCTGCCCCAGTTCCTGGGCGCGCATGCGGCGCTGTCCTTCCGCCAATCCCCGCAACCGTTCCAGTCGGAAGCTGAAGGCCCGCACCCGCGATCCCTCCCCGCCGCCCCGTCTAGGGCTGGCCGTCCGCCACGCCGAGTGCCTGCAACTGGCCGCTGGTCGCATCCCAGCCGCTGCGCTCCTGGCGCGCCTGCCGCAAGAAGCCCCAGATGGGCTCGATCCAGCGCAGCGCCGCGTCGATGGCCGGTGTCGTCCCGGACCGGTAGGCCCCGACGTCGATGAGGTCCTCCGCCTGGTGGTACACGGCCAACAGTTCCCGCACGCGCTGCGCGGCCGCGGCGTGCTCGGGCTCCACCAGGCGGCCCGCCAGGCGGCTAATGCTCTGGAGCACGTCGATGGCCGGATAGTGACCCTTGGCGGCCAACTGACGAGACAGGACGATGTGCCCGTCCAACAGGCCCCGAACGGCGTCGGCCACCGGTTCGTTCATGTCGTCGCCCTCGACCAGGACCGTGTACAGGCCCGTGATGCTGCCCCGGGCGCCCCGCCCGCTCCGCTCCAACAGGCGGGGCAGCGCCGCGAACACGGAGGGGGTGTACCCGCGGGTGGTCGCCGGCTCGCCGCTGGCCAGCCCGACCTCGCGCATCGCCTGGGCGTAGCGCGTGAGCGAGTCCATCACCAACAGGACGTCCAGTCCGCGGTCCCGGAAGTGTTCGGCGACGGTGGTGGCCACCAGCGCGGCCTTGAGCCGGACGACCGGGGGCTGGTCGGAGGTCGCCACCACGACCACCGTCTTGGGATGCGCCTCCGCCCCCAGGTCGATGTCCAAGAACTCGCGCACCTCGCGGCCGCGCTCCCCCACCAGGGCGACCACGACCACGTCGGCCGCGGTGTGCCGGCAGAGCATGCCCAGCAGCGTGCTCTTGCCCACCCCACTGCCGGCGAAGATGCCCAGCCGCTGGCCCCGGCCGCAGGTCAGCAGTCCGTCGATGGCCCGCACCCCCACCGGCAGCGGTTCGTCGATGGGACGGCGGTCCAGGGGCGGGGGCGGGTCGGCCTCCGCGTCCCGCCAGCGATCGGCGGCCACCGGGCCCCGCCCGTCCACCGGCCGGCCGAGGCCGTCCAGCACGCGGCCCAGCAGGCCGTCTCCGCAGGCCACCGCCAGCCGGTGTCCGGTGGCCGTGACCGTGGTCCCGGGAGAGAGACCACCCACCCCCTGCAGGGGCATCAACAGCACCCGCCGCCCCCGGAACCCCACAGCCTCGGCCAGCAGCGGGCCGCTGGCGGCGGTGCGTCCGTGCGGCTGGTCGATCTCCAGCAACTCGCCGACCTCCACCGCGGGTCCGACCGCCTCGATGACCAGCCCCACCATGTCCTGCACGCGTCCGCGGCGGGCCACGGGGTCCACGCCGACGATCGCCCGGCGCCAGCCGGCCATGGCCGCGCGCACGCGCCCACAGGTCTGGCGCACGCTGGCGGCGTCCGGGCGGGCCAGCCGGGCGCAGCCGCGCAGGCGGCGGGGCCCGCGGCGGACGTGGGGATAGGCGCGGGTGCCGCGGTCAGCCATGGGCGTCCTCCCCCCCGATCGCGGCGGCCACACGGCGCAGCCGCTCGGCGAGCGTTCCGTCCACCAACCCGTCGTCGTTCTCCAGGATCAGGCCGCCCGGGGCCACGGTGGCGTCCGGACGGATGCGGATGTCCTGGCGGCTGCCGGTGACCTCCGCCTCGAGCACCGGCGCCAGCGAGGGGTGGACCCGGATGGTCGCCGGGCTCTCCAGGCGGCGGGTGAGGCGCGCGGCCAGGGCCACCACCGCGTCGGTCTGGACGCCCGGATCCCCCTCCAGTACGCGTCCGGCCACCGCCAGCGCCAGATGGGCCACATCCCGCGTGAGCCCGGCCAGGATGCGGCGGCGCTCGGCGCGGGCTCGGGCGAGGACCGCCTGCGCCTGGGCGCGTAGCGCGGCGGCCTCCGCCTCGCCGCGGGCCCGCCCCTCGGCCGCCCCGCGCTCCCGGGCCTCGTCGGCGATGCGCGCGGCGTCCGCATGCGCGCGGGACTGCGCGGCGGCGACGATCTCCTCGGCCTGGCGCCGGGCGGCGTCGAGGATCTCCGCCGGGTTCTCGGGCGCCGCCGCGCCGGCGCCCGGGGAACGGGCCAGCGGGGCCCAGGTCAGCGGCCGCAGCGGCCGGGACGCCTCAGACGACAAGTTCATCCGACCCACCCCGCGCCACCACGATCTCTCCCTCGTCCTCCAGGCGCCGGATAACGCCCACGATGCGCTGCTGCGCCTCTTCCACCTCGCGCAGGCGCACGGGTCCCAACAGCGAGAGCGCCTCTTCCAGGCCCTCCCCCTGGCGGTGGCTGACGTTGCGCAGGATTTTGGCCTTGACCTCGGCGCTGGCGGCCTTGAGGGCCAGGGGCATGTCCGAGCTGAGGTCCATATCGCGCAGGGCACGCTGCAACGAGCGGTCGTCGAGGCTGAGGACGTCCTCGAAGACGAACATGCGGCGGCGCAGCTCCTGCGCGAGTTCCGGATCGTTGGTCTCCAAGGCCAGGAGGATGCGCTTCTCGCTGGCGCGGTCCGCGCGGTTGAGGACCTGCACGGCCAGTTCCACGCCCCCGGCGCGGGATTGGCCGCCGCTGGCCACGGTGGTGAAGCGGCGCTCCAGGATGCGCTCCACCTCCTTGACGATCTCCGGGGAGGTGGAGTCCATCAGCGCCAGGCGCCGCACCACGTCGATCTGACGGTCGGGGTCCAGGGCCCCCAGCACCGTGGCCGCCTGCTCGGGGTGGAGGTAGGCCAGCACCAGGGCGATCGTCTGCGGGTGCTCGCCCTGGAGGAAGGTGAGGATCTGGGCCGGGTCGCTGCGGCGGGCGAACTCGAAGGGCCGGACCAGCAGGGTGGAGGTCAGCCGGCCGATGACATCCTCTGCCTGCTGCTCCCCCAGCGCCTTGTACAGCACCCCGCGGGCGTAATCGATCCCGCCGCGCTCGATGTACTCGTGCGCGACCAGCATCTGGCGGCACTCCTGCAGGACCGATTGCTGCTGCTGGGTGTCGACGGTGCGCAGCCCGGCGATGTGCAGGGTGATCTGCTCGATCTCGGCCGGGTTGAGGTGGCGGTACACCTCCGCTGCAAACTCCTCGCCCAGGGTCACCAGGAGGATCGCGGCCTTGTCCCGGCCGTTGGCGCCGGAGTCGGACTCGCGTTGCCCGTCGGGCGTGTGCAGGGCCAACACCGTCACCCCCTACTCGTCCTGGTTGAGCCAGACCCGTACGACGCGGGCCACGTCCTCGGGCTGCTGCCGGAGGGATCCCTGCAGCCGCTCGCGCGAGCGGCGCGCCCCGGAGAGCAGCGCGGTCAGGGGATCGTCGTCGCCGTCCTCGGCGGCCGCCGCGACCGCCCCCCGCGCGCCAGCCGCCGCCAGCGCGGGTTCGCCGGCCGGGCCGGCGCTGGCCGGCGCCGAGCGGCGCATGGCCAGAAGGACCAGCAGCCCGGCAACCAGCGCGGCGGCCACGGCCCCCCCCTCGTAGACCAGACGGCGCGGCACCCCCAGCGGCAGCGGTCCGGGCTGGCCCTTGAGGGTCTTGACGACGCTGTTGTTGAACGGCATCCCGACCACCGTGATCTGGTCCTTCTGCGTCGCGTTGTATCCGACGGCCGCCTGGACCGTGGAGGTGACCAACTGCTGCTGGGTGGGTGTCAGCGTGCCGTTCACCACCACCGCGACCGAGAGCTGGGAGACCGACCCGGGGGCGGTCACGGTCGTGGTGGTCTGGTGGTTGATCACGAAGTCCTCGGTCAGTTGCTGGCTGCTCGATGTCCCGCTCTTACCGGTCCCGGTCGTGCTGGTGTACGTGGGGAAGCTGTTGGAGGCGGTCCCGGTGACCCCCCCCACGCTCGCCCCGCCGGTCAGGGACTGCTTGAGCTCCTGCAGCTTCTGCACCACACCACGGCCGTTCTTCTGCGGCGTGTAGGTGACGGCGTTGACCGTCCCCTTGTTGAAGGAGAGGGTCGCCTGCACATGGGTGACGACGTTCCCGGGTCCGAAGACCTGGCCGAGCATCTGCTGCAGTTGGTCCTGCAACTGCTGATCGAAGGTTTGCGTCACGGCGAGGTCCTGGGAGGCCTGGCTGGCGCCGGCCTGCACCGTCCCCGTCCCACTGCCGCCGGCGATCCCCTGGGACCACAGGATCTGTCCGGCCTGGTTGACGACCGTGACGTTCTTGCTCGACAGTCCCTGGACGCTGGCCGCCACCAGCCGCACGACGCCCTGCACCTGGTTGGAGGAGAGCTGCGCGCCGGGCTGCAGGTTGAGCAGCACCGAGGCCGTCGCCGGCGCCGTCGCGGTGGCGAACGCCGAAGTCTGCGGGATGACGATCTGCACCCGGCTGGAGGTGACGCCCTGGATGTCGTCGATGGTCTGTTCCAACTCGCCCTGCAGGGCGTCCTGGTAGGCGACCTGGCGGGTGAAACTGGTCGCGCCGAACGGGAGGTTGAGCACGCTGCTCAGGCCGACCGACCCGTGGCTGGGGAGCCCCTTGCCTGCCAGCTGCAGCCGGAGTTGGTCCACCTCCGACTGGGGCACAAGGATCGTCGAGCCGTTGTTCGCCAGCTTGTACGGCACCTTGCTCTGGGTGAGCTGGGTGACGATGGCCGCCCCGTCCTGCAGGGACAGGTTGGTGTACAGGGGGGCCATCGTCGGTCCGCGCGCCGCCAGGGCGGCCCACACCAGCACCGTCGTCAGGACGACCCCGCCCGCCAGCAGCACGGTGCGGCGCTGTCCCGGGTGCAGAGCGCTCCACTGCGTGCGCACCGAGGCCACCACGTCCCCCTGGTTCTGCGGCGTCGTCGGCGCCACGCTGCGACCCCCTTCGACCAGCTGGGAGGCTCTTGCGAAACCCGCCTCGCCCCTCACCGGCCACCATGGGGGGTGGGCTGGCACCGCGCGTCGCCATCGCCTGCAGCCTGGCGCGCGCGCGGACGGGGCTCTGGCCGCGCCATCCCAGGGCTACAGCGGCATCTGCATCAGTTGCTGGTACGCCGACACGGCCCGGTTGCGCGCTTCCACGGCCAACTGCAGGCCGAGGTTCGCCTTTTCCACCGCCACCATCGCCGTGGCCAGATCGGCGCTGTTGCCGTTGGCCATGGCCTGCGTGGCCGAGTTGGCGCTCTGCTCCAGGCCGTTGAGCCCGGACAGCACCTGGCCCAGCACGTGACCGAACCCGCCGCCCGCCCCCGCAGTCGCGCCGGCCCCTCCGGCCGCCGCGACGCCCGTACCCGGCGCGACGGGGGCTGTCGGGGGAATCGCTGTGATCACCGCTGCCCGCCTTCCTTCCCGGGAACTAGATCTGCAGGGCCGTCTGCTGGTCCTTGACCACGTCGGAAAACGCCGTGGCGTTGGCGTCGTATGCCCGGCTGGCGGCCATCAGGTCGACCATCTGCGCGGTCGAACTGACGTTGGGCATCCGCACATACCCCTGGGCATTGGCCTGAGGGCTGGCGGGGTCGTAGCGCAACGGGAACGGCGCCGCATTGCCCACGATGTCGGTGACCACGACGCCACCGGCGCCGTTGCTCTGCAGCGGGATGGCCGTCATCTGGACCAGTTGCTCGCGGAAGGGACCGCCCCCCGGTGTGGTGGTGGTCTGGGCGTTGGCCAGGTTGTTGGAGATCACGTCCATCTGCAGGCGCTGGGCCGTGAGTCCCGACGCCAGCGTATCCAGAGAGGCGAACAGCACGGTCAGGCACCTCCCCTGTCGATGGCGATGGAGACATTGGTGAAGTTCAACTGCAGTTGGCGGGTGACGGCCTGGTAGTTCAGGTCCGTCTTGGCCAGGTTGACCATCGTGGCGTCAAACCCGACCCCGTTCCCGTCGGGGGTGATGGCGCCCAGCGTGGAACTGCTCAGCAGCGCCGGGGCGGGGGTCGGCCCAGGCGCCGACCCGGAGGCGGGTACCGGCGTCCCCCCCAGTTGCGCGGTCAACTGGGCCTGCAGTTGGGTGGCAAAGGCCTGCGCGCCCTGGGCCTGGAACCCTGGCGTGTTGACGTTGGCGACCTGCTGGGCGACCACGTCCTGCTGGGCGATGAGCTGTGCCAGCCTACCCTCGAGGGCGCGCTGCCCGGAACTCCCGAAGATGCCCGTCATCACAACCCCCCCCTTGCCCGTTGCCTGCCGGGAGGGGTTGCTCCGCCACATGGAGGTGTCGCTGAAATGGGGAAAAAAAAGATACATCCCCGGTTTCGGCAACCCGGCTACCCCATAGGGGCCCGTGGCTTTGCGTCGCCGCCTTGCGGTCGGCTTTGCCCTTCTCGGCTGAGGACTCTATGATGTGCCAATCCTTGGCTGCTTGTGGTGTCGAGCGGGAGTATACTGCGGTGGGTCTGCCCTGCAAACGCCCGACCGTATCAATCGTTCGACAGCATTCGACACATGCGCGTCCCGTGACCGTCCCCCCGGGGTTTGCGGCGGGCGCGAATGGTATACTGCCTCGTCGCGCGCGACCCCCATGGCTCCCAGGAGAGGAACGATGCGCACGTGGCGGCGAGCAAACGCGATGTCATCCAGGCGCTCAACCGGGCGCGCCTGGAGGGGAACTCCAAGGGTGCTCTGGCGCTGGGCGTGCTGATCGATGTGCTGGTGGACGGTTCCCGGGTGACGCTGATCCTGGCGGACCGCGTCGGGGACGCGCCGGTTTCCGCGGCGTGGCGCCAGGCCCTGGAGGCCGCCGCCGCCGCGGTCCCCGGCGTGGAGGCCGTGGCGGTGGATGTCAAACCCAGCGGTACGCCGGCCCCCTCCCTGCAGCAGGCCGCCCAGCGCGCGCGGCCCGCCCTGGACTTCGGCGATACCCGCGTGCTGGCGGTGGCCAGCGGCAAGGGCGGGGTGGGCAAGAGCACGGTCACGGCCAACGTGGCCGTCGCCCTGACCGGCCTGGGACTGCGAGTGGGGGCCGTGGACGCGGACATTTATGGCTTCAGCCTGCCGACGCTCCTGGGGGCCACCGAGCCACCGCAGGTGACCGCGGACAAGCGCTGGGAACCGCCGGTGGCCTCCGGTGTGCGCCTGCTCTCCATGGACTTCTTCGTGCCGCCGGGCGAGGCGGTGGTGTGGCGCGGGCCCATCCTGGGCAAGGCGCTGCTGGAGTTCTTCACCAAGGCCAACTGGGAGGGGCTGGACTGGCTTCTGCTCGACCTGCCCCCGGGCACCGGGGATGTGGCCCTGGACGTCCACGAGATGCTGCCGAGCAGCGAGGAGATCGTGGTCACGACGCCGGATCCCCTGGCGGCGCGGGTGGCCGTGCGGGCGGGGCAGATGGCGCAGAAGACGGGACACCGGGTGCTGGGCGTGGTGGAGAACATGGCGAGCTACACCTGTCCCCACTGCGGCGAAGCGCTCTCGCCCTTCGGCTCGGGGGGCGGTGCCCGCGTCGCGGACCTCCTCAGCGTGCCGGTGCTCGCCCAGGTCCCGCTGGGGGGCACCGCGCGCCGCGGCACCGGTCTCTTCCCGCCGGAGAGCGAGACCGGCCGCATCTTTACCGAGATCGCCCGCCGGTTGGTGGCTGCGCCGCGCGGCTGAGCCCCGCTCAGGCGCGCGGATGCGCCGCGCGGTAGGCCTGGCGCACCCGCTCCCGCGTGAGGTGGGTGTACCGCTCGGTCGTCGCCAGGCGGGCATGGCCGAGCATCTCCTGCACCGCGCGCAGGTCGGCCCCGCCGTCCAGCAGGTGCGTGGCGAAGCTGTGCCGCAGGGTGTGGGGCGTCACCCGTCCCCCGACGCCGGCCGCGCGGGCGGCCCGGTGCACCAGGCCGCGCATGCCGCGCTGGCCCAGGCGCCGGCCACGCGCGTTCAGAAAGACCGCGGACGGGTCCTGACCGGTCCCCAGGCGCGGGCGGCCGGCGGCCAGGTAGGCCCGCAGGGCCTCTTGCGCATACTCCCCGACTGGCACGATGCGAGTCTTGCGGCCCTTGCCCGTCACCCGCACGCTGCCGGTGACCAGGTCCAGGTCGGCCAGGTCCAGGGAGACGGCTTCGCCCACCCGCAGCCCGGAGGCATACAGCAGTTCCAGCAGCGCGTGGTTGCGCAGGGCCAGTTCAGGACGGTGCCCGTCCGGCGACTGGACGGCGGCGCCCGCCTCATCCTGCCGGAGCACGCGGGGCAGCCGCCGGCCGGTCCGGGGCCCCCGCATCCCGGCCGTGGGGTCGGGGCCTTCCAGGCCCCGCAGGCGGGCGAAGGCCAAGAAGCCGCGCAGGGCCGCCAGCTTGCGGCCCACGGTAGCCGGGGCGCGCCCCGCGGCCTGCAGGTTGGCCAGGTAGGCGCGCAGGCGCGCGCGGTCCACGGCGCGGAGGTCGATCAGAGAGGGCTCGGCCGGCAGGTGCGCCCAGGCCAGGAAGGCGGCGATGTCGGCAAGATAGGCCCGCCGGGTGTGCGGCGAACACGCCGCGGCGTCCAGGTAGGTCCCATAGGCGGTCCGCATGCCACGCCCCCCGCTCAGGCGCCCGCGCCCCCGTCGACCACGACCGAAGGCTCCCCGGTCTCGCGGTGGCCGCAGGCGGGGTCCGAACATTGGCGGAAGTTGCTGCCCTGGCGTCCGCGCTTGGCCAGCAGCGGCTTGCCGCAGACCGGGCACGGGCCCACCGGCCGGTCCCAGAAGACCTGGTCGCAGGCCGGGTACCGGTCGCATCCGTAGAAGGTGCGGCCACGGCGGCTGCGCCGCGCCACCAGTTCACCCTCGCCGCACTTGGGACAGCGCACGCCCATGCGCTGGACGATGGGCCGGGTGGTCTTGCATTCGGGATCCGAACACGCCAGGAACGGCCCGAAGCGCCCCCGGCGGACCAGCATGGGCTTGCCGCAGGTCGGGCAGACCTCGTCGGTCGTCTCCTCGGGTAGCTGGATGTGCTCCACCGCCGCGTCGGCGCGCTCCAGGGCTTGGCGGAACGGCCCGTAGAAGTCCTGGAGCAGTTGCTGCCAGTCCCGCTGGCCGGTCTCCACCTGGTCCAGTTCGCGCTCCAGACCAGCCGTGAAAGCGATGTCCACGATGTCCGGGAAGTGCTCCTTGAGCAGATCGGTCACGACCACCCCGAGCTGCGTGGGGCGGAAGCGCTTCTGTTCCCGTTCCACGTAGCCGCGGGACTCGATGGTCTCGATGATGGTGGCGTAGGTGGACGGGCGACCGATGCCCTTCTCCTCCAGGGCGCGGACCAGCATGGCCTCCGTGTACCGCGGCGGCGGCTCGGTGAAGTGCTGCAGCGGCTCCAGCCCGAGGATCTCGGGCCGGTCGCCCTGCGCCAGTTCGGGTAGCGCCCGCTCCTCGTCCGGTTCCTCGCTGTCGGCGGTCTGGGCCTCGGGTTCGCGTCCCTCGACGTAGAGGACGGTGAACCCGGGGAAACGCACGGTGGATCCGGTGGCCCGGAAGACGTGGCCGCCGGGGCCCCTCATGTCGCAGGTGACGGTGTCCAGGACGGCGGGCGCCATCTGGCTGGCCACGAACCGCTCCCAGATCAGGCGGTACAGGCGCAACTGATCGCGCCCCAGCGCCCCGCGCAGGGAATCGGGCGTGCGGGCCACGGCGGTCGGGCGGACCGCCTCGTGGGCGTCCTGCGCGCCCTCGGCCGCCTTGCCCCGGCGGGGCGCGCAGTACGGCTGGCCCCAGCGCTCCTCCACGAACTGCTGCGCCTCGCCGACCGCCTGCTCGGACACGCGCACGGAGTCCGTGCGCATGTAGGTGATCAGTCCGACGTGTTCCCCGCCCACGGACAGCCCCTCGTACAGTTCCTGCGCGAGGCGCATCGTCCGCCGGACGGTGAGGTTCAGCTTGCGGGCGGCCTCCTGCTGCAGGGTGGCCGTGGTGAAGGGCGTGGCCGGGTTGCGCCGCCGTTCCCGCTTGGTGACCTTGCCCACCGTCAGCGGGCCCCTGCCCGTCGCGTCGACGATGGCACCGGCCTCGGCCGCCGTGTGCAGGGGACGGCGGCGCGCGGCGTCGGCATCGCCCCAGTAGCGGGCGGTGAAGCTCTGCCCCGCATGCCGCAGACGAGCCTCGATCGTCCAGTACTCCTCCGGCCGAAAGGCGGTGATCTCCTGCTCGCGGTCGCAGATCATGCGCACCGCGACCGACTGGACCCGCCCCGCGGACAGCCCGCCGCGTACCTTGCGCCACAGCAGCGGGCTGAGCTGGTAGCCCACCAGGCGATCCAGCAGGCGCCGCGTCTGCTGGGCGTCGACCAGTTGGTGGTCGATCGGGCGGGCGTTGCGCAGCGCCCCGACCACCGCGCCCTTGGTGATCTCGTGGAAGGTGACGCGCTGCGCCTGATGGGCGGGGATCCCCAGCACGTGGCACAGGTGCCAGGAGATCGCCTCGCCCTCGCGGTCCGGGTCAGTGGCCAGCAGCACCGCCTTGGCCTTCTTGGCCCGCTGGCGGAGCTTGCCGATGACCTCGCCCTTGCCCCGGATCGTGATGTACTTCGGGGCGAATCCGTTGTCCACGTCGACTCCGAGCTGGCTCTTGGGCAGGTCGCGGACATGGCCCATCGAGGCGGTCACCTCGTAGGCGCGGCCCAGGAACTTCTCAATGGTTTTCGCCTTGGCGGGCGATTCCACGATGACCAGCGACTTTGCCATCACGCACCACCTCGCGAAGGGGCGCCCGGCGCCCGCGGGCCTACCATGGCATGCCCGCGGGTCAACGGTCAAGGCTGGCCGCGCACCGCCCGTCCGCGCCCGCGGAAGAGCCGCCGGATCTCGCGGGCCAGCCCGTCCTGCTGGACGCCCTCCGTCTGGGCGTCGGCCACGGCGAGCAGCTCGGCCGGCGCTCCGCCCATGGCCACGCCATAGCCTGCCCAGGCCAGCATCTCGACGTCGTTGCGGGCATCCCCGAAGGCCACCGCCTCGGAGGCCGGGATGCCCAGGTGGGTCGCCACAACCTCCAGGGCGCGGCCCTTGGTGACCCCGTCCGCGACAACCTCGGCGGTCGTGCCCGGGGCCGACGGCACCCGGATGCCGGGCACGGCGCGCACCTCGCGGTCGAGAAGTTCGCGCGGCGCGCCGGCCGGAGCCCAGATGAGCAGCTTGTAGACGGGCTCGTCGGGGACGGTCTCGCTGCGGCGGTGCTCCTCCCGCCAGACGCTCTTCAGGAAACGCAGGGAGCGGCCTGGGTGTCGCAGCACCTGCCCTAAGGAGGCCTGCGGGGGGCGACGGGAACGGCCGCCATGCACGCGCCCCCGGCGCGTGAGCGCGATCCAGCCGCCGCTGACCTCCTCGGCCAGGGCGGTGACGCGCGCGGCGGCGTCGTGCGGCAGCGGAAGATCGAAGAGCAGGCGCTCCCCCTGCATGATCAGGGCCCCGTCCAGGCAGACGATGGGACCGTTGGCCCGCAGGATGCGGGCGTACTGCCGCGCGCCGGTGGGCGCCCGGCCGGTCGCCACGCAGACCACGGCCCCGTGGCGGCGCGCCATGCGCAGGGCGCGCCGCGTGGCGCGCGTGATGCGCCCGTTGCCGCGTAGCGCGGTGCCGTCCAGGTCCACCACGACCAGGCGGATGCGCTGCGGCGCCCGGCGGTGCGTGTGTTCGGGCGCGCCGCCGCCCGACGGGCGAGGGGTGCCCCCGGTGCTCGAGGACACTAGGCCCGCGCCCCCGCCGCGGCGCGCACGACCCGCGTGCGGCAGAGCAACGCCACTGCGCAACTGGAGCAACTGGCCAGCCAGGCAAGCGGGTGGGCGGCGGGGAACGCACGGCGCTCCCGCGGCCGGCGGCGGCCGCCCCCGCCGAACAAGAACTCGACATCCTCGGAGGCGATGGTCGGCAGCGCCCCGGCCACGGTGCCCGGCGCGTCCGCGCGGCCCTCCGGCCAGTTGACGCCGCCATTGCGTATGCTGACCTCGCGCATGGCCGCCAGGCGTCGCATCCAATCGGTGCCGGGCCCGCGGCCGGTGGCGTCTGGTCCATGTCCGTCGTCGCCCGCCTTCGGCCCGAGGCCGATGGCGTTGCCGTGCGCCTCGATGTTGCGGGTGAGGTCCTGCATGAAGGCATCCCCGTCGATGCCCAGCACCTCGGAGTCCTCGCGCAGATCGCCGTTCATGGACTCCATGATTTCGAGGAGTTGATCCTTCATGTCGATCAGGGCGGTGCGCCGGCTGTCGGACAGCGTCGGGATCGCCGCCTTGAGATAGGCGTGGGCGAAGGCCTGGTGGCGGGATTCGTCCCGCAGGATCTGCAGGGACATCCGCCCGAACAGGGCGTTGGGCTGCACCTTGGAGAAGGTGAGGTAGAACTCGCGGGCAAACAGGTCAGAGATCAGGATGCCCCACAGCCAGTCCACGCGGTCGCCCTGGCTGAGCCGGTGGTGGTAGCGGAGCATCGCCGGCATCTTGCGCAACGCCAGCGGGGCCTGCCCCATGTGGCGGTATAGCCGGGTCAGGGCCTCAAAGTGCCGCGCCTCGTCCAGCAGGAATGTCGACAGGTACAGTTGCGCGGAGGTCTCGCCGTGGGCGATGAGCGAGGGCAGCACGTTCGCCGCGCCGTTCATCGCGCTCTGCTCGCCCAGGTACACCGGGGTGATGATGTTGGTGAGCGCCAGCGCCTGACGCTCGGTCAGTCCCAGTGGCGCGTCCCAGTCCAGGGCGTCGGATGACCACTGATTGGCGACGGCCTTGTGAAAGAGCTTGAGGATCAGGTCCTCTTCGTCGAGGTGTGGAAAAAGGCGAATCACGCTGGCCACCCTCTCTTGTCCCGGAACACTGCCCTGCCATCACTTCGCCTCTGGGGGGAAGCCTTCCTCTGGCGATTCCCGGTCAGTCTGCATCTGGCGGGGCGGCGGGGTCCGTCTCGAATTCCATGGAGACGTGGGAGCGCGTCCGCAGGCCACCCAACTCCAGGTGGGCGCGGTAAAAGTTCTCGCTGCCGTCGGCGGCCATCGCCGCGGCGGCGGAAATCTCCAGACAGAGCGTGGCCGCGGCCACGATCTGGGCGAAACGGTATGCCGATCCCGGCCCCTGGCAGCCCATCAGCTGGAGCCAGGCCCGCGCGTGCGGCAGCACCGTGCCGCCGCCGACAGTCCCCACCTCCAACCCCGGAAGGCGGATGGACAGGTGGACGCCGTTCCCCGACGCCTCGGCGGTGCTGTGCGCCATGCTGCTGGTGCCCACCATTCCCAGGTCCTGGCCGGTGGCGGCGAAGATCGCGGCGACGGTGGACGCCGGGGTGAAGGCGGCGGACTGCATCCCGCTGGCGTGGCTCCCGTGCAGCCCCAGGTGGCAGAGCGCGACGATGTCCTCCACGCTGCAGTGCAGGTAGCGCGAGAGCACGCGCGTGTCCAGGGTGGCCTCGGCCAGCACCGTCTTGCCGTGGCCCTCCCGGAAGAACTGGTAGGACGGCTTCTTGTCGCCGCCCATGTTGGCCTCCAGCACACGCCGCCGGATGGGGGTGCCCGTCTGCGCCGAGAAGCGCGCGGCGATGAACTCCTTGTTGATGGCCTGGGCGTTGCGGGTGATCATGTTCGGGCCGCAGGCGTCACCCGTCGTGAAGCGGTACAGCACGTGGCAGTAGTTGCCCAGGACGTGGGTGGTGACTTCGCGCAGCACGGCGTGGCGGCTGATCACCCGGATCCCCGTCGCGGTACGCCGCTCCCGGAGTTCATTGGCCGGATCCCGCAACCAGGAGATCATCTGGGCGGCGTTGTCCTCCACCCAGCGCTGGAAGACGACGGCCTCGGCCACGTCGGCAAACTGAAAGCAGCTGGCGCGTGTCATGGCGTCGGCCAGGACGTAGGTGCGGACGCCGCCGGCGGCCCGCGTGGCATTGGAACCGCGCAGCAGCGACGCCGACAGGCCGCCCTCGCTGTGCGCCAGGGGCACGAAGACCGACGCGCTCTCCCGCCCGCTCTCGCGGACCGATCCGCTCTCGTCCACCGTATACAGCCCCAGGTTCAGGTCCACGGGCACCGTCGCCACCGGGAGCGTGACAAATCCGGTGAGGCACTCCTGCACGCGGGTGTAGGTCTCCATATCCTCGGCGGGGAGGTTGGGGGGCGGCTGCAGGACGGCCTCGCAGCGCGCGTCCCAGTACCGGCTGACACGCAGTGCCTGGCGCCGGGCCGCGATGTCCTGAAGCGCGTTCTTGTGCGGCCACGCCTTCGCCCGTCCCAACGGCCGACCTCCCATGCCCGCGGTCCGACATCCCCCGCAGGCGGCGACCAAAGCCAGTAGATTGTACCGGGAGGATCCCAGCCTGCCAACTCCAGGCACACCGTCCCTTGCAGACAGAACAACCGCGGCACCTGGGCCACCGGCAGCGACGAGCGCCCACGATCCCCATACAGCGTCCTGACCAACGGCGCCAAGCACCTGCGGATCGTCCGCCATCCTGTCCACTTCGGCCAACTCCAGGAGGAGCGGCAGCATGCACTGCTCAGGTGACGATGGAAAAGTGGGGGTTAGTCATCACCCACGTACTGCCTCCGTCGCTCGTCATCCACAAGGCCGAAGCACACTGACTTCCGCTGGTGTCTCGACCCAAGGCCCACGCCACGGTGGGAGATGTAACCGACTCAATGTTCCCCACCCACGGCAGCGACCCCACACGCGTCCAGTCAAGCCCACCATCCGCACTGCTGTAGATGGCCGGGGAAACCGCTACAAGCCACCCGAAGCGTGCGTCCAAGAACACGGCAGATGTTGGCGGCACACCCGTGATCCCGTGCCATGTTTTTCCGCTGTCTTGGGACACCAACGTGAAGCCGCATGTGGCGCAGGGTCCGCTGGTGATCGGCAGCCCCGCAATCGTCGACTCCACCGGCGGTGGAGGGGGCGGCTTCGGACACGGCTTGTCTCTCGGCACGGACATCCGCAAGGAGCCGACATTCGCCGAGCCATTCTTGGCCATGTCACAGACCTTCGCCGGCAACTCGCCCTCCAGCACCACGCTGGTTCCGAACGCCCACAACTGCCCGAAGTGTGGTCCGGCAAGGGGCAGGGACACCGCGTGCCAACTGAACCCCCCGTCCGTGGTCTGCAGCAATTGCGTCTCTGAAAGGGGAAGGCGACAGCCTGGCAGCGGCCCCTGCTGACCGGGCGGGCTGTCGACCACCGCCCACCCCACTTCTGAACTCACGAAGCGCACCGGCTCCGCGCCGTGCGCGTCACTGTTGCCCGTCCCAAAGGGACAGCTCAACTGGCTCAATGGACCCACGGAGAGCCACGTCTTGCCACCATCGCTCGTACGCAGCACCTGGGCCACCTGGTTGTTGCAGAAGACGATCCAGCCCTGCTCGGCGCTGATAAAGTCGATCTCAGTGGGTCCACCGACGTAGCCTGGAACTCCCTCGCTCGACCACGTCTGCCCACCATTTGTCGTGAAATCGAGGACTCCATACCGTGGAGAACCGCCCCAATGCAGCACCCACGCGTCGTCCCGCCCAAGAAAGAATGTCGCCCGCTCGGGATTGACTTGCGTAGACACCCGGTGCCAGGTCTGGCCAGCATCGGTCGTGCGCAAGACATAGGAACTCGGAACCTCTGGCACCGGCCCTGTGTAGCCCACCGCCCAGCCGATGTTCGTCGTGACCATGCGCAGCTTGGTCACGTGAACGGCCGGAACTTGATACACAGCACCCGAAAACGCACGACAGCCGGTCGCGACGCAGGCCACCAAGCAAGCACATACGACCAGCAAGCATCGGGAGCGACGTCGTGCCAGCATCGGCCTCCGCTCCCACTCCATCGATTTGTGCCCGAACTAGCGTAATGGGCACCCCAGCAGCACCACTCCGTTACTCAGTTACGGGCATGCGCACGTGTGAGACCTCTCTTTACCAGTTGAGCCCACCGTTGGTGGTGGTGGCATATACGACGACATTCCGGGTGCCAGTCACCGGCTCGGCGACCCAGGCATCGGCTACGGTCAAAAACTACGCCGTAGTGCTCGGCGGCACCTGCAGCATCCGGTGCCAGGTACGCCCGGAGTCATCGGTGCGCATGACCCACTGGTGGTGCACCCCCACCGAGCGCGCAGGATCTGAGGACGAGGAGCCCAGGGCCCATCCGACCTCCAAAGTCACCGTGTCGATCTGCCGGAGGAACAGGTGCGGCCGAGCGGACGCCTTGGGCGTTCGGCCACACCCCGCAAGCAGGGCTGCCGTCGCCAGCAGCAACAGAGCCAGCCACCGGCGGGCGATGCCGAGCTTTTGTGTCGGTGCACCTTCTGCAGAGCCGCCGCAAAGCGTGTGGTGGGTGCCGTGATTCGGCAACGCCATCCCTCCCTGCCACGGTCACCACCTGTAACTTTGGCACAATACCGATCAGTTAGGTAAGAAGAGATAGCGCGAGCGCGGAAATCCACGAGAAATGGCCTAGGACGCACGTAATCGCGGCTCGTCGGGGTAAATCGCGCCTGATTTGGTGTGGCGGTGCTGGACATCAGCCGCCAAGACTGGAAAGACTTGGGCATGAGAACGACACAAGCACCGTTGCTGCTCTCCACGCTCGAGCGCGCATCCCTGGGAGCGGTCGCACGCATCTATCCGCCTGAGTTGATCGATGAGATCCTGCTCCGA
>JAJZWQ010000264.1 GCA_021846605.1 Bacillota bacterium | reverse complement strand
CCCCGAGAGGGAGAGGACGCCCACCGCCACATACAGCAGGAGCACCTGCAGCACCTGACTGCCCACCAAGATGCCCACGTTGGTCAACCAGGTCGACGCCATGCCCTCGTTGGGGGACATGTATCCCAGCGCCGCGAACGGCGCCAGGAACGCCGCCACCAGGAAGTCGATGGAGCGGATCGCCATCTGCAGCCACAGGGCCAGCAGCAGCCCCACATAGATCAGGACCGGGATCAGGGCGATGATGATCGCCAACACCCCACCGGAGAGGGTGACGGCGCCAGCGGCAATCGTCACCGTGGACCCGAGGCCGGCGATGCCCGCGCCGGCCGCCGCGATGAACGCCTCATGGAGCAGCATCGCGGGCAGACCCGGCAGCATGGCGCCCAGGGACGGCGCCAGCACGGCGATGACCGCGGTGGTCAGCAGGTTGGCGAACATAATGGCGCGCAGGCACAGCCAGGGGCCCGCGGCGATGGCCACCGCCGCCCACACGGCCCCCCGCACCGTCCCGCCCAAAGACACCGGCTCCCCGCCGGCTCGCGCGATGTGCTTGCGCCACAACTCCCACACCAGCCGCAGGCCCAGCAGGCCATAGGCCGTCGCGATGAACAGCGCCAACAGCGCCTGGGCCCAGGCCGCCTGCTGCAGCACGATCGTGGCCTCGTTGTGCACGATCAGGTTGAACAGCGCCCCCGGCACCCAGGCGATGAAGTGCACAATGGCCGTGAGCAGTCCGGTGAAGAACCCAAGGATCGCGTGCTCGAAGGCCTTGAGGATCTCCCCCGGCAGATTCAGTAATCCGGAGAGGAAGCCCCACCCGCTACTGGACGTGCTCGCCGCGGCGCCGGGACCCGCCGCCGTGCTGAAAGACGACACCCCCTGGGTCACGTTCCGCACCCCCTGTTGCCGCGGAGGGACGGGGAGCCCGTCCCTCCGCCACCCGGCTCACTGCTCGCTGCCGGGCCCGGACATGAACCAGTGATACATCGCCGTCAGGCCCCCGCCCGTCGGCACGATCCCCAGAAGCCAGCCGGTCATATCGCCGATCAGGGTCTGCACGCCGGTGACCACCTGGGGCGCCCCCGCCGTGCTGCCGCCCGCACCGAACAGGGGCGTCAGAAAGTGGACCACCCCCACCGTGCCCATGGCTCCCGCCGTCGCGACCAGGGTCGTCTTGAGCGAGCGCTTGTGCTGCATCGCGACCTGTTCGTCTCCCGCCGCCATCTGCATCACCTCCCTTCTCAGCGGCCACCGCGCCAGAGGCTCCACACCAGACACAGGGCCAAAGGCGCCACGCACCCGGGGATCACCCACCGCACCAGGACCTCCAACACACCGGCCACCTCCCGTTGCGATCAGGGTAACGGCGCCTCCGAACCCCCCCTCATCACCGCCGGAACCGCCCCGCGTCCCCGCCCTCATCCTGGTCCGCGGCGCCTCGCGTCGGCGGGGCCGCCGGCGACGCTGGCCCGTCTGGGCGCGCCAGCGCCAGGCGCTCCTTCCGCTGGTCCGCCTCCTCCAGCAGGAACGCCACGATCTCGTCGGGGTCCGGCACCCACCCCGTCACGGGTTCGGCCGCCTTGGCTTCCGGCAGCCCGGCGGGCACCAGGGCCTCGGCCGCCCCCGCCCACTGGGACAAGTCGGCCAGCTGCAGACGCGCCGCGTGGTGCCGCGCTTGCAGCACCAGGGCCTGCCCCGGCCGCAGGCGCATCACCTCATCCGGAGCGAGAAGGGGCCGGCCCGTCGCCGACTCCGTGCCCTGGACGCTGGCGCCCATGGCGGGCTTGGTGCTCATGCTCGTGGTCTTGACCGTGTAGCTGCCGATGCGGTCGCTGATCGTCTTGGCCGTCACGTTGCTGTTGGTGGACAGATAGATGAGGGTGTCACAGTTGCCCACGACGGTCGCGGCATCGTCCTTCCCGTAGAGCCCGTCCAGTTGCTCCAGGTTCTGCAGGACGAACAGGAAGCGCACCTTGCGGCTGCGGGCCGCCGATACCTTGTTGCGAATATCGCTCAGCCGCCCGATGTTGCCGAACTCGTCCAGCAGGAACCACACCGGGCGCCGCAGGGCCCCGCCCGGCTCCCTCCGCGCCGCGTCCACCAGGGCCGCATACACCTGGGACATGTACAGGGACACGATGGGGTGCTTGACCTCATTCTCGTCGGGCACGCAGACGAAGATCGCCGTCGGCTTGTCTCCGGCCGTCACCGGGTCGTGGTCCGAGTCCGCCGTGAGCCAGGCGATGCCCGGGTCCGCAAACAGGCGCAGGTGCGTGGCCGCCGTCATGTAGACACTGGACCGGGCCTTCTCGGCGCCCGCGGCCATCCGCGTGTTCGCGTACGCCAACGCCGCCGGATGGTCGGGTCCCAACATGCGGAACCACCCGTCCAGCAGGGCCCCGTTGGCCTCGCCACCCAATTCCAAGAGCACGCGCAACATGCTCGCCGGATTCGCCTGCCCCGCCGGCGCCTCGGTGGCCACACCCAGGGCCAGAGCCGCCAGCAGGGCCTCGCCGGCCTGCGCCCAGAAGACCCCTTCCCCGCCGGTCTTCTCGTTGCCGAAGGCAAAGGTGTGCGCCACTTCCCAGGCCCGCGCCGAGGCGCCCGCCAGGTCCCCCGCCTCCACGCCCCGTCGCACTGCCGCCAGGGGATTCCACCGATTCCCCCGGGGCGGCTCGACCAGGTCCACCAGGCGCACTTCATAGCCCTTCCCGCGCAGGAACGCCGCCGTGTGCTGATACAGCTCCCCCTTGGGGTCGGTGACGAGCATCGAATCCCCGGCGTGCCCCAGCGTCCAGATCGTCGGCAGAATCACGCCCCGCGACTTCCCCGTGCCGGGCGTGCCGAGCAGC
>JAJZWQ010000051.1 GCA_021846605.1 Bacillota bacterium | reverse complement strand
CGGCCAGGGCGCGCCAGGCGGTGGCCGCGGCGCGACGCGTGGACCAGGGACCGGGCGCCGCCTGTCCCGGCGGTGGGAGGACCGGCGCGTCCGTCCGCGGGCGGATCCGGCCCAGCGCCGCGGCTACATCGGGCGCCGCCGCATCCCTGTCGGTCAGCGGCGCCAGACCGAAGCGCCGTTCGACCGTGCGCAGCCACGACGTATGGTCCAGCGCCCTCTCGGCCCCGTCCGGGCCAGGCGCGCGGAAGACGGTGCCCGCCTCGATCCACGGAGACACCAGGACCGCCGGAACCCGTACGCCCAAGCGGTCGAAGCGGAACCCATACTGCCCTGGGGGCGCCGCCGGGTCGGGCGGCACCGCCGGGGCAGGCGGCACGTGATCGTAGCAGCCCCCGTGTTCGTCGTAGGTGATGAGCAGCAGCGTGCGTTCCCATCCGGCCCCTTGCCGCAGCGCCTGGTAGACCGTGCGCATCAGTTCCTCGCCGAGCAGGACGCTGGCCGGCGGGTGCTGATCGTTGGGGTCGAGAACAAAGCGCGGCTCGATCAACGCGAAGCTGGGGAGCGTGCCGGCCGCCGCGTCGCGCAGGAAGGTGTCCATCCCCGAAAAGTGGCTCAGAAGGAAGGGCCGGAGGCGGGGGAAGAGCAGCCAGGTGGCGGGCAGGACGTCCGCCAGGTCGTAGTAGACGCGCCAGGTGAGGCCGGGGACGCCGGCGTCTTGGATCCGGTTGCAGATCGTGGGGACGTCCAGTTCGAGCCAGCGGGTGTAGGGGGTGTTGTCCACCATGCCGTCCGAGGTGGCCGCCAGGGCGAACGCCCGGTTGGGCAGCGTCTCGCTGGGCACCGAGCAGTGCCAGCGGTCGCACACGGCGTACGCGTGCGCCAGGGTGCTGATGACCGGGACGGACGCCGGGGGGAAACCGTCCATGATCTGTCCGTATTCCGCCGGCGTCAGCGCGCGGCCATCCGCGCGCAGGACGTCGATGTAGTCGCGGACGAAGCCGTCCATGGGGGCAGGGTCGGCGTCCGCGCACGCCGGCGGCCCGGGTGCCCGGCCATAGAGCTGCACGCAGGTGTGCGCATACCCCTCGCCCGGATCGGGGTCCGGCGTGCGGGGATTGGTGGCCCGCCCCGCCCGGACCAGGCCCGGAGCTCCGGGAAGGCCTGGAGGTACGGGGTTGGCGCGGGGGCCCCCGGCGAGTCCGTTGACGCGCGGCGCCCCCGGCAGGGGCCGGAACGGGGGCGGGTTGTCCGGGGAGTCCAGCCACCCGAGCATATTGTCAAAGGATCGGTTTTCCAGCATCAGGACGACGAAGTGGTCGATGTTCCCCAGGGTGGTGCCCTCCCTGTCCGCCGCCACCTGCCACCGCCTCCCGCGGCCAGTGTACTCCGGGCGCGTCCCGGCGGTCCCCGCCGCCCGCCGGCGAGCTCGGTACCCGGCGCCAGGAAGGGGGGGAGAAAGGGCGAAGTGCGGCCGTGGGGTCCGGTGCTCGGTCCGGCCCGCGCCAGGGGGCGATCGCCCTGCAGATGGAGGCTGTCCTGTTCGACGTCGGCAACACGCTGCTACACCTGGACTACGCCTTTCTCGCCGCGGAGTTGGCCGTCTGGCGGACCCCGGCGGTTACGCCCACGGCAGTCGGAACGGCCGATGCGCTTGTTCGGCGCTGGGGGTGGTCCCGGAGCGACGACGGGGACTTCTTCGCCGGCTACTTCGGCGCCATCGCCGACCGCCTGGGCATGCCCGCCGCAGCGGGGGTCGCGTTGGCGGCGGCGGCGCGGGCGGCGCACCGCGCACGGCCACGGGGCCTCTGGGACCAGCCGGATCCCGATGTGCCGGCCGTGCTCGAGGTGCTCCAGGGAGCCGGCCTGCGTCTGGGGGCCGTCTCCAATGCCGACGGACGCGTGGCCGCGCAACTGGCGGAGGCGGGTCTGGCGCGCTGGTTCGAAGTGGTCGTCGACTCCGCCCTGGCCGGGGTGGCCAAACCCGACCCGCGCATCTTCCATCTGGCCCTGGCGCGGATGGGGGTCGCGCCGGAGCGGGCGCTGTATGTGGGAGACATCCTGGATGTGGACGTGCGGGGCGCGCGGGCGGCGGGCATGTATGGCGTCCTGTATGACCGCCACGGTGTGTGGCGGGACCTGCGGGCGCCCCGCTGCGAGCGGTTGGCCGAGATTCCGCACCTGGGGGTGGCCGGCGCCTTCGGTGGGGCGGGCGCCCCGCCGGTGCCCGGGACAGACACCGCCTTCTGAGGGCGGGAGGAGGGGCGCATGCTGCGCTTGGAACGGCGATCTTTCGAGGTGCGCGGGCGGACGGTGACGCACGAGTTCGTCCGCTTCCCACAGGTCGTGGTGGTCCTGGCCCGCGATCCCGGGGGCTGCCTGCTGTTCGTGCGCCAGTATCGGGCGGCGCTCGACCGCAGGGTGGTGGAGTTGCCGGCCGGCCGCGTGGAGCCCGGGGAGGCGCCGGCCGCCGCCGCGATCCGGGAATTGGAGGAGGAGACCGGATACCGGGCGGACGCGGTGGAACCGCTGCTGACCTTCTGGCCCGCCCCCGGATACAGCGACGAGTGCATCTGGGTCTTCCAGGCGTCCGGGCTGCAGCGCACCCGGACGGCGTTCGACCCCGGGGAGGACATCGAGTTGATCCCCTGGGCAGACGCGCGGTGGGAGGAGGCCCTGCGGACGGGCGAACTGCGCGACGGCAAGACCCTTCTCGCGCTTCTGGCCTGGCGCGCGGGGCTGCGGGTGCCGACGCCCGGCGGGTAGGGCCGCCACCGCTCACTCGTCGCCGATCAGCCGCCTGAACCCCTCGCCGTGCCGAACGTCGGTCCAGACGGGATCGGAGCGGGCCTCGTTGCGCAGCGTCGGGGCCAGGCGCAGGGCCTGTTCCAGGGCGGCGTAGGCCGCCGTGGCCCGGCCCGCCAGGTGGAGCGCGCGCGCCTGGTCGAGGTGCGCCGTGGCGTCGTCCCGGCGCACGGCCAGCGCGGCGGCGCAGTTTTCGAGGACCGCGTGCAGCAGTTCGGCCCGCCTATCCCCGCTGGCGCGCTGGGCGGCGGCAAGGAACACACGCCGCTCGGCGGCCAGGATCCGGTCGTCCTCGGGTGCCCGGCCCCGCGCCTGGCGCGCGTCGGCCAGCACGCTGTCGGTCGAGGCGGGGTCCTCGATCCGGGCCAGGGCGCGCAGGGCCAGGGCCCAGGCGGACTCGGGGTCGGTTTCCAGCACTGTCTCGGCGTCGGCCAGGGCCCGCTGCCGCCGCTCCTCCGCCCCCTGTTCCTCGCGCTCGGCCAAGGCCAGCAGGATGCCAGCCCGTGTGAGGAGGCGCTCGCGGTCCTGCGGGTCGTCGTCCACCGCCCGCTCCATGCCCTCCAGGGCCTCGTGCCAGAGTTCGATGGCCTGCGCGGTCGCCCCGCCCCGGAAGAGGACCTCCGCCCAGGCGGCCTGCGCCTGGGCGTATCCGGCGAGGACCTCCTCGCGGTTGCGCAGACCGACCACGGCCATGGCGCTCTGAAAATCCGCCTCGGCCTGCTTCCATACCAGGCCGGCCCGCTGATCGCCGCTGATCCCAAAGGTGCAGGCGGCGGCCAGCCGCGCGTCGGCGCGCACCAACGCCGCCTGGGCGTTGCGCGGCTCGGCGCTGAGCACCGTGCTGGCGTTGTCGATGGCCGAGCGCAGGCGCTCCCGGGGGGCGTCGCCGAGACGGGCCAGCGCCGTATCTTCGACGGCCTGCAACAGCAGGGGCAGGCTCCAATCTGGGCGCAGGCGGCGGACGCGGCCCAGGTCGGCGACGCCCTGCAGGCGGAGCCGCAACTCGTCCGTGCGGCGCCCGCGCGCGTGGTAGATGCGCGCCAACTCGGTGCTGACCTCCGCCCGGTGGAAGATGGCCTCGCCAGCGTGGGGACGGAGCCGCACGGACGCGTCGAGGTCTTCCAGGGCCTGCTCCAGCAGCCCGGCGCCCTCGGCCGTCGGGACCCAGGGCCGCAGGGCGGCGCGGGCCATGGCCCGTTCGTGGCGCACATCGGCCCGGCGGGGGTGTGCCTCCAGCACCCTGTCATACTCGGCGACCGCATCCCGCAGGAGCGCCGGCGCCGGGCTGGCGCCTCCGGGCCGCCCCGCCAGCCAGGCCAGGCGGAGCAGGGCCAGCCCACGTTCGCGCCGAGCCTCGATGAGGCCGGGGCGCAGGCCTTCGGCATGGCGGTAGGCATCGGCGGCGGCATCCAACAGGTCGGCGGTCGCCCGGCCGGCCTTGGGGCCGGACGCCCACCGCAGCAGGATCTGCCCGTGCGCCATCCAGAGGTCGGCTTGGCCCGGCCACGTCCGCACGCCCCATTCGAGCAGGCGGTGGGCCAACGCAAACTGGCCGGCCGCCGCAAGGTAGGCAGCCAGCGTGCGCACGCTGAACACGGTGAGGGCCCGCATCGGATCCACGCTAACCGCATTCGGCTCTTGTCGTCTGGACCCTGGCGCCGCCGGCGATGTTCGGGGTGTGATCGCGGCGCGCGTTCCGGGCCCGCCGGGTGGCCCCCCGATTTCCCTTGGCGGGACCCTCATAAAGGCCAGGGGGTGCTCGAAATTGGCAGCGACGGCGGCCGCTGGCGGGAGACCCGGCCGGCTCCGCGCCACCGGGCGCGGACACCCACCGCCGCATCTAGGGAGGGATTGACCTATGCACAGGGCCCGCGCGCTTCTGGGCTTCCTCCTCACGGTCGGGATGGTGGTCGGCAGCGCGTCCGCCGCGTTCGCCGACAGCCACGGGCATGGACGGGGGCAGGGACGCCAACCGGGACCCTTGTCCGGACCGGCGCACGGACAGCAGTCTCCGTCCGGACCGCCCCTATCGCCCCAGGCGCTGATGCAGCAGGAGTTGCATTTCAACGACCTGCAGCAGGCATCCTGGGCGGCGCCCTTCGTGGCCCAACTCGCTCTGCAGGGCGTCATCCAGGGCGTGGGCAACAATTCGTTCGCCCCACAGTCCGATGTCACGCGCGCCGAGGCCATCACCATGGTCGACCGCGTCCTTGCGCCGAACGGGGCGGCGTCGGTGGCCGGAACCGCGCTGCTCAAGCAATCGGGGTATCTGCAGTTCACCGATGACGCGCTGATCCCGTCCTGGGCCGCGCCCTACATTGCCTACGCCGTGTCCCGCGGTCTCATTCCCAACAGCGGCGCGCTGGAACCGAACGCCGCCAGCACGCGCGCTTGGTCGGCGGCCCTCATCGTCCGGGCGGTCGAGGTCGCCGGCTACATCACGTCGGCGCAGGCCGCGGCGTACGCGGCCACCAACGCGGGCTTCAGCGATGAGTCGTCCATTCCGACGGCGGACGTCGGACCGGTCAACATCGCCGTGGCCCTGGGGATCGTGAGTGGCTTTCCCAACGGCACCTTCGCGCCCGCCGCTCCGGTGACGCGGGCCGAGTTCGCCAAGATGTTGGCGGTGGCCGACCAGCTGTTCTCGGCGCACACCAACGGCGAGCAGGTGGGCACGGTCACCGGCGTCAATACCTCCGCCAACAGTGTGACCATCGCAACGTACGCCGCCGGACCGAGCGCGACGGTCACCGCGACCACGTATACCCTGTCCTCGACGGCCCTCGTGTTCGTGATGCCGACGCTGGGCCAGGCCCAGGTGGGCAGCCTCAGCCAGGTCAGCACCGGGGACCAGGTGCGGTACATCGTCGACAGCCAGGGCCAGATCTCCTGGCTCTGGGATAGCTTCAAGACTGTCACGGTGAGCGGTACCGTCGTCCAGGCGACCGGGTCCCAGATCACGATCCAGACGAGCGGCGGTACGCAGACGACCTACGCCATCGCCACTGGGGCGGTCATCACCGACCACAATGCATCCATATCGCCGACAACGCTGCAGGCCGGGCAGCAGGTTGTTCTGGGTGTGCACGCCGGGCGCGTGGTGAGCATCCGCGTCGGCGGATCCCAGCAGCAGGAAACGGAGCCGCCGCAAGGGCCGAAGCCTCCCAAGGACCAGCAGGACCAGAAGAAGCAGAATGATCAGACGGATCAGACGGATCAGAAGCAGGGCAAGAACAAGCAGAAGAAGGACGGTGGCAACAAGCATGACAATGGCGGCCACGTCCAGCCGCTGAGCTTCGGATTCTTCGGACGCTTCTTCTAATGTCCCGATCCGCGCCGCGCAGAAACGTGAGGGTGAGGGAGGGGCCGGGCCCCTCCCTCACGCGCGCGTGAGCCCCTGCTGGTGGCGGCGGTGGCCGCCGAGATCTCCGACGGCCCCTCCCTCACGCGCGTGGCCCTGACGCCGTGAGGAAGGCTATCCTTGCCGTGGGCATTCCAGTGTGGAGCGGGGAGGTTGGCCGGTGGAGGCGCGGTGGCGGCAGGTGGCGCGGATGATCTTGGCCGATGTGCTGGCGGTGGGTTCGGTGGCGACGGGGGCCCCGGCGCTCAGTCCCGTGGAAGAGGAGGAGGTACTCGACGGCATCGAGTTCCGCCTGGAGGGACTGCTCCGACGCATGGGACCGGACGCGCCGGAGACCGACGTCCAATCAGGCTTCCGGACGGCCCATCCGGAGCTCTTCGAGGGGACGGTCGCGCAGCGATACGCGCGCGCCCGCCGCCACGATCGCCATTGAGCAGGGTTGGCGGCCACCCCGGCGAAGGGTGCGCGGGGCTGGCAGTGGCAGCCTAGGCGTCGCGCAGGGAGCGTGGAGCCCGTGTTGCCGTGTCTGTATTGCGAGTCCGCCGCCGGAGCGATTCCCCAGGCCATGGTGTATCAGGACCAGTTCGTGGTCGCCTTTCTGGACTGGCGGCAGACTGCGCCCGGGCATGTGTTGGTGGTCCCCCGGCGCCACCTGGCGGCCACCGACATCCTGGAGGGCCCGGAGGCCGAGGCGCTGCTCTCCGCTGCGGTCCGCGTGGCGGCCGGCGTCCGCCGCGCGGTCGGCATCGACGCCGTACAGATGGGCGCCATCCTGTATCCGGGGGACGGGGATCTTGGCACCAGTGGGCGGCCGCTGCCGTCCCAGGATGCCCCGCACGAGACCGCCGAGGACGGCCACTTCCACCTGCACGTGGTGCCCCGGCACCACGGCCGCATGGTGGCCCGCATCTACCCCTACGGGGACGAGGTGGCCGACGCTTCCGATCTCAACGCGATAGCCGATCGTATCCGGCAGGCGCTGGCCGCGCCCGCCGACGCCCGCCACCGGATGAAATGATCGGGGGAGGAACGGGTATGGAACGGCCCGCGCGACCGAACGTTGTGGTGATCCTCACCGACGACCAGGGATATGGGGATCTGGGGTGCATGGGCGCGGCGGACCTCGCCACGCCCCACCTGGACGGCCTGGCGGCGTCTGGTGCCCTGTGCACGAGTTGGTATGCGAACTCACCGGTCTGCTCGCCCTCCCGGGCGTCGCTGCTGACGGGACGCTATCCGGGCAATGCGGGGGTCCGTTCCATCTTGGCCGGGCACCGTACGGCCAAGGGGCTGCCCGCGGAGGTGCCGACGCTGGCCACGGCGCTGGGCGCCCTGGGCTACCGGACCGCAATGTATGGGAAGTGGCACCTCGGGCTGGCTGAAGGGAGCCGCCCGCAGGACCATGGATTCCAGCAGTGGTTCGGCTTCATGGCCGGCTGCATCGATTACTACTCGCACATCTTCTACTGGGGGATGTCCGAGGGGCGCGCCCAGACCCACGACCTCTGGGAGGACGGACAGGAGGTCTACGCCAACGGCCGCTATTTCACCGACATGGTGAGCGAGAGGGCCGTGGGATTTATTCGCGACGCCGCCGGCGGGGGCGATCCCTTCTTCCTATATGTGCCATACAACGCCCCCCACTATCCGATGCACGCGCCGTCCTCCTATCTGGAGCGCTTCCCCGATCTGCCCTGGCCCCGGCGGATCATGGCCGCCATGCTGGCGGCGGTGGACGACGGCGTCGGGCAGATCCTGGCCGAGTTGCGGCGGCAGGGTGTGGCCGAGAACACCATTGTCTTCTTCACCAGCGACAACGGCCCGTCGCGGGAGATCCGCAACTGGCTGGACGGCAGTGGCACCCCCTATCGCGGCGGTACCACCGGACCCCTCAAGGGGCACAAGTTCAGCCTGTACGAGGGCGGCATCCGGGTGCCGGGCATCTTCTCCTGGCCGGCGCGGGTGCCCCCCGCACAGGTGCTGGACGGTCCCGCGGCGTCCATGGACATCTTCCCGACGCTCCTGCGGGCGGCCGGGGGGGATCCCGGAGCGTACGCGCTCGACGGTTGCGACCTGCTCCCCATGCTGGCCGCCGGCGCACCCTCGCCCCACGGCGACCTCTTCTGGGAGATGGGCCGACAGACGGCCGTCCGGCAGGGACGCTGGAAACTGGTGCTGGACGGCCAACTGGTGGAGGGAGCTTCCCCCGAGGACGCGGTGCACCTGGCCGACGTGGTGGCGGATCCCGGCGAACGGGTCAATCTGGCGCTCCGGGAACCGGACCTGGCGGCGGACCTGGTGGAGACGGCGCGGGCCTGGCGACGCGGGATCGA
Organism: Bacillota bacterium; assembly: GCA_021846605.1. The sequence goes on along the minus strand of JAJZWQ010000051.1, from coordinate 8,725 downwards.
GTCCCGCTGGGCGTCGGAGTGGCAGCCCCGGGAGACGGGCACCACGGGCCGCCCTGGGTAATCACGGCCTTCGCCCTATCGGCCTTGGCCGCCCACCCGGATGCCCGCCCGCACGATGTGTCGCACCATGCGCAGTGCGTCTGGATCGTGCAGGGGGCCGTGGGGGACCAGCCACCAGTCGGCGGGCGCGCCGTCCGCCAGCCCCGGCCGGCCCCCGGCGACGGTGGTCAGGCGGCCGATGGCCGCCGCCAGCGCCAGGCCGGCGGCCATCCACTCCCGCAGTTCCTCCAGGATCTCGGCGGGGGGACGGAGCCCCCATGGCGCGTAGAGCGCCAGACACCCGTGGCCGTCGAACACCCGCGCCGGGCCGAGCCGGGTGGTGTCTTGCGGCCCGAGGATATAGGTGCGGCCCCCCGCCGCGACCAGGTTGGCCCGCACGTTGTGGGCCGTCTCCGGATCCAGGCAGACATCGCACCCGTCGACGTACAGTTGCGCACGGAACAGAGGCCGTCCCCCCCCGAGTGCGCCTGGGGTGTCCATGGGCGGGAACGGCCCCCTTGGGGTCTGGGGAAGATCTGCGCGGCCTACCGTTCGCCCCCGGCCATCTGGCGCGTGAACTCCTCCACGCTCGCGACGCTCGCGGCCAGGTCCAGCCAACGGTCCAGCGTGGGCATGTTCCGCTCCGCCAATACCTGCTGGCCGACCGTTTCCGGAACCTCGCCACAGCGCAAGCGCAGCACCCGCAGCACATCGTCGGCTCTGGCCGCGGCCTGTCCCTCGGCGAGTCCCTTAGCCTGTCCCTCGGCGAGTCCCTTAGCCTGTCCCTCGGCGAGTCCCTTGGCCTGTCCCTCGGCGAGTCCCTTGGCCTGTCCCTCGGCGAGTCCTTGGGCGAGTCCTTGGGCGAGTCCTTGGGCGAGTCCTTGGGCGAGTCCTTTGGCCTGTCCCTCGGCGAGTCCCTTGGCCAAACCCTTCTCCCGGCCAATGCGCTCCAGGGTATCCACCATCCGCGGCGCGACCATGGCGAACACCTCCACCAGATCGGCGATCTCCTGCGCGTCCAACCGCGCTGCCCCAAGCATGACGACTGCGGCGGCACACCCCTCCCGCGCCCGTTCTGTCTTCAGTCTGGCGGCCAGACCCAGGCCGACGCGCAATGCCGCCCCAAGCGGACGCTGCTCGTGCCGCATCACCCCCACGAAGGCCACCGCCATGGCGTCTTCGCCACGCAGCGGCAGTCCCGCGTCCACGCGGCCCAGCGCGCCCGCCAGGACGGCATCCCCATCCAGGTCCGTGGCGAAGACGTTCCGCACCCGGAGGGTGACGGCCCCGGTATCCAGCCCGCACGGGGCACGGCGCACACCGCCAGTATAGAGCACCACCATGTGGACTGGGCGGCGGTGTTCCTCGGCCAGGAGCGCGGCCGCCGTCTGCACGTGGTAGAGATCGGCGACGTGGTCTGCGGAGATCTGCTCGACGGCCACCAGCGTATCGTCGGCCAGGCGAAAGGCCATGTCGACCAAGCGGTTGCGGACCACTGGCGCCTCGGTGGGCATCGCGGCGACGATCCGCGGCAGGTCCAGGCCCAGGGGGGCGAGGGTGTGGCCGACGCAGAACCGCAGGGCCATCTTGGCGAGGATATCCTGATGCGTGCGCACGACGCGGTGGAGCAGGCGCCCGGAAGACACGTTGACCACCTCACGAGAACATGAGTTCTCCATCATGGAGACATATCCTTCCAGCTGTCGTTGCGCCGGGCGGACGGAATGCGCCTCAACGGCGGCAGGGCCTCGGCCGCCGGGCGCCAAAGAAGCCTGCCGGGGGGACCCCCCGGACGGGGAGCGAATGCCGTGCACGCGCAAGGGAAGCGGACCCGGACCTGCTTTCAGGAGGCCGCCCGGCCCGACCCGGCCTTCGACATCAAGGCGGACCTGGCCATCGCCTATGGCTTGGACGAAACGCTGGCCAGCCGGTGCGCGGCGTGGCGAGGGTTGGGATACACCGTGCACGTGATGACCGGGGTGGCCTGGAGCGAGGACCAGCGGGAATACGTCGAGGGGCGCTGGGACGGCGTCTCGCACGGGGACGAGCGCCAGATGGGTGCGGACGGCGAGCCGCGGATGCACCACCCCGGTGTGGCCTACATGGTGCCGACCCCGCTGTATGGGCGCTTTCGGGCCGAGAAGCTGCGTATGGCCGTCGACGCCGGCGCCGAAGCGCTCCATCTCGAGGAGCCGGAGTTCTGGGTGTCCAGCGGGTACTCTCCGGCCTTCCGGAGGCTGTGGGAAGAACGCTACGGAGAGCCATGGCAGGACCCCGCCTCCAGCGCGCTGGCGCAGTGGCGGGCCAGCGAGCTCAAGGCCCATGCCTACCTGGAGACCCTGGACGTGCTCTGCCGGGATCTCAAAGCCTATGCGGTCGACCGCTACGGGCGCGATCTGCGCTTCTACGTGCCGACCCATAGCCTGGTCAACTACAGCCAGTGGGGGATCGTCAGTCCCGAGTCCCGCCTCCTGGACATCCCCGGGTGCGACGGATACATCGCCCAGGTCTGGACCGGCACGGCGCGTACCCCCAACCGCTACCGCGGGGTGCGCCGGGAGCGGACGTTCGAGACGGCCTTCCTGGAATACGCGGCCATGGCCGACCTCGTTCGCGGGACGGACCACCGCCTGTGGCTGTTGCACGACCCCGTCGAGGACGACCCGCGCCACACCTGGGAGGACTATCGCGTCAACTGGCAGCGGACGGTGGTCGCCTCGCTCTTCCAGACCCACGTCTCCGACTTCGAGGTGGTGCCCTGGCCCCGCCGCGTGTTCGCCGGGCGGTACCCCGCGGCTCCCGTGCCGGACAGTCCTCGCGTCGCCATTCCGCCGGGCTACGCCAGCGAATTGCTGGCCGTCATGAACGCGCTTGCCGACATGGAGCAGCCGGCCGGAGCGGTCGCCGCGCCGGTGCCCTGGGGGGCCGTGGGACTGGCCATCTCGGACGCGATGATGAACCAGCGCGGCCAGCCGGGGCCCGCCGACTTGGAGTACGACCAGTTCTACGGCCAGGCGCTGCCGCTGCTCAAGGGCGGGGCGCCGCTGCGCCTGGTCCAGTTGGACAACCTCCGCCGCGCGGGGCACCTGGACGGCCTGCGCCTTCTGGTCCTCAGCTATGACCTGCAGAAGCCCGCGGGCCCCTTCGTGCACGCCGCGCTGGTGGCATGGGTGCGCGCGGGCGGCTGCCTGCTGTATGTGGGCGCCGGAGAGGATGCGTTCGCAGGCCTCCCCGGCTGGTGGAGCGCAGAAGAGGGCCAGCCGACGCCGGAGGCGCATCTCTGGGCAACCCTGGGCATCACGCCCCCCGGCGCCGAACCGGTCGCCTGCGGCCAGGGCGCCGCGGCCCGACTGGGGCGCGCGCCCCAAAGCTGCGCGCGCTCGGCCGAGGGCGCGGCCGCCCTGGTGGCGGCGGCGCGCGGTCTGGCTGCCGCCGCGGGCCTGGCATGGGGGGAGGGCGGCGCCTGGGCGGTGGATCGGGGCCCCTACCGCATCGCGGCCGTCCTGGACGAGACCGACCGGCCCGAGCCCCTGCGCCAGTCGGGGTGGTTCGTGGACCTCTTTGACCCGGAACTGCCCCTGCGCCACGACCCGGTGCTGCGGCCGGGCGCGGTGGGCCTGGCGGTCCGGGTGACGCCGCCCGCCGACGGCGTTCCGCGTGTGCTGGCCGCGCAGGGGCGGGTGGACCCGGGGGCATGGGATGGGTACACCTTCTCCTTCCGCGTGGGGGGCCCGGTGGGCACGCGCTGCCGGATGCGTGTCTGGCTGCCGGGGCCGCCGGCCGCGGTGGGGGTGCGGGCGGGTGGCGCCCGCACCGAGATCGCCGCGGACTGGCATGCCGCCACAGGCACGGCCGGCCTGGAGATCGAGAACCGGCCGGATTGGGTCGAGGTGCAGATCCGCCTGGGCTGAGGGCGGTCAGGCGATCGTGCCGGCGGGGGGACGGCGCCGACGCGGCGGGGCTAGGGGGATGAGCAGGCGGACCCGCGTGCCCACGCCGGGCGTCGAGGCGATCTCGATCCGCCCGCCCACGCGGTCGGTGATCGCCTTGGCGATGGCCAGGCCCAGCCCGGAGCCGCCTCGTACGCGTTGCCCCTGGAAGAACGGGCGGGTCACCTGCGGGAGGTCGTCCGGGTGGATTCCGGGCCCGTCGTCCTCCACCTCCGCCACGCCGTACCGCCCTGCCGCAGACACCCGCAGGGCCACGTGGCCACCCCGCGGGGCAAAGCGCAGGGCGTTCTCGGTGACCGCCGTCAACAGGTCGGTGACATCCCCCCGGGGGGCGGCCACCTCGACGCCCGGGACGGCGGCCACCGTCAGATCCACCCCGGCCTGGGCGGCCTGTGCGCTCAGACCGCCCGCCAGCGCCCTGGCCGCGGCGCCCAGGTCGGAGGCCTGGAGGTGGGGGCCGGGCGCGAGTTCCGCGCGCGTCAGGTCTGATAGCCGCTGCGCCAGCGTCTCCAGGTGCCCCGTCTGTTGGATGGCGATGTCCATCGCCTCGGGCGGGGACAGGCCCTGGCCGGCGCGCGCCAACTCCGTCGAGGTGCGGATAATGGAGAGCGGTGTGCGCAGCCGGTGCGAGGCCAGCGCGACGAATTCGGTGCGGGCCCGCACCGCGTCGTCCAACGGGCGGAGCGCCTGGCCGGCCAACAAGTACCCCGCGGGCAGCGCGACCACACCTCCTGCGGCCGTGAGGCCGATGAGGGCGCGCAGGAAGGCCTTGAGGGCTTCGATGTCGTCCTGGACGGGAGCCGCCACGGCCAGCCCCGTAGTGGTCCGCGCCCCCGGCAGCACGGCCAACGTCCCGAACTGGGCGTTGCGGACGAACGTGAAGTGGCGGCGGTCGACGTCGGCGTGGGGATGCAAGGCCTGCGGGATTGGCGCTGGCGTTCCCCGCACGATGAGGTACCCGCCCACCTGGAGCGCGTCCCCTCGGTCTGATCCCAGGTGCACGGCTTCCTCTAGCTGTTCCTGGATCTGCCCATAGACCACCGAGCGGGCAAGGGCGTAGGCGCCCGCCGAGAGCACCGCGAGCACGCCGACCACGAGAAGGGCGCCGCGCACGGAGATCCGCCAACGCGTGCGCCGCAAGAGCGCCTGGTAGGCGCGGGGGTGTGGGGCTCTCATCCCCGCGCGCCCCCGAGGCGTTCGGCCAGGCGATACCCCAGGCCGGGGACGGCGGCGATGCGGCCGTCCCAGCCGGCGGCGTTGAGCCGGCGCCGCAGGCGCGAGACCGTGGCGTCGGCGACGTTGGCCTTGGGGGCGGTGTCCGCGCCCCAGATGCGGTCCAAGATGAGCTGGCGCGTCAGGGTGCGTCCGGTGTTGCGCAACAGGTATTCGAGTAGATCGAACTCGCGCGGCGGCACGGCGATGGGGTGGCCGGCCACCAGCACGAGGTGCTTGTCCAGGTCCAGACGCAAATTGCCGGAGCTCAGGACCTGCGCCTGCAGTCCGGCCGATGGGCGCCGCAGCAGGGCGCGCACGCGGGCCAGCAGTTCCTCAAAGGCGAACGGCTTGACCAGGTAATCGTCGGCGCCGGCGTCCAGGCCGTTCACCCGGTCCTGGACGCTCCCGCGGGCGGTCAGGCAGAGGGTCGGTGTCTGGATCCCCGCGGCGCGCAGTTCGCGCAGGACCTCCAACCCGTCCAGTCCCGGCAGCATCAGGTCCAGAACCACCGCGTCGTAGGTGCCCGTGCATCCGCGGTCGTACGCCATGTCCCCGTCCTGTTCCCAGTCCACGCGATAGCCGTTGGCGACCAGGCCGCGGCGGACCAGGTCGCCCAGTGCCTCGTCGTCCTCCACCAGCAGCAGGTGCAGCCTCGTGCCCCCCCTTCTCCCCGATTCTGCGTCGGGACCGCGAGGCCTACGGATGTCGCTGCGGTACCCCGGCCGACGCGCCCTCGCCCGCCTGGGTCCCGGCCCGGGCCCACCGGAGCGGCCGCGTGAGCGCGTAGCGGAGGGCCGACGCCGCCAGGGGCAGTGCCCCTGTCACCGCATACCCGCCCAACAGGCGCGGGGTGTCGGTGCCGGCCGTCACCCCGTGAGGCTGCAGAGGCAGCCTGGGGCGCCGCGCCGGGAACCAGGCGGTCAGGTCCAAGAGCAGGCCGGCCAGCACGACGCCTATTCCCAGGGATACGCCGACGGGCCGGTGGTCGGCCAGCCCGGGGACGAAGACGGTCGCCAGCGAGACGCCGGCGTAGGGAGCCAGCACGAGGCTGGTAACGTGGACCACGACGAAGACCAGGGCGACGAGCATCGGCCAGGGGTGGTACTGGTGGGTGATCGCGCGTACGTTCGCGGCGCAGCCCACGCGGGGGGTGCTCTCCAGGATTCCGAGCGTGACGCCGCCGATCAGCATCACAGGGGCGACCAGCCCGCCGGCCCGCGCCACCTCCCAGGAGAGGATGCGCAGTGCATACCCGTTCACCGCCGTCGCGGCCAGCCAACTGGCCATGCCCTCACCCCTACAGGCCCCCGTTTCAGGGCCTTGTCGGCGCGCACAAACACCGCGGACAACCATGGCGCTCCGACGATCTCAGATTCGGCTCCGGAGGCGAAGTAGGTCTTGCTCCACACCCCGGCCCACGCGGGGTCCCGTTCCACCCCGGTGGCGCTGGCCAGGCCGGGATCGGCGGGCCAACCCGTGCGGGTTTCGATCGGGTGGTGGGCCGCCAGCCCGCCGGCCTCCCACGCGCGCCGCGTGCGGCTTGAGGTGCACATCCGCGCGGTTGGCGACGCGCAGCACGACCCGCGCGCCGCCGCGGCCGTCGGGACCGGGCACCCCGACCGTCCACCCCTGGCCGCTGCGTCCGGGGCCTTCCTCCCCGATGTCTCTGCCGGCTCAGGAGAAAGCCGGGCGGTTCCAGTGTGCCCAGCCGCGGGCCCCAGTGTGGCCGGGTGTGCCTGCGCCGCGCACCGGAGGGTCTGGGCGGCGTGGCGCGCGGCCAGCCCGTTGCCGATCCCGCCCAGGTCAAGGGCCTCCCCGCCGGGCAGCCGCACGGCGTGACGCGGCAGGCCGCGGGGCTGCCAGCCTACGCGCCGCCACGCACCGGGCCGCGCCGCCCGTCGCCGGGGGCACCGCCCGCTGGCGGCCCGCGCAGGCGGCCCGTCGGTGCCGAAGCGCACCTGCGTGGTGTATCCCAGGGCCTCCGGGGGCGCGCGCACCTGCGGGCGAAGGGGGCGGCCGTCTGCCGCCAGGCCCGCGCCGAGGTGTGGACGGGCGCGGAAGAGCGGCGCCAACGCAATCCCGCCGCCCGCCCAGCAAGCCGGTTCAATTCGGAATCGGGCCGGAACCGCGTCAGGAGACGCTCCATGCCTCCGAAGACCCGCCGGAGGTGTCGGTTGGCCTGCCCGGGGCGGGGCATCCCACGGGACGAGGCACTCCACCTGCGTGGTCATCGCGCCGAACGGCGTCAGGGCCGCGCGGCACGCTGCCCTCCACCATGCTACGAACCGTCTGCTGCGCCCAGAGCAACTACGCGTAGGCCCCGTCCGCGGCCAGGCAAAGGACGAACGCCAGCACGCCGACGCCGCGCACCACTGTGCCATACGGCAGGCGCATGGTGAATGAGACGCAGGTCAGGACCCCACGGCTGAAGCCGGGGGCTTGCAGCTACCGGATCGTGCTGCGATAGGCCGTCTGACAGCGGCCCGCCAGTCCCACGTATAGCGAGGCTGGCCAGGGAGGTGACGCTTATGTCCGAAACTGTTACCGGAAAGCCGGTGCCTTTGGACAACGCCTCTCTCCCGCATGTTCCGCGAACGTTTTACGCGCCGACGGATTCTTCGGCGCAACGCCATACGTTCGATGTTCAAAGTGCGTCTCCATTTTACCACAATCTACCCCAGGGGAGGGAGCGCGCGGCCCAGCCCACGGCTGAAGCCGGGGGTATCAGACGGCCGCGCGGAGATTTGATGAGGGGAGCTAACGTCCGCCGCCCGCGATTCTTTCCGTCGCCATCCGGTTCCGTTTGGCGCAGAATGGTCCCCAGAGGACGCCCGCCAGCGGGCCGCCTTCTGGGACGGGCGGTGTCGCCCGATCCAGGCAACCGCCTTCCGCCGCCACCGACCCCCGACCCTGGCGCGTTTGAAGCGAAGTCGTCTTGTGTCACGGTGGTGTCATCGACCGGGCAGACCTCGGGGGCCAATGCCCCGCCCCCCGGGTGGACGGGCCCCGCGAACGGTTCCATTGGGCGTTGCCCGCGCCATCCAGGAGGGGACGATGCGCGCATGCGACATCGACGGGCCCTGTACCGCCGGGCGGCGGCCCGGCGTCTCCGCTGGACCTCCCTGAGCGCGGGAGATTCTCGCCGTCTCAGGCGAGCGGCCTCCAGTTGGGGTAGGACGACGACGCCTTCTTCACGCCGAGCGGCGACTCCATCATCGCCAACGAGGAGGCCAAATCCCAGGTGGCCGTGGTCAGCTACTACTCGCGCCTGACCATCTGGACCTACGGCCACGGATACTTCGGCGGGAACCTGGACTACCCGGACGACGCCCACCGGTTGCCAACGGCACCACGGCGAGTGCCGAGATCCGCAACTGCCGCGAACTGTTCATCAGCCCCACGGGCCAGGTTACGCAGTGGGGAGTCATGACCGTCGCCTATAAGACGACGGCTTGCCAATCACCCCGCTTGCGCGGGCGTGGCGTGCGGGCGCATGACGGCACCCCGGCGACCGATGTTGA
>JAJZWQ010000263.1 GCA_021846605.1 Bacillota bacterium | reverse complement strand
CCGCAGGGACCTCCAACCCCGCCAGATCCACCACGTGGTCCAGATCATAACGCAGCACGGCCTGGCGGTGGGAGCGCTCAAGGCCCAGACAGGGGTAGCTCAGCGTCCGGCCGTCCAACTTCCGCTTACGTTCTTCCACCTGGAACCGTGGAGCCCATGGGCGAAACCCGTGGTCCGGCCCGGTCCGCATGCCCCACCACCCATCCCCGAACGCCGGCCGACTTGCCAACACCCCCAGGCTACCACGGCCAGGTGCGCCGGCCCAGCACGAGGAACCGGCCGCTGGCACGCCGAAACCAGGCGCAGAGGGGGCCTTGCGGGGTGCGATACGGTCCGCGGTTGGTGATGGCCATCCTGTTGGTGGCGGCGTCCGCCCTCGCGGCGGCCTGCGGCCAGGCGGACCCCAAGCCGTTGGCCCTGGTGGAAGGAGCCCTCGCCCAACAGTACTTCGAGACCCACCACGCCATCCCGTCCAACCGCGTCGATCGGCAGATCGGCCAGGAGGCCCAGGGGCTGGTGCGGCGGATCGACGCGCTGCCGCCGCCCGTGGCCACCACCCATCCGCAGTTGGACGTGCACCGCGTGCAGACGACCCACGGTGCGGCCGGTGTGGTCGAGGCGCTCTTCGCCGCCTATATCACCCACTTCGGCGGCCCACCCACCCCGCCGCAGCGGGCACGGATCGCCGCCTGGATCGGGGCGTCGCCGCAACTGCCGCTACCGGTGGTGGCGCACCACCGGGACTGAGGGTTCGCGCCACGGCCCCGCGGCGCGGCCGTGGGCGCCGACCAGGTACCGCGCCAGTCGAGCGGCAGCGTTGCAATCGCAGACGGTGGATCCCAAGCGGGAACCGGAATCCGCGAGGCCGTCTGGTCTGGCGCGGCACACGTGGAAACCGCACCCGCCGCGCGCGCGACCCGCCGCGGTCCTCGCCACGGATCGGAGGCGGGGTCCGGCCCCAACCCAGGCGGCATCGCGGCGGCCCCCGAGCGCAGGACCGGTGAAACGGCAAAGAAACCCGCAGACGAGTGGTACGATGGTCGATGAAGGGCGCTGCGCCGGGGAAGCGACCTGCGTCGCAGGCGCCGCAAGGCGGCCGGGCGCAGCGCCCTGGGAACGGAGCAGGGAGAAACAGGACGGAACGGAAAGGAGGGAGACTGCCGTGCGCCGTGTGGGAAAGGTGTCTGGGACCGTGCGCAAGTTGGCGACGGCCGGGGCGTTGGTGGGTGTGCTCGCCGCCGCCGCACCCGCGCTGGCCTGTCCGTATTCCGCGGCGTCCGCCCCGGGCCGCCAGACCGTGGGGCAGACGTCCGCTCCGCATGCCGCGGCATCCGTCGTCGCCCTGGCACAGACGGCACCCCGGCCGGTCGCCACCGTCGCCGTGGCGCCACCGCCCGCGCGTGGGTGGTGGTCGACGGCGACGGCCGCCTTCGGTCGGTGGCTCACCCGGTCCGACGCGTGGATCCAAGGCCTCCTGCGCGTCGGTATGCTGCGGCTGACCGACTGATCGCGCATCCGAGCCCGACGGTGCGTTGTTCCACACCCGCGTGGTGGGGCCAGCGCACCATCGGGCGCCGCCGCCCGCAACCCGCCCCCCCGATGCCCCCTCAGCGCGGACCGGGTTGGATCGACGTGCAAAACGCACAGCGGTGGGCGGCCATCGGGATCACACTCAGGCACTCCGAGCACGTCTTGGTGGTGGTCGGGACGCCGCGCCGCCGGTGGAGGGCATTGAGGGGCAGCACCACCACGTAGAAGACGGTCAGGGCCACGATGAGGAATGTCAACAGGGCGTCCACAAAACTCCCGTACATAAAGCGCGCCCGGTGCACCGTGAAAAACAGTCGGCCAAGGTCCGGCTGGCCGCCGACCGCGGCGATCAGCGGTGTCACCATGTCCTTGACCAGCGAGGCGACCACGCGGTTGAACGCCCCACCCACCACCACCGCCACGGCCAGATCCACCACGTTGCCGCGCGCCAGGAAGGCTCGGAAGTCCTTGAGCACACTCGGTCCCCCTTCTGCGGCCGCGGGTTCGGTAGGGCCGGTGGGAGCCCCTGCAGGGCCCCCGGACACGGCAGGATCCAGCGGCATGCGCGCCCAAATCCACGGCTGCCGAAGGCAGCGCGACGGGGGACGGTGGGCGCGTGGCATCAACACAGGCAGAGGGAGCCGACAGCGCATCGCTGCTCCAGCCGGGCACCGCGGTGCAGATCGCCTGGACGGAAGGCGGACACGAGCACCGCCACCGCACCCTGGTCGCGGATCTGACGCCGGAGGCACTGCTGTTGCAGGCGCCCACCCGCCGCGGCGTCGTCGTGCGCATCGACGCCGGGCGCCGCCTGGAACTGTCGGTGCGGCGGGACGCAAGCGCGTTCCACTCCGCGGCCGTGGCCATCGGCCTGGAGCAGGGCGCACCGCCACTGCTGCGGCTGAAGCTCCCCGCCCCCTGGACGGAGACGTCCCAACGCGACTTCTTCCGCGTCGATGTCGACCTGCCCGCACGGACCAGCGCGGGCCCCGGGCGCCTGACCAACCTCAGCGGCGGCGGCTGCCTGCTGGCGCTGGACTCCCCCCCATATCCGGATCCGGGAGCCACGCTGCAACTCACCCTCGCGCTGCCGGGCGTCGACACCCCCATCACTCTGGCGGCCGTGGTGGTGCGGGTGTTCGATCAAGAGGGAGCCGCCCGTTTCGGCCTATCGTTTCGCGCCCCGGACCGCCGGACGCAGGATCGCTTGGTGCGCTACGTCGCGGTCCGCCAGCGGGAGATGCTGCGCCTGGGCCTCCTGCGCGCGCCAGAACGCCAAGCGGCGACGGCCCCGCTGCCGACCGACGCGGCCCGGCTGATACGCGGCCTTCTGGTCGCGAGCGGTGAGCACCG
>JAJZWQ010000050.1 GCA_021846605.1 Bacillota bacterium | reverse complement strand
GGCCGTCTACTTTGACGCCGTCTTCCATCCGCTGCTGACGGAGGACACCTTTCGCCGCGAGGGTCACCGGCGGACCCCGGCCGATCCGGCCGACCCCCAGGGGGCCCTGGCGGCGACCGGCATCGTCTACAACGAAATGAAAGGCTACTTCTCGCGCCCCGAGGTGTGCCTCTCCGTCGAGGCGCAGGTGGCGCTCCTGCCCGATACGGTGTATGCCCACAGTTCCGGCGGCCGGCCCGAGGCCATCCTGGATCTGGACTACGCGGGGCTGCGCCGGTTCCACGCCAGCCACTACCACCCCGGGCAGGCCCTGTTTTTGACCTACGGCGACCAACCCCTGACGGAGTACCTCGCGTTTTTGGAGCCGCGGCTCACCGGTTTCGGTGCGGGCCGCCCCCTGGAGCCGCCCGATCGCCAGGCGCGCTGGGGCGCACCGCGACGCACCGAGGCGACCTACGACCCTGGAGCGGGGGGGGCCGGCGCCGGGCAGACGTGGATGCTGCTGCAGTGGCTTGCCGGTACCGCCACGGATCCCGGCGACGCGGTCGCCCTGGAGGTGCTCGCCTGGCTGCTGGACGGCAGCGAGGCGGCCCCGTTGCGGCGCGCCCTGGTGGAGAGCCGCCTGGGGCAGGCGGTCACCCACAGCGGCGTCCACATGCTCGGGGCGGAGGCGGTCCTGCAGGTCGGCCTGAAGGGCTCCGAGCCGGAACGGGCGGACGCCTTTGAGGCGCTGGTCCTGGAGACGCTGGGACGGCTCGCGGACGAGACCTTTCCGGCCGCGCACGTCGAGGCGGCCTTTCGCCAGGCCCGCTACCGCCACCAGGAGATCCGGCCGATGCATCCGCTGTGGGTGTTCTTGGACGCGGCGCGGCCCTGGGTCGCGGGCGGGGACCCGCTGGCCTTCCTGCGGTTGCGCCAGGCCCTGGATGCCTGCCAGGAGGCGTGGCGGGCCGAGCCGCGCCTGTTCAACCGGCTGATCGCGCAGCGTCTGGTGGGGAATCCGCATCGGCTGCGCACGGTGCTGCGCCCGGAGCCGGGGTTGCAGGCGGGGCGGGACGCCGCGCTGGCCGCCCGACTGCGGACGCTGCGCCAGACGTTGGATGCGCCGCAGCTTCAGGCCTTGGCCGCGGCCTCGGCGGCCGTGGACCGCGACGCGGCGCTGCCCAACCCTCCCGAGGCCGTGGCGCTCCTGCCGCAGCTGCGGCGCGGGGATGTGCCAAAGCGGCCGCGCCACCTGCCGACGACCACCGGTGCGCTTGGCGGGGGCACGCTGCTGGTGACGGACGTCCCGACCAACGGCATCGCGTACCTTGAAATGGACTTCGACCTGGAGGGTCTGGCGGCGGACCGCTGGCCGGCGGCGGCGCACTACGCCGAGTGGCTGCGGCGGCTCGGTGCGGCGGGCCTCGACTACACCGTCCAGGCCCATCGCCTGGCGGCGTCCACCGGAGGGCTGCAGGCCTGGCCGGTGGTGGGACGGGCGGCCGACGGCCGGCCGCTGCGCCGGCTGCGCGTTGCCCTCAAGGCCCTGGACGGCGTGTTCCCTGAGGCCCTTGCGGTGTTGTCCGACCTCTTGTTCGCCCTGGATCCGGGGGACGCGCGGCGGCTGCGGGTGGTGGTCGGGGAGTCGTTGGCCGCAAAGCGTACCGGGTTGATCAGCGGTGGCGTGGCCACGGCCCGCCGGCGCGCGTCGGCCGCGCTTGGTCCGGACGGCGCCCTGGTGGAGACGCTGTCGGGTCTGCCCGCCCTGCGCCGCCTGGAGGGGTGGGACGCTGCGTTCGACGAACGGGCGGAGTCGTTGGCGGCAGCCGTCGGCGCGGTGCGGGACGCGGTGGCGGCTGCCGGGCCGGCGGCGGTCAGCTTCGTGGGCGGCGCAGCCCCCCTTCGGGCCCTGACGCAGGCCGTCGAACGCTGGGGCGGCGCCGGGCTGCCTTCGGGCGGGGCGCCGTCGGCCGCCGGCCTCGGTCCGTTGCGCCAGGGGCTGGTGGCGCCGGTGACGGTTGCGTACTGCGCCCATGTCCTGCCGGCCCCGCCTCAGGCCCACCCGGACGCGCCCCTTGTGGCGGTGGGGGCGCAACTGGCAACGGCAGAGTATGTGCGGCCTGAGATCCGCTTCCGCGGCACGGCCTACGGAGGGGCCTGCGCCTACGACGCGCTGGCGGGCGAACTCGCACTGCTGTCCTGGCAGGACCCCCATGTGGTTCGCACCCTCGACGTCTTTGCCCGTCTGGAGGATTGGATCCGCGGCGATGCCTGGGGGCCGGTTGAACTGGATCGGGCGGTGATCGCCACGCTCAAGGACTCCGTGCGTCCGCTGCGCCCCCAGGAGGTGTGCGGCGCGGCCCTGGTGCGGCACGTCGCCGCAACCACACCGGAGGTGCGCGAGCGCTACCACGCGGTCGCACGGGCGGCCACGGCGGCCTCCGTGCGCCGTGCGATGGGCGAGGCCCTCGCAGAGGCCCGCGGCCTGGAAGCCGTCTGCGTGTTGGCGGGCGGCGGCATGCTGGAAGCGGCCAACGCCGCCCTGGGCGATGGACGGCAGCTGGAACGCATCGATGTGGCGCCACCGGCGTGGACTGGCCAAACGGACGGTCGCGCAGGGTCCATTGGTACGCTGCATCATCCGCCCAAAGGGGGATAGGCTGGGGCCATGCGAACCCTGCGGTGTGGTGCGGGGCGCAGCGGCTTGGCGGTGCCCGTGCGTTGCGGGCACCGTGGAGACCGACAGGGGGGATAGGCGTGCCCGTCGGCGCGATCCGCGACGCCGCGTCCGAAACGGTGCGCCGCCGGCCGATCGGCGTGCTGGTCAAGCCGGCGTCCAGCCTGTGCAACCTGCGCTGCAGCTACTGCTTTTACCTGGCCAAGCAGGGGATGTATCCGTGGGAACGCGGGCCGCGCCTCAGCCTGGAGACGTTCGAGCGCTTCTTGACGTCCTACCTGGCCTGGAACGGGCCGCAGTTGTCGTTTGCCTGGCAGGGTGGCGAGCCGACCCTGATGGGCCTGGATTTCTATGAGTCCATGCTGCAGCGGCAGGGGGAACTCGCACCCCGGGCCCGGGTGACGCACGCCCTCCAAACCAACGGCACCCTGCTCGACCGCTCCTGGGCCCAGTTCCTGCGCGCCCACGACTTCCTCGTCGGGGTCAGCCTGGACGGCCCGCCGGAGTGGCACGACCACTACCGCCGCGACGCGGGCGACCGCGAGACCCACCACCGGGTGCTGCAGGGGCTGGACCACCTGCGCGGGGCCGGCGTCGACTTCAACGTGCTGACGGTGGTGCAGGCGTCCAATGTCGGCCGGCCGCGCGATCTGCTGCGCTACCTCGTCAGACTCGGGCTGGACAACCTGCAGTTCATCCCACTGGCGGAGGCGGCGCCCGGGAGCGACGCCATCGCCCACGGCGGTCTGGCGCCGGGCGCCATCGGCGCCGCCGCCTACGGCGACTTCCTCTGCGGCCTGTTTGACGCCTGGCTGGAGGCCGGGACGGAGCGGGTGCGGATCCGATTCTTCGACAACGCGGTGCAGATGCTGCTCGGAGTCCCGGCGGAGGTCTGCCAGCTGGCCCCGGCCTGCGGCGGCTACGTGGTCCTCGAGCACAACGGCGACTGCTACCCGTGTGATTTCTTTGTCGAAGGCGACTGGCGTTTGGGTAACATCCATGAAATGGGTCTGGAGGAGATGCTCGCCGGGGAGCGCTTTGGCCACTTCCTCACCCTGAAGCCGAACCTGCCCAAGGCCTGTTTGGATTGCCGCTGGCGTCCCCTGTGTCACGGTGAATGTCCGCGCTACCGGCAGATGTCCGGCGGGGACGCCGCGACGTCGCTGCCCCATTTTTGCGGGTCGTACCGCCGGTTTTACGCCTACGCGTACGATCGTCTCTGCGGGGTGGCCTCGGAGGCGCGCCGCCGGGTGGGGGTGCCGCTGCCCGCTCCTGGGCTCGATGCCGCGCGCCTCGCGGCGGCGCGCTTCCGCGCCGGCCAGGGGCCGGCGATGGGGGATGCGGCGGCGGCCGAACTGCCTGGGCGCAACGACCCCTGTCCGTGCGGCAGCGGGCAGAAGTATAAGAAGTGCTGCGGCCTCTGAGGCGCCGCAGCTCGAAGACCGGGCGGAAGATGCATGGGGGGCCCGCCATCCCTTCCCCAGGCGCGCCGCATCCCCGGCGGGCGCCCGCGTTGTGATCGACCTTGGCTTGAATCGCCCAACGACCGGTCGTTCACGCTGCCCCTTCCTTCGGTCCGACGCTGCGCGTCGCCGCCGCAGTCGGGCCGGGCACCACGCCAACCGGCGCGCAGGATCGTGCGCGCGGCGGCAGGAACGGGCGCGCGG
Source organism: Bacillota bacterium (assembly GCA_021846605.1). Next base: position 13,272 of record JAJZWQ010000050.1, on the reverse strand, counting down.
GCTCCATATCTATCCGGTTAGATGCCTGGTGGGTCGTCTGCGTCTGCGGACGGCGGCGCCGCGCACGGATGGGGGGCGCGCGTTTGGGCGAGGGGAGCGGATACGGCGACGGGCCTGCGATGGCGGGCCGTTGGCGGCGCAGGCGGGTGCTGCAGGGGGCGGCCGGGGGCCTGGCGGTGGGATCGGTGCTTTCGGCCTGCGGTACGGCGGCGCGGCCGCAGACACAGGACCCGGTGATCACGGTGGTCTTCCAGCCCCACCTGGTGGCGATGCCCAGCGGCAACCGCCAGACGGCGGTCCGATTGGTCACCCAGGCCCTGGCACAGTTCCAGGCCCACGGCGGCAGCCGGGGCATCCGCATCCGGCCGGTGTTTTCCCTGGGAACGACGCACACCCTGGCGGCGTTGCTGGCTGGCAGCGGTCCGGATGTCGTCCAGGACTGGGTGTATGCGCCGTTTGTGGACCACGGGCTGCTGCGGCCGTTGGACGGCTATTTCAAGCGGGATGCCGTCAACACCAGCCTCTGGTCGCGGGGTCAACTGGATGTCTACCGCCGGGGCGGGCAGACGTACGCGGTCCCCGCCTTCAGCGGCACCGTGGTGTATGCGTACAACCAGGGCCTGTTTGATCAGGCAGGCCGTCCCTATCCGACCCCCGCCTGGGACGAAACGGCCTTTGTCGACGTCTGTCGGCAGATGACCGGCACGGTGGGCGGCAACAAGCGCTGGGGCGGCATGCTCTATCAGTGGAACAACACCCTGGGCAACGGCGCCGGTTGGGTGTTCAACGCCTTCGGCGGATCGGTGATGAACCGCAGCGGCACCCGCAGCACCCTGGGATCCTCGGGATCGGTCGCCGCCGGCCGGTGGATGTTTCACCAACTGTATTGGCCGCAGATATGCGCGAACATCTCGACGCCGATGTTCTGGCAGTTGATGCCCAAGGGGTTGCTGGCCATGGAGCCGATCGGCTCCTGGACGCTGTTGCAGAAGGTGCTCGGGTATCAGGGTCTGAAATGGGACATCCTGCCGTTCCCCGTCTTTCCGGCGGGCAGGACCACCCTGGGCAACGACGACTTCTTCGGGGTGAGCGCGCAGTCCAAACATCCCGACGCGGCCTGGTCGGTGGTGCGCTGGGCGAGTCTGGGGAAGTTTTGGAACACCTTCAATATCAAGATCCAGTTGCTGACCCCGGCCCGGGTGGATCTGTGGGACTACTGGGTGCAGGCGGTGCAACAGATCGCCCCGCCCCTGCGCGGCAAGCAGTTGCAGTGGTTTGCCGACGCGGCGGTGCATGGCTACGCCCTGGCCCCGCAGTATTACCGCTACAACAACGCCGTGGCGACCGCGGCCGTGGGCGGCTGGCTTTCCAAGCTGTTCACCCGGACCGAAAGCAGTGTGCGTACGGCCTTTGGGGCGGCCGATCTCCAGGTCGATGCGATCGAGCGGCGCGGCAAGGCCGCCGTGGGTACGGTGCGGGCGGTGGCCGGGCAGTTGGCGGCGGCAGGGCGGGCGGGCGGCGCCTATACGTTTGCCGCGCCGACCCGCAGTGGTCTTGGGGTGGCGTCGCGGGCGGATGCGGGGCTGTTGACGCGCGGTACCGCCGGGGCCTACCGCCTGGTGGGCGACGGGGCGTCCGTTTTCGGGATCCATGACAACTGTGGCTTTGCGGGCGCGATGGCGCGGCAGACGCCGGCCGTCTTCACCTGTCGCCTCACGGCCCTGCGCAACGCGACCTGCCCGCAGCTGAGCCCGTTTGCGGCGGCCGGCCTGATGGTCCGCGGCGACCTGAGCGACGACGCGCCCATGGTCCTGGTGTCCGTGACGGCCGCCCAGGGCGTGGGAGTGGTCTACCGGCCGCTCGCCGCGCAGACGACGGCCCGGGAGGTTGCGGCCGCCCCGGCCGCAAGCGCCGTGACGCGCAAACCGCCCGGCGCGCACGCCAACGTGCTGCTGCGGCCCCTTTGGCTGCGGCTGCAGCGGTCCGGCCGCACGTGGCAGGCGTATTCGTCACCCGACGGCAAGCGCTTTACCCCGGCCGGCGCCCCGGTGACCGTCGACCTGGCCGGCGCCTGGGTGGGGTTGTATGCGTGCGCGAACAACGCCCCATTCCATGGCCGCGGTACGATCCAGGCCGACTTCGACCAGGTTGGCGGGTTCACGCCGGCGACCGTGGTCCAGATCGGCTCCCGCGGGCTGCCGGCCTGAGTGCCGACCCGCGCGGCGGTGCCCCCGACGGTGTCGGGGGACCGCCTGCGCCGGCCTTCAGACGCTTGCGGCTGGCTGGGGCCGGAGTTCGCCGGCCGCGACCATGGCCTCCAGCGGATTGTCGTCGATCGTCAGCGGGAGGTCGATGCGGGCGCGGCGGCGCGCCGATTCCCAGCTGGCGAAGATCAGTTCCGCGCCATGCAGGGCGTTGCGGGCGCACAGTTCGGTTTCCCGATCCTCGCGCAGCGCGGCGACCACGTCCGCAACCGCGCGTTCCACGTAGCCAGGTCCGTGCACGCCCTCCGCGCCGCAGTCCACGGCCTGCCAACCGCCGCCGTCGAAGCGGCGGTGGCGCAGCACGGGCATGCCCTTGCCCCGCCGCCCGATTTCGATTTCACCCTCGCTGCCGACGAGGCGGTTGTGGCAACCGATGAGGTCGGCCCCCTCGCCCGTAGAGGCCACGCCGTAGACCCCGTCGGGATACTGCCACAGCACGTACGCCTGGTTTTCGTTGTGCGTGCCGAACACCACCCGCTCGGTGCGGTAGTCGATTTGGGCGATGACCCAGCGGGCGGCCTGCTCCCCGGCGAAGTAGCAGGAGAGGTCGAAGCTGTGCGAGCCGTAGTCATACAGGTTGCCGGTACCGAACTCCACGCGGACCAGCTGGCCGATGCGGCCGGAATCGAGGATTTCTTTGGCGCCGCGGAAGGGGCGGCCAAAGCGCCGCTGGTGGTTGAAGGCCAGCCGTACGCCGCGCCGCTCGCACTCCGCGGCCATGCTGCGGCATGCCTCCCAGGTATCCGCCATGGGCTTTTCGCAGAAGATGGCGCGCACGCCGGCCTCGGCTGCCTGCAGCACCAACGGCCGGTGGAGCCGCGGCCACACGGGGATGCTGACCAGGTCGAGGTGTTCCGCGGCCAGCATGTCCTCGGCCCGCGTATAGACACTGCCCGACGGTACGCCCCACTGCTTTGCAAAGGCCTCGGCGTTTTCCGGCACGATGTCCGCGCACGCCGCGACCTGGCACTCCGATGCGCAATCCGCGTACCCCTGGGCGTGCTGGTGCGCCATGCCGAATCCCTGTGGCCCGGGGCGCTCGGGCTTGCGACCCGTGCCGATAAACCCCACCCGCAACCGACTCATGCGTCCGCCTCCCTTGCCATACGGCGGCTCCGCCAAGCGTGGCCCCCGCCGCATCTAACCGAATAGATAGCACGACCGGCGGGTTTCTCCTGCCGCGGCCGTGGCCGTTGGCACCCGCGGTGGGTGAGCGGCGTCACCGCCGCAGGGCGGCGGGGACGGGTACGCTGGCTTGCGTCGGCCGCGACGGTGCGGGCGACGCGAAAGGGGCGACCACGATGGGGGACGGGTTTGCGGCGGAGTTGGATGTGCGGCCACTGCCGCCACGCGACAAGCACGCGACGATTCACGCGACCTTTGACGGGCTGGGCGTGGGGGAGTCCATGCTGCTGATCAATGACCACGACCCCAAGCCGTTGCACTATGAGTTCCAGATGGAGCGGCCCGGGGTGTTCGACTGGGAGTATGTGGAGCGCGGCCCTGAGGTATGGCGGGTGCGCATCGGCCGCCGCGCCGCTTCCTGACCCCGGACCCACGGACGTTTTGGCGGCGGGGCGGATGGCGCCGCCGCGCCGCCCGACTCGGTGCGGCGGCGATGCGACGGGCAACGGTGCGGGGGGGATGACCCATGGCGGAGACGGCGGCGGAGGCCCAGGCGGTGATCACGGCGGTGCGCACGCACCACGCGGCGATGGCGGATACCCTGGCGCGGCGCACGGAGGCGGTGGTCGCGGCGTCCGATCCAAAGGAGCGGGCCGCCGCCCTCGCGGCTCTCGTGGCATACTGGCGTGGCGAGGTGCTGGTGCACGCGGCGGCGGAGGAGTCGACGATCTACGCAGCGACCGTGCCGCTGGCGCCGGCGCTGGTGACGGCCCTGGAGCTTGAGCACCGCAGCCTCGGCACGCAGGTGGACGCATTGGAGGCCGCGGCCCCGGGTCCGCCGGCGGGCCTGCCGGTGGCGCTGGCCGCGGCGGCGGCCCTCGGGGTGTTTCGGGTGCATGCCGACAAGGAGAACGATGTCGTGCTGCCGCTCTTGGCCGAGGCCGGCCGCCCGCTGCGGCCGCTGCTCGGGGACATGGAGCGAGCCTTCGCCGCGGGGCTGGCGGCGGGCGGCGCCTGATTCGGGTCGAAGCTGGGGGGACCGTTATGGCCTGTGCGGTGGAGGACCTGGAGGCCGTACCCCTGTTTGAGGGCGTGTCGGCCGCCACGCGTCAGGCGTTGGCGGCCGCGACCACCGTGCGGCACTATCGGCAGGACATGTTCGTGTTTGCCGAGGGCGAGGAGGCCGAAAGCTTCCACTTCGTGCTGCGCGGCCGGGTACGGGTCTTCCGCGATACACGCGACGGCCATGAGCAGACCCTGCAGGTATTGCACGCCGGCGGCCTGCTGGCGGTGGTCGGTTTCCTCGACGGCGTGCCCTATCCCGCGTCGGCGCAAACGCTGACGGCCGCGGAGATCGGCAGCATTCGCAACGCGGATGTGGCGCGGCTGACGCAATCCTATGGGGATCTGGCCTGGGGATTGCTCCAGCAGTTGGCGCGCCGGCTGCTGTGGGCGCAGGGCCGGATGTATGACCTGGCGCTGCGCAGTGCGACCGGGCGCGTGGTTTCGGCGTTGCTGCAGCTCGCCCGCGAGCACGGGCGCACCGACGCCAACGGCCGCCTGACCGTCGACATACCCTTGACGCATCGCGAGATCGGCCAGTTGATCGGTGTTTCGCGCGAGACGGTGACCCGGACGCTCCGCCAGCTGCGCGAGGCGGGCGCGCTGCGCTGGACCGAAGACGGGTTGTTGGTGGTGGATCCTGGCGAACTGCGCCCGTGGCTCGAGGCGTGAGCGTCGGCTTTTCGCGACGGTTTCTCCGGTCCGCCGGGCCCGGTTGCCGCTAAAATCTTGCTTGGCTGCGTACCTTCCGGTGCAGGAACGGCCTTCCACGATTGCGAATCCTTGGATTACCGGTTCGGCCCGACCGCGTCGGTGACCGCCACCGGGATCGGGGGTGGAGAGCGTGATCGTGTCCCGCAGGGGACCCTGGGGAGCCGCGGCCGCACTGGTCGCGGGTGCGGCAACGGCGCTGCTGTTTGCCGCGCCGGCCGCCGCGGCGTCGACGAGCGCGTCCTGTGTTCTCGGTTCCACGGCGTCGTGTTCCGGAATGACGGTGGTCGGTGCCCATCAGGGCGACAGCCTCTTTTCGTCGTCCACCGTGGGCGGCAAGGGCGCGGACGTGTTTGCCAAGAATACGGCCTCCGCAGGGAACCCGGTGACTTATATCTACTTGCAGGTGAATCCGTCGTCGACGCTTGTCACCGCCAAGCCCAGCACGCTGTATCTGACGGTGGACTACTACGACTCGCCCGCCAAGGGCCAGGTCATGTATAACTACGACTCGACGATCGCCAGCGCACCGGTCAACGGCGCCTACGGGGGCACGGCGTCGGTCACCCTGGGCGGCAGTGCGCAGTGGAAGCAGGTGACCTGGAAGCTGACCCAAGTGTCCTTCCAGCAGAAGGAGAACAACAACGCGGACCTGCGCATCGGGGGCAGCCCCGGGGTGGCGGTGCACGAGGTGATGCTTTCGACCAGTGCCCCGGCCGGCGCCGCGTCCAGCGCCCCGGCCAAGACATCGACCGCCGGCGGCAAAGCGGCGCTGCCCAAGACCGGCGGTTCGCCGCTGGTACCGGCCGGCGGCCTGCTGGCGATGGCGCTTGGGTGGGGGCTTCTGGCACGGCGGCGCGTCGCCCGCTCCCGGTAGGCGGGGCAGGCGGCGACCGAGTGCTGCGGCGTGGAACCGCGAGGGGCGGGGGGCCGGCTGGCCGCCCCGCCCCTCGGCCGTGGCGGGCCTGGGTCGAAGGTGTGCCGACCGGCCCATGAGGCTTGGGTCATCTGGACGTCAATGCCGCCTGAATGGGAGCGCAATCCAGGCCGGTCTGACGGAGGGCGGACCGCCCGCCCCGGCGTAGGGCCGTTGCGGGTGATGGCGATGGGGGCGCTACCGGTCCCGGAGGGCGACGGCGTCTGCGGCGGCCCGCCGCACCTGTCCGAGGCGATGAAGTGCGCGGCCCTTGAGGGGTTCGCCGCGGGGGGCCGGCTGGCCAGGGAGACGCGCCGCCGGTTGGCCGCGATGGGCGTGGTCCCGTACGAGCGCCGGGTGGCGCGTCAACGACCCTGGGGAGAGGCGGACGACACCGCCGTCTGGAGGCTTGTCTCCGGACGCGGCTGGTCGGCGACGGCCGCGGCCGCCTTCCTCAACCGGGAGGAGGCGGAGGTGCGGGCATCGCTGCGGCGGCAGCGCGGTCTGCTGTGCCAGGACCCGGTCGGCAGCGGCCGGGTTTAGGAGGCCGCACCGCGGGTCGGGAGCCCGCAGCGCCTCGACGGCGACCGGGTCGGTTTCCGCCGAATGCCGCCCGGAACCCGTCCATCTGCCGGTCGCGCCAGGGCCGGGCGGTGCCTGGTAATGGACCAGGGGGCTGAGGCGGGTGGGCGGCGGCGATCGGGGGAGAACGCTTGGCCAGGTCCTGTGGGAAGTGGAGCGCGCCCGGTTTGTCGGTCGGAAACGTGAGCGGGCCCAGTTGGACGCCGCCCTGAGCGGGGTGCAGAACGCGCCCTCGCGCCACGTCTGGCTGCAGGGTGCCGAGGGCGTGGGCAAGTCCGCCCTGCTGCGGGTCCTGGTGCATCAGGCCCGCTACCGGTCGCTCCCCGTGCTGCATATCGAAGGCGCGGCACGGCCGAACCGGGTGGCGCTGGCGCTGCAGGAACTGGCGTACGACCTGCGCCACAGCCTGGGGGTGCCGGTGCTCGCGACACCGCCGTCCTTGGCCTCCGGCATTCAGATGGCGGGCTGGCCCTGGAACCGTCCGCTGCTGGTGGCGGTGGACGACGCCGATCAGTTGATGGACGCCGAGGCCGCCGTCCTGGCCAACGTGCTGCGGCCGCTGGATGTCGGCGTCTGCGCCGTTTGGGCGGCCCGCCAGCAGCGTCCCGGGCTCTGGCGGGAGGCGCTGCCCGCCGGTGTGGCCGCGGAGCGCCGCACCCTCTCCGGGCTTGAACCCTGCCATGCCCAGCGACTGGTGGAGCGGGACGGGGTACGGTTGGACGCGGCCGTGGTGCACGCGGCCTCCGCCGGCAATCCCCGGATGCTGGCGCGCGCGGCCAGCCGGTTGGAAGAACCGGACGCGCCCCGTGCCGCCTGGGATCGCGAGGCGGCCGTCGTGTCGCTGCTGGTGGAACAATGGCTGCACCCCGGCTCCCGTCGCCTGGCGTGGCGCGCCGGGGTGGGTCAGGCCGGCACCATGGACACCGTGGTCGCGGCTGCCGCGGTGCTGGGTCCGTGCGACCGCCATTCCCTGTCGCAGATCCTGGGCGGCGCGCAGGTGAGGGCGCACTGGTCGCGGTTGGAGCGGCTGCCCTTCGTGGTGCGCGGTGCCGGCGGTCACCACCTGGATCTCGCGGTGGCCGAGCACCTCGGCGGGGAGGTTCGCCGCTGGCGGCCCTGGGCGGTCCGCCACTGGCGCCTGCGCGCCGTCGGTATCGGGCGCGGGGGGGACCCCGCGGTGGCGTGGCGGGAGTCTGTGGTCCAGGCCGCGCGCTGGTGGCCGCCGCTTCCCGACGCCGTCGGGGACGTTTCGGTTCCTTCGGCGGCCCAGGCACCGACGCGGTTGGCCTCGTCGGCTGCCGGCCCCTGGCAGGGGAGCGGCGGGTTGGTGGTGGCCATGACCGACGTCGGGGTGGTGGTGCGGCCGGCGGGCCGGTCCTGCGCGGCCTGTGCCCGCCGCGTGGCGCTGGCCGACGGTGCGCGGTCGGCCCTGGATGGGCACGCCCTGGTGGGGCCCGCCCTTCGCGCCTACGGCGACGGGGCGCGCGACGCGGACGCCCTGCAGTTCTGCCTCAGCCCGCGGGATCCGGAACGGGCCGGCGGCCTGCCCTGTGGATTTATTGGCCGCGGTTCCGCCGATCTGGCCGGTTTGCGGCGTGTGGTGTGGGCCTCCCAGGCCGACGTGGCCCCCGCGGCCGAGCGGCTCGGCTTCCGGTCCCTGGGACGCGACGGGGGCGCCGCACTCTACGATCTGGACCTTCCCGTCGCTGGACGGCGGGAAGGCCATCGGCTGGCCGGGCGGTTGGCATCCACCCCGCCGTCTGAATCCCAGGTGGCCGCCCTGCGTGCCGCACTGGCCGCCATGGACGATCCGCCTCGGCTGCTGGCGACGGCCGTCGGCGCGTACGGCGTCGAGGCCTTCCAGCTACGCGGCGCGATTGAGATCCGCCGTTGGTTGCAGGACATGCTGGAACTGACCGCCGCGGACGGCAGTCTGCCGCCGGTGGACGCAAGCCTGCTGCGGGCGAGCATGGAGGATGGCGCGTTAGAGGCGGTGCCGACCGCGGTGCGGCTGTATCGGACGCGGCGGGCGTCCGCGCGCTTTGCCGCCCTGCTGTTTGCCTGAGGTGCGCGGGCGCACCACCGTACGCGGATCCGTGGTCGACGTCGACGGAAAGCACCAACGCCCCGCCCATCGGGCCCCCGCGCGACCCCGCCGGCGGCACGGCCGCCCAAGCAAACGCCCACGCCCTGGGCTTGCGAAACGCGCCGCCGCCCACTTCCGGGGGCGTACGGGGAAGGGCCGCCCCGATGCCGCACCGCCCGGGATACCCGCAGGTGGGCGCGGCGCGTCGAAATCCCCGGTGCGCTGGCGCGGCAACGGCGGACGACGGCCTGGGAACGCGGCACGTTCCGCAGTTCGACGCCGTTGGCCCGTCCGGAGGATTCCCAATGCCGGTGCCTCACCCCTGGACCGTTCGAAAACCCTCTGGGGTTTTGGCCACGGGTGGCGTGGGCTGGTGCCGGTGTCCCGCTTGCACGGCCGGGTGGCGGTCATCGCAGGAGGGACCACCGCCCGACCCCGCAAGCCCTGCCCGCATTCGGAAGGGACCGCGCCGCATAACGACTGCAAATATGGGGCATCCGGATAACACGCAGACCTTGCTTGGGGTTTCGTCTTCCGTTACATTCGAGTCCTGAATCCAAACTTCGCTCTGAAATGTGGGGGCACACCGTGGCAAGCAGCGACCGCGAGGATCCGCCGATGGCGGAGGCGCGCACGCGCATTCTTGAGACCCTGGTCAAGGATCTGCAGGCGGCCGGCGGCGAGGCGACCATCACCGCCGGCGGGGTTGCCGAGCGGCTGGGCATGTCCGTGAAGACGTTTCGCGACCACCTGGCAGCCCTTTGCGCCGACGGGCACCTGGTGAAGGTGCGCGCCGGCCTGAAAGGAACGACGCTTTCGCTGCCGGCCCCGGCCGCCCCGCCGCCACCCGATGCGGCGCAGGCCCTGCGCCATCGCCTGCGCGCGCACCTGGCCGACGCAATACGCGACGCCGGCGGCGAGGTGCTCACCACGTCCGACCGCCTCGCGCTCGCCCTGGGCGCCAAGACGACCACGATCACGTACCACCTCAAGGCCCTTGCCGATCTCGGCCACATCGTCACCGACCGGGCCGGTCGCAGCGGCACGCGCATCCGCCTTGGCCGCGCGGATTCCGGCCACGGCGGTGGGGAGGTGTCCGGCAGGCGGCGGCGCGCGGCGACCGTCCACGGGGCGGTGCGCTTCTGCCCGTTTTGCGGCGGCAAGCTCGCGGATGGCGGCTGGACCTACTGCGGCGCCTGCGGCCAGAAGCTGCCCGTCTGACCGGCGGGCGCCGTCCCCTGGCCGTCTACGGCGCGCGTGCCTGTGCGGTCGTGCGGGAAGGTGCTCCGCAGAACCCGAAAGGCCGCAGGCACCCCCGACGGGGCGGAGGCCATGCCCGGCGTTGACGGGCATGGCCTCCGTAGGCCCAACGCGCCGTCCGGTGGGCACGCCGGACGGCCGGGGCGGGGCGGGGTCACCCGCCTCTGGGTGCCGATATAGGTAATGCCGGCCACCCACAGCCGATGGACCGTCTCCGGCGTGAAGTCCCGGTCGACCAGGTTCGGCGCCGGTGTGGTCGCGGCATCGACGACCGTCGTGTGGACGCGCCGCGGCCGACGCTGTCCCGACACACCCAACTCCGCCATGAGCCGGGCCACGCGCTTCTGGTCAATGTGGACCCCCCATCGGGCCAGGGTGGCATGGATCCGTGGCGTGCCGCACGTGCCACGGCTTGTGGCATGGATCTCGCCGATCGCTTCCTTGAACCATGCCTCCTGTGCCGCGTGGCGCTGCCTTCAGGCGTCGTACCCGGCACGGGCGACCTGCAGGACCCGGAAGAGCATGGCGATCGAGTGGCCGTCCTTCTCCGCGTCGACAAACCGGAAGCACTTCACCGGGTTGTGCTCTCCCTGGCGAAGAAGGCTGCGCCTTTTTGGGATGTTCCGCTCTTGTCGCAAGATGCGGTTCTCCCGCTTGAGCTCGTGGATCTCGATCTTCTCCGGCGTCGTCAGGTCCCCGGGCCGCCCTTTCCCTGCGTCGGCCTCAGCCTGACGGGATCCAGTTGCGCAGCGTTTGACCCGCGACGCCAGATCGTTTTGGACCTCCTCGACCGTCTTCCCGTCTTGCGGACCAAATCAACGGCTCGGGTGCGGAACTCCCTCGGATACGGCGGCTCCGTCTTTGGCACGTGGATCTTCCTCCAACTGGAAGGGCCTGCCAACCTTAATCTGGGGCTGTCCACATAACCGGGCTGGGCTCACGGGTTGAGAACTGAGAGGGCTTCGGCAGCGCTGCGTCGAAGGCCGCCTTCGTGGCGTTCGTAGCAGCAAGACGTATCCAAAGAGGGGGTTTGTGAATGCTTAGCGGGCGAAGGCGCGTGTTGGTGCACACCGCCGGAGTGGCGGCAGGGATCGGTGTGCTTGCCGGTTGCGGTTCGGTCGGTACCGGCAACGGGGCCCCAAAGGCTCGTTTCACTGGCACGGTGGTCAGTTTCGCTCCGAACTGGCAGGGACCGTGGAACAAGTCCGCCCTGGGATTGGTACAGCAGGTGATCCAAGAGCACTTTGAAGCAAAACACCATGGCATCCACGTAAAAGTGGTCGCATCCACGGAATCCCAGGCAGCGGCGCAAATCACTGCGGCAATTGCAGGTAGCGGCTTTGTAGACGTCTTCAACGACTGCTGCACGGACCTGCCAACCTGGATGGACTCCGGAATGATGCTGCCGCTGGATCCCTACTTGCGCCGCGACAACATCTCTACGTCATTGTGGTCGTCCGGACGCATCAAGGCCCTGACGCTGAAGGGCAAGCTGCTAGGGCTGCCCGCCTACGATGGCCCAGAGGTCATGGTGTATCGGCAGGACATGCTGGATACGTTCGGCCTGAGCTATCCGAGCCCCAACTGGACCTATAGCGAGGCGCTGGCCCTCTGGCAGCAATGTGCGCGACGACAGGGCACGCAAACCATCTACGGCGCTTCGTTGGATAACTGGTTTGTCAACATCGACTACCTCATGCACGGCTGGGGGGGGGCGGTGTTCAACGCCGACCACACCCGTTGCACCATCGACAGTACCGCTTGCGTCAAAGCCGGTTCCTGGCTGTTTGGCGCCATCCAGAGTGGGGCCGTCTCGCCTACACGGGATCAGGTGGGGGGCCTGGTGGCAGGCAAGGATGTGTTTGCGGTCTGCGGCGGATGGGATACGCTCTGGGAAGCGACGGCGCTTGGTACGAAGTTCAAGTGGAACATCTTGCCCCAGCCCAAGTGGCCGATACAGCGTGCCGTTATGGTCAATAGCGATTTTCTCGCGATTGACGCTCGCACCAAGACCCCGGAAGCCGCGTGGGAATTGCTGCGCTGGGTGAGCACCGACCCGACATGGACGCGCTTTGTGATGCATACGATCCTGACCGAGCCGGCGTTAATCTCCCTGTGGCCAGAATGGGAAACCGTGCTACAACAAGCAGCGCCGCCATTCAAGGGCAAGAACCTACAATACTACCGTGAGGCAGCGTTGGGCGGCTACGAGGTGCCACAGTCCTTCTTCTTATATGACGGCAGCCAGGCGACGACTATCATGGGTAGCTGGTGGTCGCGCATTCAGAACCGCACGGTCAGCGTGCAGGCGGGCTTCCGCGGCATGGCCCAGCAGATCAACGCCATCGAAGCCGCCGCCCCGGCGCAACTCAAGCAGCAGCAGAGCATCGCGAAGGCATTCCCAACCCGTGGGCCATCGACGGCCGCCGTCACCCCTGGGGTGTGAACCGTATCGGGGCGGCCGGGGATCCAACCCCCCGGCCGCCCCCGCAGCCGTCGCCACGGAACCGGCGGGCGTGCCGTTGCCTCCGCCCGCAAGAAGGCATCGCGCTACCCCCCACGGCCCTTTCGCCCAACCACTGCGTCACCGTCGCCATGGACTCAAAGACCGGCACCCCGTGGGCATTGCACCAAGCCACCTCGGCGTCCGCGCCCGGCGAATGGCCCTGCAGGTGCAACAGCGCACCGCAGACCTCCAACCGAGCCGCTCTCCCTGGCGAAGAAGGCTGCGGCTTGTGATCGGATGTCCCGCCCTTTTCGCAAGATGCGCTTCTCCCGCTTGAGCTCGTGCAGTTCGATTTTCTCTTGCGTCGTCAGGGCGCCGGGCCGCCCTTTCCCTGCGTCGGCCTCAGCCTGCCGGATTCCAGTTGCGCAGCGTTGGACCCGCGACGCCCAGATCGTTTTGGACCTCCTCGACCGTCTTCCCGTCTTGCGGACCAAGCCAACGGCTCGAGTGCGGAACTCCCTCGGATACGGCGGCTTCGTCTTCGGCATGTGGATCTTCCTCCCACCGGCTGGGCATTCCAACCTTGGGCCTTGGGCTGTCCACATGACCGGGATAGGCTCACCTTGGTCCCGGATTGGGGCGGCACGAACGACGCAAGTCCCGGTTTGTCAGGCAAATCGGGCAACGGTTGACACCACACCCCGTCCTGGTTAGAAAAATGTGTACAAACCGATCGCTCGGCCTTCCACACCGTCCGCCCGACCAGGTTTTCGCCCCTTTCGGCCTTGTATTGACCCCTTGCGGGGCTGTAGGCAACAGG
>JAJZWQ010000262.1 GCA_021846605.1 Bacillota bacterium | reverse complement strand
CGCGGACACGACGGTGACGCCGGGGCAGTCCTCCGCGCGGAGGGTCCGGGAGAACACCACGATCCGCTGGCCCTTGAACGGCGGCGCGGACAGGTCGACCTGCTGATAGGTGCGTCGCCCCGTCAGAAGGGTGCCGAACTCGGCAAGAGCGCCCGGAAGTCGATCTCGGGATCCGACGGGATCCAGTCGGCGCCCCACCGCCACAGCGGCATCAGCCATCGCCGCCCACCTCCCATGCCCGCGCCGCCGCGCAGAAGCGGCGGATGCGCTCCCCGTCCTTGGCGCCTGCGACCTCCACCCCCGAAGCCACGTCGACGCCGTCGTGGCGGCAGGCCTCGGCGCTGCCCGCGCGGCTGGAGGCCGCGCGGTTGCCATGCTTGGCGACCGGCAGCCCGGCGCCGGCGACCACGAAGGCTGCGGTGGTCGAGATGTTGAAGGTCCCGGATCCGTCGCCCCCCGTGCCGCAGGTGTCCACCAGGAGCGGGTGACCGCTGATCACCGTGGTGGCAAAGGCCCGCATACCCCGCGCGCAGCCCAGGATCTCCTCGACGGTCTCCCCCTTGAGCCGGAGGCCCATGAGGAAGGCGCCGTGCGCCGGCGTGGCCTCGCCGGCGAAGATCGTCCGCATGGCCGCCTCGGCCTCTTCGGCGGTGAGGTCAGTGCCCCGCGTCAGTCGGTCCAGGGTTTCCTGCATCGCCCACATCCCCCCGTTCCGCCGCCACCCCGGCCAGGAAGTTCGCCAGCATGCGCTTGCCGTGGACCGTCAGGATGGTCCGGGTGGAACTGCACCCCTTCGACCGGGTGCCGCCGGTGGCGGATGCCCATGATCACGCCGTCGGCGGTTTCCGAGGTGATCTCCAGCGCCTGCGGCAGACCCGGCCGTTCGACGCACAGCGAGTGGTACCGCGTGGCGACGAAGGGATTGGGCCCCGCCGTGCCGCACCTCCGAGGTCTTGCCGTGCATCAGGGTCGGGGCCAGCACCACCCGGCCCCCGTACGCGCAGGCGATCGCCTGATGCCCCAGACAGACGCCGCGGACCGGCACCTCCGCCCCCAACGCGCGCACCAGGTCGACTGAGACGCCAGCGTCCTCGGGGCGCCCGGGTCCGGGGGAGATCACCACGCCCTCGGGCCGCATGGCGGCGATCTCCGCCACCGGCCAGCCTTCGCCCCGCCCACCCCGGCACACCCGGAGAGCGTCTACCCACCACCCAGAACGACGGCGCCAGCCCCCAGACCGCGCAGGAAGCCACGGCGCGACATCCGGCCGTTCACCGTTGATCCCTCCATGTTGGAGTACCCACTTTGGGTGGTTCGCAGGGAACCTGTCTACCACAGGCCGCCCCCAAGCCGTGGTTGTGGCCAGTGGCGATCTGACGCCATCACGGTGGGGCCCCGACGGCCCGGCGCTGTCCACCAACGACGGACCGCAGCGACGACCCCGGCCCCCGCGGCCTGGGGCCCAGGTTGGCGTCCGGGGGATCGTCCCCCCGACCCACAAGAGGGCGGCGGGCCCCGGTGCCGAAACGGCACGGTTGGGATTGGGGCGTGCGCCGGGGAAGACCACGCCCGGACAGTATCGCGCGCGTTCCAACCCGCCAAGCGGTGGGGGGTGCCCAAGTATGGAAGAGTCCTGGCCGGGCGTCCGCGGCAAGCGGGTCCTGATCACGGGCGCGACCGGTGGGATCGGTCTGGCGGCCGCCGAGGCCCTGGCCGCCAGGGGGGCTCGCCTGGCCATCGTGGCGCGGAGCGCGGCGCGCGCCGAGAGCGCCGTCGCCCGGATCACGGCCGCCGGAGGGTCCGGGACGGAGGTCGACGTCCTCACGGCCGACCTCTCCTCTCTGGCCCAGGTGCGGCACCTGGCCGAGGATGTCCTCTCCCGGTATGCGCGCCTCGACGTGCTGGCCAACAACGCGGGCGCCTTCTACACGGCGCGGCAACTCAGCCCCGACGGGTTCGAGCTCACCTGGGCGCTGAACCACCTGGCCCCATTCCTGCTCACGACCCTCCTCCTCGACCGCATCAGGGAGAGCGCGCCCGCGCGCGTCATCACCACCTCGTCCGCCGCCCACCGGGGCGCCGCCATCCCATGGGGCGACATGCGGGCCGAGGGGCGCTACCGCGGATTCCAACGCTACGGGCAGTCCAAACTGGCCAACATCCTCTTCACCGCCGAATTGGCGCGGCGCCTGGGGGGGAGCGGCGTGACCGCGAACTGCTTCCATCCCGGCTTTGTGGCCACGGGCTTTGGCAAGAACAATGGCGGGTTGGCCGCCGGGGCGATGTCTCTGGCGGCCCTCCTGGCGCGGCGGCCGGAACAGGGGGCCGACACCCTGGTTTGGTTGGCCGACGCCCCCCAGGCTGGAGGCTTCAGCGGCCAGTACTTCGTGGACCGCCGCCCGGCCCGCCCCCAGCCCCCGGTGGACCCGGCCGACGCGCGCCGGCTGTGGGAGGAGACCGCGGCGGCGGTGGCCGAGTGGGACGGGGGACCCGCGGCCTGACCGGCCGCGGGGGCGCCGCATGGCTACCGAGCCCGGGGAACCGCATGCCACCCAGTTAGGTACAATACCGCTTAGTTTGTCGTTACCGAGCGGCCGCGGCGAAAGGCCATCGCTCGGCGGGGTGGGTGCCGAGGGGTTCAGCGGCAAGGCCTTTGGGCCGGTGATGGCGGCCGGGTAGGCCGGAGGGATTGCACCTCGCCGGGTAGGCCGGTGGAGTTTCACCACCAGCCTCCCACAGAATCCGGACGTACGACCGAGGCCGTTGTGCCCCAGCCGCTTGAGGTGGTTTGTCGGCTCCTCCTACAAGGCGCCGACGAGGTAAAGTAGGGCACTGGCGCGGCGGCCAAGGACGGCCCCGTTTCCAATGCCCTCTTTCCGAACCGTGCTTGAGGTTCTCCCTCACACGGCTCTCCCCCAGGCAGTCGGCCAGCCACATTCCACCTTG
>JAJZWQ010000261.1 GCA_021846605.1 Bacillota bacterium | reverse complement strand
CTGGGGGGCGGCACGGCGGCCGCGACGATCACCGCCGATGAACTCACCCTGCAACAGGACGAGGCCTCCCTGAGCGCCCTGCAGCAACAGCAGGCCGACCTCGTCGTGCGCGCCCCGCTTTCCGGGGTCGTTTCATCCGTCGCGGTGGCGCCCGGCGCGACGGTTGCCTCGGGCGCCTCCATCGCCAAGGTCTATTCCCCCACGACCATGTCCCTGACACTGCCCGTAAGTGAGTTGCAGATCAGCCATGTCCACAAGGGCCAGAGCGTGCGCATCACCACCCCCGGCATCTCTGGAAAGTCCTTTGCGGGGTCGGTGGTGGCCGTGAACACCGTCGGCAGTTCAAACGGCGGCCTTGCCACCTTCGATGTGTCGGTGCTGGTCGACGGACGCGGAACCCTGCTGCCGGGGATGACCGCCAACGCCCAGATCGTCACGGCCAAGGCGGCCAACGCCCTGCTCGTGCCGGTGGAGGCCGTGATCCAGCAGTCCTCGGGCGCCGAGGTCGAGGTCCTCTCGGGAGGGGTCGTGACCGCGCGCCAGGTGCGGGTCGGACTCGTGAACTCGACGCAGGCACAGATCGTCTCCGGTCTGCGCGCCGGGGAAACGGTGGTGACCGGCGCGGCCAACGGGACCATGGCCAACGCGGTCAAGGCCAGCCTGTCCGTCCACCGGGGAAAGCCGGGCCAGGGCCATGCGCCCAGCAAGGGCGGGGGGCCGGGCGGGGGCCCGCCCGCCGGCGGGCCTGGAGCCCCCGCCGCACCGGCCGGTTAGCCAGACCCGCAGGCGCCGGGTTCGGCAGCACCAGGGCAGGCGCGGGACCGCCGCAGTACCAGGGCCCGACAGGACGGGAAGGGAGGGTGGTCCCGTGGAGCGCACCGCGGCGTCGGCACCGCACACCCAAACGGCGGGCGCGGCCCCCATCCGCCTGGTCGGCCGCGTCTGGTCGGGACTGGAGATGGCCGCCGGCGGCGTCCTGGCCGGCGGGGTGCGATCCCTGCTCACCGTCCTGGGTGTGGCCGTCGCCGTCGCCTCCGTGGTCAGCCTGCTCGGGGTCGGCGAGGGCGCCAAGGTGGCCGTGGCCGCCCAGTTCGAGGGATTGGGAACCAACGTCATCACCGTGGAAAGCAACACGCCCTTCGCCCCCATCCACGCCAGCCTCGCCCAGGAACTGGTCCAGCGTGTACCCGGGATCGCCGCGGCGGTGCCCGTGATCGGGGTCCAAAAGAAGGTGACCTGGCGGACCACCGCCAGCGGGTCCAGCCCGACCGTGCTCGGGGTGACCCCGGCCCTGACGGCGGTCCACCCGCTGCACGTGCAGTTGGGCAGCTTCCTGTCGGCGATGGAGCAGGCCGACGCGCTCCACGTGGCGGTCGTCGGGTCGACGGCGGCCGAGAACCTGTTTGGGGCCGTCAATCCCCTCGGCCAGGACCTGTATATCGGGCGGACGCGCTTCCGGGTGATCGGGGTCCTCGCCGCCGGCCGGGGAAGCGTCCTTGGCGGCGGCGGGGTGCCGGCCGTCGGCACCACGAGCGGCTCCTCCTCCAGTGCGGCCGCCGCGTCCAGTGCGTCCGCCGCGTCCAGTTCCGGTCAGACGGTGGGGATGGGCCGTGGACTCTCGGACGCCGTGCTGATCCCGCAAAGTACGGCCGAGTTGCTTACCGGATCGCGCGAGGTCAGCGCCATCTGGCTGAAGGCCACCAGCCGCGCCAGCGTCAGCCCGGCGGTGCTGCAGATCCAGCGGGTGCTCGCCCTGCAGTTCGATCTCGCGCGCTCCAGCGCCGGCAGGGGGCAGCGTGGGCCCGGGGGTGGGCCCGGGGGTCCCCCCGGGGGGGGGCCGCACGGTTCCCTGCTGCTGCCCGGCCATCCGGGCGGCGGAAAGCAGGCCGTGTCCGTCCAGAGCCTCAACGCCCTCGTGCGCCGGGCCTCGGCGGCCGACCGCACCCTTTCGCTGATGTTGGCGGCGGTCGCCGCGGTCTCCCTGGTGGTCGGCGGCATCGGCGTCATGAACATCATGCTGGTGGCGGTGCGAGAGCGCACCGTCGAGATCGGGTTGCGCAAGGCCCTTGGGGCGCTGCAGGTCGAAATCGTCTACCAGTTCCTGCTGGAGGCGATGCTGCTGTGTGCCCTGGGCGGGCTCCTCGGTTGGCTCGGCGGCTACGCGGGGATGCGGTTGCTGCACGAGGCGGGGGTCGCGGCCGTCCCCCTGCCGGGCGCCCTGCCGCTCGCCCTGGGCGCGTCGACGGCGGTAGCACTGATCTTCGGCTCCTATCCCGCCTACCTGGCCTCCGAACTGGAACCGGTCGAGGCGTTGCGCCGGCCCTGAGCCGCGACCTCGGCCGGGACCCTTGAGGCGGAGGCCGGACCATCCCCCGGGCGGGGCCCTGGCCGCGCCCGATGCGGCAGCCCTCGATCCTCCCGGCACCGGGACCGAAAGGCCGGGACCACAGACCGGTCCACATCCCGGACATGGTCGATGACGGTCAACCACGACAAGCATGTGGGGCACGGCCGTCGCATCGGCAGTCCCCAACCATCCCGGAACGGTTCCGGCAACGGTTCCCAAGGTCTTTGGGGCGCAGGTCCGGGGGGCGTCTCACAGGAGCGCATGGAACTGTTCCACCGTCAGATCCGCCTGGCGCACGATGCTGCGGAGCATGAATGGCGCCAGAATCTCTCCCGCATGCAGCGGCACCGTTACCCGTTGCCCCTTGGGACCGACCAGAAGGTGGTGGCCACCATTGACGCGATCTAAGCCGAAGTTACGCCGGCAAAAACGGTTGTTTTGCCTGTCGTTGCGCCATTTCTTGGCCCTGCACTCCCGGTAAGTGTAGACAGTAAAAGTGGGAAGTTCCCTGGACGCGGCCCCGACGAAGTGTTACCATTCCCTCATGGCAAGTAAGCGTGGCTCCGTCTACGTCGCGGAGATCAAAACGCGCTACAAGGAAAAGGTCTACACCAGCT
>JAJZWQ010000049.1 GCA_021846605.1 Bacillota bacterium | reverse complement strand
GTTGGCGATGTCTAGGGTGACCCCCTGGCCGGGGCTGGCCAACGCGCGCAGGAGCGCCGCGTTGCCCGTGTTCACCTGGGGCACACCGAGCGCCTCCACGTGCAGCACGCGCGCCATCCCGACTGCAGTCTGGCCCCGCGCGCCGTTGTACAACATGGCCAGATCGATAGCCAGGCTCGGGGGCGAGATCAAGACGTTGCTCCCGGGGGCGGCACCGGTCACGCGCTCCAGAAGAGCGAACCCAAGGGCGTTATCCGCGGCGGCGATCGTGCGCGCCGCCGCGGGATCCGCCGGGGCGGCCAGGGGGCCGGGGGTGCGCACCGCCCCGCAGGCCACACTCCCCCACGCCATGGCGCCGACCAGCGCCGCCAGCCAATAGCGCTTCCAGCCGGGCATCCGCCCGCCCCCTCCGGCCGTCCTCTGATGGGTGCGACGCCGGCCGCCAGAGCGGAGTTCCCGGAGGGCCCCCGCCTGCTTGTTGGTACTTGTTGGCGCAGGCGCTGGCGGCGCCTGGCTGACCTGTGGAGACGGCGCCCTTCCCAGTCGCCCGAGCTCCCCTGTTCGTGAAGGTGCGGCGGGGTGGCGCCCACGACCCAGGACGCGCCACGCGCTGGCGGTCCGCTGCCCCCCGCCCCGGCAAGCCGCTTGGGTACAGGTGGAGCCCCCAGGAGTCGTCGGGGGCGAGGCACCGCCTGTACGCGGCAGCCTCGCGTCTGGTTGCGCCGCCCCCACTGCCGTCCGCCTCAACCCCTCTGGTGTTGTACATGGCTGATTCGTCTAGCGGCCATATCTGTCGTTTCGTACTTGACGAAGATGCTAGACAGTTGCATGGTAGCATTCGACACAGTTGGGCGGATCGGTAGGGCCGGGGAGGGATACCCCTGATCGGCGATCTACAGCGCTTCAAGGCGGACTACCTCAAGGCGATGGCTCACCCGGTGCGCATTCGCACCCTGGAAATCCTGCGCCAGGGTGAGGTCGCGGTGGCAGACGTGCAGGCGCAGGTCGGCGCCGAGGTGGCGAACATCTCGCAGCACCTGGCGGTGCTGCGCACGGCCGGGATCGTCACGGCGCGCAAGACGGGCCTCAGCGTGCTCTACAGCGTCCGGGACTCGGAGGTGTTCGCGATCCTCGACGCCCTCCGGGAGATCTTCAGCCATCGGCTGGACTCGATGCAGACGGTGCTGGCTAGCGACGGCGAAGGGGCGCCAGAGCCGCGCAAGCGGCGCTCCCGGCGTGCGGACGAAGGCCCTGCCGCCGAGGTGCGTCGGTGACCTTGCTTCTCCTGTCTGGTGCGGGGATGTACGGTGTGGCCGCGCTGCTGGGGGGCCTCCGGTCCGACCGCGCGTGGGCCACGCTGGCGGCGATTGCCGGCGGCGCAGCCCTTGCCGCCCTTTCGCTCCGCGCCCTCCTGGGAGCCCACCTCGCCCTGCGTCTGGCGGTGGGGCCTCCCCCCTTCGCTCTGCGGCTGTGGCTGCCGCCGCTGTCCGCCGTGTTCGTCCTGCTGATCAGCGGCGTCGGCGTCCTGGCGTCCATTTACGGTGGCGCCTACGTCGCACACCTGGAGACTGGCAAGCGCAGGACGGTCCTGATCCTGACCCCCCTTTTTCTGCTGTCCATGACCCTTGTCGCCCTGGCCGCGGACCTCCCTGCCTTTCTCATCGCCTGGGAGGCCATGTCGCTGGCGTCCTACGGCCTGGTCATGACCGACGGTGAACGGCCCGAGGTGGTCCGCGCCGGGTACGTCTACCTCGTGGTGACGCACGCGGGAGCGGTTTGCCTGCTTGCGGCATTCCTGCTCCTGACCGGTGCCACCGGGTCCATGGACTTCGCTGTGTGGGCCGGCGCGGCGCCCACGCTGCCCTTGGGCCTGCGCTCGGCGGTCTTCGCCCTGACCCTTCTGGGCTTCGGCAGCAAGGCGGCGCTCGTGCCCCTGCACGTCTGGTTACCGCGCGCGCACCCGGTGGCGCCCAGTCACGTCTCCGGGCTCATGTCCGGCATCATGCTCAAGGTGGCCGTCTACGGGCTGGTGCTGGTGGCCTGCACGGTTCTGGGACCCGGTCCCCTGTGGTGGGGCCTTCTGCTCCTCGGTCTGGGGCTGGTCTCCTCGGTGTTCGGGGTGCTGTACGCCCTCATGGACAACGACCTCAAGCGCCTTTTGGCGTACTCCAGCGTGGAGAACGTCGGCATCATCGCCACCGGGCTCGGGATTGCGCTCATCGCCGAGCACGCCGGTCTGGCCCTGCTTGCGGTCGTGGCGTTGGTGGCCGCGCTCTACCACACGATCAACCACGGCTTGTTCAAAACCGCGCTCTTTTTGGGCGCGGGCTCCGTGCAGTCCGCTGGGGTCGGGCGCAACCTGGAACGCATGGGCGGGCTGTTGACGCGGATGCCCTGGAGTGGGCTCTCCATCCTGGTCGCGGCGGCGTCGATCTCGGGGCTGCCTCCGTTCAACGGCTTTATCAGCGAATGGCTGACCTATCAGTCGCTCGTCCGCCTGGCGTCAGCCGGCGGGCCACGATTGGCGCTTTCCGCCTTCGTGGGGCTGCTCGCGCTGGCCCTGACCGGGGGGCTGGCGGCGGCCTGCTTCGTGAAGGTGAGCGGCGTGGGCCTGCTCGGACGGCCACGCGGCGAACAGGCGGCGCGCGCGCACGAGGTGTCGCCATCCATGTATGTCCCCGGTCTGGTCCTCGCCGGGCTGTGTCTGGGCGCGGGGCTCATGCCCGGGCTCCTGGCCGGACCCTTGGCGGCGGTGGCGGCGGCCGCACTGCACGCGCCGAGCGTCGTCCCAACGTCGGCGATCCAGGCGGTACGGGTCGCCCTGCCGTGGGGAGGGGCGCCCATCCGGCCGGTCGCGTTTGCGGTGGTGGCCGTGGTCGTCGCCGTGCTCGTGACCCTCGCCCTCGCCGCTGGGCGGCGGTCGCGTCCAGCCCCGGCAACGCGCGCCCCCTGGGCCTGCGGCGGGGAGATCGACGTGCAAAGCCAGTATTCCGCCACGGCCTACGCCCACCCGTTCCGCCAGGTATTCGCTGTCATCTACCGCCCGGTCCGGACGGTGCGGGTGGAGTCGAGGGTCCACCCCTTCTTCCGCACGCGCGTGCACCACGTCGCGGAGATCACCCCCGTCTTCGACCGATACATGTACGCCCCGGTGCGCGCGGGCCTGCTGGCGCTGGCCAGACGCGGCACGGCGCTGCAGTCCGGTTCGCTGCGCCTGTATCTCGCCTACATCCTGGTCACCTTGGTCCTGCTCCTGACATTTGTCCGTTGACGGGGGCGCGGGTGTGGCTCTGTGGGGCGCGGCGGTCGCGCAGGCGTTGGTGGTCGTGTTGTTGGCCCCGATGATCCAGGGGCTCATCCAGCGGACAAAGGCGGCCCTGCAGGGGCGCCACGGGCCGGGGCTGCTCCAGCCCTACCTTACCCTGGCCAAGTTGTGGCGGCGGCAGGACCTGCGGCCCGAGCCGGCGACATGGATCTTCGCCCTGGCGCCGCGCGTGGCCCTGGGCGTCATCGTCGCCGCGTGCCTGGCGGTGCCACTGCTGTGGAGCCCTGCCCCGCTCGGTTGGAGCGGCGACTTCATCCTTGTCATCGGCCTGCTGGCGCTGGAGCGGTTTGTCGTCAGCCTGGCAGGGCTGGACACCGGCACCCCCTTCGGTGGGTTGGGCAGCAGCCGCGAAAGCACCGTGGGCGCCCTGGTCGAGCCGGCCCTCTTGGCGTTTGCGCTGCCGTGGATCGTCGCCGCCCGCAGTACCGCCTGGCCAGCCCTGGTGGCGGCGTCCGCATCAGCCACGCCGGCCGGCGTCGTTCGGTTCTTCGGACTGGGCGCGGGCCTGATCGTCGCCCTGGCCGAGACCGGACGGCTACCGGTCGACAACCCGGACACCCATCTCGAATTGACCATGATCCACGAAGCCACGCTCCTGGAGTACTCCGGTCCGCAGTTGGCCCTGATCTCGTTGGCGCAGATGACCAAACAGTTGCTCGTCCTGGCCCTGGTGGCGGATCTGCTGGTGCCGTGGGGGCTGGGTGCCCTGCAACCGCTGGCGGTCCTGGCCAAGTGGGCCGTGCTGGCGGTGGGGCTGGGCGGGGCCGAGTCGCTCTCGGCCAAGCTGCGTTTCTTTCGCCTGCCGGGATACCTGGGCGCGGCGACGGCGCTGGCGTCGGCTGCTGCCGTCCTGCAGGTCTGGGGGGTGCACTGACGGTGCCGGAGCCCGGGGTACTTGGCGGCTTGGCCGATCTGCTCGTCCTCTGCTCGCTGGGGCTGCTGCTCATCCGTCCCGCGCGCTGGAGCATCGGACTCCTGGCGGCGCAGGCCGCGGTCCTAGCGGTGATTGCGGTGGTGGCCGCTCCCGGCCCCGGTGGGTGGGTCGCAGCAGGCGTCATCCTGCTGACCAAGGCTGCGGGCATTCCGCTGGTGCTGCAGTGGGTCGCGCGACGCACGGGCTCGGAAAACGCCGTCGACTGGTCGGCCCCGTGGGCCTGGTTGGTGGGGGCCGGCATCGTCCTGGTGGTGCACCTGGGCCTGCCGACATTCACTGCCGGGCTGAACCCGCAGCACACGGTGCTGCTGGGCACCGCCGTCCTGGTCCTATTGCTCGGGCTGGCCGGCATGGTGAGCGGCCGCCTACTCCTGGCGCAGGCGGTGCACCTGGTCGTGATCGAGAACGGACTCTACTGCGCCGGACTGGCCCTGACCGGCGGCCTCCCCGCCGCCCTGGAGCTGGGCACAGCGGTGGACCTGCTGCTGGTGATCTTCGTGCTCGCCTGGCTCTTCCACCACGTCCACCGCCTGCGGATGCCGCTGCACGTGGACGAACTCCGCCGATTGAGGGGTTAGGCCGTGCTCGACCAGTACACCTTGAGCCTGATCTGTCTTCTGCCGTTCGGCTGCGGCACGGCGGTACTCCTGTGGCGCCGCGCCCCGGACCTGCGTTGGCTGCTGGCGGCATGCTCCGGGGCGGGCGTGCTGCTGGCGGCGGCCGCCTGCGCGGCTCCGCTCGGCACCGCGGGCCTGGGAGGGCTCCTACGGCTGGACGCCCTGGCGCGGGTGCTCCTGGCTGTCGTGACGGCGGTGGGGGCCCTCTCCACGGCCGAATCGGTGGCCTACTGGCGACACGAACTCGGCCAAGCAGGCCTCGGCCGTGCCCTGCCGGGCCGAGGCCTGCCGCGCGTGCGGACGTATTTCTTCTGGCAGCAGGCCTTTCTCGGGAGCCTGCTCCTGGCCGCGCTGTCCGGGAACCTCGGCCTGTCCTGGGTGGCGATCGAACTGACCACGATCACCTCCGCCGTACTGGTGGGCTTCTCCGGTGGTGCGCAGGCGGTGGAGGCGGCCTGGAAGTATGTGATTCTCTGCAGCGTCGGGCTGGCGCTGGCGCTTTTGACCGTGATCCTGCTGTATGCCCTATCCGGCGGCGGAGGCCTGCAGAGTCTCGATTGGAACGCCCTGCAGGCCGCGGCCCGGACCTTTCCCCCCGGACCGGCCAAATTGGCGTATCTCTTCGCCCTGGTCGGTTTCGGCACCAAGGCGGGGTTGGCCCCCCTCCACGCCTGGCTCCCCGACGCCCACAGCGAGGCCCCCGCCCCCGTGAGCGCGCTCTTGTCCGGGGTGCTGCTCGCCGTCGTCCTCACGACACTCGTGCGGGTGGCGGGCGTGACGGCGGTGGCGACGGGACCCGCCCTCCCGTACGACTTGCTGCTCGGAGCGGGGCTGCTTTCGGTGGCGGTGGCGACCCCCTTCCTGATGCTGCAGGACGATCTCAAGCGCCTTTTGGCATACTCCAGCATCGAGCAGGTGGGCCTGATGGCCATCGGCTTCGGCCTGCATGCTCCCCTGGCTACTGCCGGCGCCGTCCTACAGCTGGTGGTGCACGCCCTGGTCAAGTCCGGGCTGTTCTTTGCCGCGGGCCGGGTGGTGCACGAACTGGGAAGTGGACAGCGCCTGCCCCGCCTGCGGGGAATCGGTCGGAAGGCGCCGCCTTTGGGCGCGGCGCTGCTGTTTGGCGTATTCACCCTGGGCGGGGTCCCGCCGTTCGGGATGTTCTTCAGCGAGATCGCGATCGTGCAGGGGGCGATCGGCGCCAGCGTGGCGGCGGGCCTGCTCCTGCTCTTTCTCTTGACGACGATCTTTGCGGGCCTGACGTTCTACGTCGGCCGCTCCGTCTTCGGCGCGCGGGGGCAGGGGATCCAGGTGCGGCCCACTGCCTGGGGCCTGACCATCCTGGGAGTGCCAGCCGCGCTCTCCCTGGTCGTCGGTCTGTGGACCCCCGCGGTGGTCTCCCATGCCGTTTCCGCCGCGGCCACCTTGGTCATCGGGGGGCGTGGCCTGTGAGTGGGGTGGAGCCGCTGCATCCGAGCGCCCCGACGGTCCAGGAGGTGGATGTCGGTGCGCTTGTCGGAACGGTCGCATCTCTGCTTGCGGCAGGGGCGCAATACCTGTCGTCAGCCGCCACCGATGCACGCGCCCTCGAGGGGGGCTTCCGCCTGGACCACGTATTCCGGATTCCCGGCCGGCGGCATCTGGAAGTCGTGCGCGTGCACCTGTCGGGAGAGCGCCCCGAACACGCCTCCCTCACCTCCGTCCTGCCGGCGGTGCACTGGGACGAGCGTGAGGCCCAGGACCTACTGGGGATCACGCCGCTGGGGCATCCCGACCCCAGGCGCCTGGTCCTCCCGGACGGCTGGCCGGAAGGGCTCCATCCCCTGCGCAAGGATGTCCCGTGGGACGTCCACCCCGAGCGCACGGCCGCACCCGGCTGGTCGCCGCGGCTGGCGGACGGCGAAGGCGTGGTGTTCATGCCCGTGGGCCCGGTGCACGCGGGGATCATCGAATCCGGGTACTTTGCCTTCAGTCTGATGGGAGAGACCGTCCTGCATCTTGACCTGCGGCTGTTCCAGAAGCACCGCGGGGTGGAGAAACTCCTGGAGGGCCTGCCCTGGGCGGATGCCGGTGCCCTGGTGGATCGCACATGCGCCACCTGTTCGGCCTCGCACCAGGCCGCCTGGTGCGAGGCCATCGAGCAGATCGTCGACTGGCGGCTGCCCGCGCGCGGTACAGTGCTGCGCACGATCCTGCTGGAGTGCGAACGCCTGTATAACCACATCAACGACATTGCCGCCATGCCGGCGGGGACGGGCTACGCCGTGGCGGCCATGGAGGGCGCCGAGCTGAAGGAACAGACGCTGCGTCTGCTCAGCGCTGCCTTCGGGCACCGGTACCTGTTCGGCACGATCCGGCCCGGTGGGGTGGCGTGCGATCTCGCCGCACCCCGTGCCACCGACCTGCGCGCGCGCCTCGGCCAGCTGCGCGGCCGCCTGCGCCGCCTGGCGCAACGCATGCTCAGGCACCCGGGCTTCATGGATCGCCTGCAGGGCACGGGCGTCCTGCCCCGCCGCGTCGCGTCGGACCTTTGTGCCGTGGGGCCGTCGGCCCGGGCGAGCGGCGTTGCGCAGGATCTGCGAGTGGACCGCCCCTACCTGGCGTATGGCATGCTCTCCCCCCTGCTGGTCACCGAGCAGGCGGGCGATGTCGGCGCACGGCTCCGTCTCCGCCTGCGGGAAGCCGAGGTCAGTTTCGAACTCCTGGACCACCTGCTGCACGGCTTGCCGCAGGGGCCGTTCCGCAGTGAGGCGCCAGCGCGCGCGGAGCTTGCCGAGGGCCTCGGTATCGGCTGCAATGAGTCGCCGCGCGGCGCCAACGTGCACTATCTACAGTTGCGGGCCGGCCGTATCGAGCGCTACCGCATCCGGACGGCTTCCTTTGCCAACTGGCCGCTGCTCATGACCGCGGTACCCGGCAATCTGATCGGTGATTTCCCCCTCATCAACAAGAGCTTCGAACTGTGCTACGCGTGCTGCGACCGGTGACAAGGCTCGGTAGGAGGATGGCGGCGATGCGCAGAGACGGACCCCGCGCGATTTTCCGGCGGTCGTTGCAGGTGCGGCATGTGGACGCGGGTAGCTGCAATGGCTGTGAGTCGGAACTGGCGGCGATCACCAACCCCTTGTACGACGCACAGCGCCACGGGCTGGACATTGTGGCCTCCCCGCGGCATGCGGACCTGTTGACGGTGTCTGGTCCGGTCACCCAGCAGATGGCGGAGGCACTGCAACGGACGTACGCAGCGGTCGGCGAACCAAAGCTGGTGGTCGCGCTCGGGGACTGCGCCGCCGGGAGGTGCCCGTTTCGGGGGAGCTACGCCGCGGGAGAGGGGGTCGCGGCCCTGTTGCCCGTCGACGCCGAGATTCCGGGCTGTCCACCGACGCCAGCCGATATTGTCGCTTCCCTCAAGGCACTGATGGCAGGGCGCAAGACGTGATGACCCTGCCAGCGGGGCCCTGCCCCTGAGCACGACCCCGCTGCACCGCCACCCGGACTCCCCGCGCCACGGTATGGTGACCACGCGCTCGGGGCGGTGCCCCGTCCCTGCGCGTGTCCGCGCCTGGGGAAACCGGAGGGGGCTGCCCAGGCGTGACGCCAGAGACAGCCCCTCCCCCCACCGATCGGACGCGCCGGCCACGCTCCGCCCGGCCTCAGCGCTCGTCGGCCGACGGCCCGTACACCGCAGGCACCGGGATGTCGTTGAGGCGTAGGTAGACCCCGAGTTGGGCGCGGTGATGGATGATGTGGTTGAACGACATCACGCTCACTGCGGCGACGCGCGGCAGCGTGAAGATGACGCGGCCGTCGCGCAAAAGGGACCATGGCCCGGAGAGCGCCTCGGGTGTCGTCTCCGCCAGGGCGGCGAGCGATGCCGATCGCAGTTCGTCATAGGCGGCCAACAGCTCGCCCGTCGACTGCGGGTCCAGCGCCTGGGGCGGCTGGGTGGCCATGTCCCGACTTTCACTGCCGAGGATCGTGGCCGGATTGCCCGTCAAGCGCACGATATGGATGGCCAGCTGGCCCATCGTCATGGACTTGGGATGCGGTCGCCACTCGCGCTTGTCCCACGGCACCCGCTCCAGGGTCTTGCGGGTGTTAGCCGATTCGGATTCGAACTGGCGCAGCAAGAAGTCGCGCACGCTCGGTTCCAAGTGATCCACCTCCGTGGGCGGTCTTCGCCCCACCCCCGGTGCCCCCTGCCGACCGTCGCGCCGTCCTGGTCAGGCCTACGGCGTGAGGTCACCCAGGCAGGAGCCCCCGCGCGTATCCGCTGCGGTCCCGTCCGGGCAAATCGCCCCGTTCCACGTGACGCCTGTCAGGTTGGCGCCCTGAAGGTTTGCCCCCTGGAGATCGGCACCGCTCAGGTCGGTGACGGCCAGGTCGGCTCGGGCGAGGTCCGCGTAGCGCAGATTGACGCCGTTTGCCACCGTGTCGGCGAGGTCGGCCTGCACGAGGGTCGCCCCACTGAGGTTCGCGCCCGTGATGCTGGTCTCCGCAAGGTCCGCGCCGCGCAACTGGCAACCGCGGTAGCCATCGCCGGCAAACGCGGTGCACCCCCAGGCGGCCGTGCCGGTCAGGCCAAGGCTGGCCGACACCCCACTTGCCGTTACCCGCAACGTGGCGGGTTCGGCCGTGGCCGTGTATGTGGGCAGTCCGCCCACCAGTCCGGCCGCGACCGGTCCAAACACCGCGGACAGGGTACAGCGGGCGCCGGCGGCGAGCGTGGCCGGGCATGTGTCCGCGCCCAGGGTCCAACCCGGGCCAGCCAGAGACGGGACCAGGCCCCGGACGGGGGCGCCAGACACCGTCAGCGTGACACGCGCGGCCGCCGCGCCGCCGCCCACCAACAGCGGATCAGCCCCGGACCCCAGTGTGGTGCGGGCGGCCGCCAGGGTCATCTGGGCGGCGGCGGGCGGATCTCCCTCCCCCGTCCCGCTCAACGGGACCAGGGTGGAAAGCGCCCCCGCGCGCACCTCGAGCGTGCCGGTGTTCACTCCGGCCACCTCCGGGGCAAACGTGACCGTCACGACGCAACTGGCGCCCGGCTCCAGGATCTGGCCCGCGCAGCGGTCGGCGGCGACCTGGAAGTCCGGCGGATCGCCCGCCAAGGAGAGGCGCAGGGGGATGGTGGGCAGGCCCCCGGTGTTGGTCAGAGTCAGGTTGCGGCCGCCGGAGCCCCCTCCGATCCCGACCGCACCGAAACGCAGCATTGCGGGCCCGGCAGCGAGGTCGGCCCCAGCCGGCGCGGTCTGCCAGCCCTCGCGCGGCACGCCCCCGACCAGGGGGTTATCTGCCGTCTGCACGGCGTGCGCCTGGAGGCGGATCTGGGCCTTGGCTCCCTGGAGACCGTCCCGGGCCGCCAGGGGCAGGGCCCAGTGGACGATGACCGTGTCCTGCGTCCCGGGGGACCAGGCACCGGCCTGCGGGGAGCCCACGCTGCTCCCGGCCGCGGCCAGCAGTTGATCGTTCAACACCCCACTGCAGGAGGCCGGCGTGCTTGCCGCCGCGATGCAGTCCGGCACCGTCAGGGCGTTACCCCAACTGTCCGACAAGGTCAGGGTCAGGCCGGAGACACCCCCCAACAGCACCGCGCCGCTGGCTGCCCTGTCGCCGCCCGGCGGGGTATAGGTGCTGCCGGCCACCGAGGATGTCTGGACGTCCAGCCCCACCCATGCCGGCTGCGACCCGACGTAGCGCACCGTATATTGGCAGGTGCCGCTCTCCCCCGGCTCGACCGCCTGAATATCGCAGTTCGCGGCTGGCGTCAGCGTACCCAGCCCAACCGTACCCGTGGTGAACGTATCGGTCTGAGACTGGGCGTTGCTCTGGAACAGGGCCAGGCTGGTCCAGCTCGCCAGAGCCGCCGCTGCGCCTGCGGCCAAAGCCGCCAGAGCCACCCCCCGGATCACACGGACCACGCGCACCTCGCCATCCCCCCTGCCATGGAAGCCATGGGGGAGGAGGATATACCTACCAGCCGCACCTGTCAGTCCCAGCTCCGTACCAACTCGGTTCCACGCCGCCGGCCAGTTGGGGCGTCGTCGCCCCCGGGGTCAGGGTTCGACGACTTCGGAGGGATCCACCAACTCGACCTCCTCCACCGCGCCGCGCGGCTCGCCCTCACCCTCGACGATCTCCGGATACGCGCTGCCCGGCACGTCGCTGGGCGTGTCGCTGGACCCATAGCGCGCCACGGCCTGCCAGCTATCCTCGCCATCGAAGCCGGCCGGCCCGTCCGGGCCCGTCCAGGTGCGGGCGAACGGAGGGTTCAGGAGATCCTCTTCCGCCGGACGTCCGGAGTGGGTGGCCGCCACCGTCTGTTCCACCGCCGCCTGGCAGGTGACGCAGAGACTGGCCTCCGGACGCGCCTCCAGGCGCTCGCGGGCGATGGGCCGCCCGCAGCGGGCGCACTGCCCATAGGAACCTTCCCGGATCTGGCGCAGGGCCGCATCGATATCGTCCAGCTTCCGCGAGAACTGGACCGCCAGACCCAGGCGCTGTTCGCGCTGCCACGTCTCCGTGCCCAAATCGGCCGGATGGTTATCGTAGGTCGTCAACTCGGAGAGCGACTGGCCCTCCGTTTCATTCGCGCGCATCGCCTGCAACGTGCGTTGAACCTGCCGCCGTTCCTGGCGCAGGCGGGCACGGGCTTGGCGCTCCCATGCTCGGTCCATGGCGCCCACCTCCGGGCCACAGCATGCCCGCTTCCGGTGCCAGCCGTCAGGCGTCGTTGCTGATCAAGATGCGGCAAGTGATCCATGGGTGAACGCCACCCCTGGGGATGCGGACGCTCAGAGCCGCACATCAAGCCGCGCACCCGGCTCGTCGGGCTCCGGCGGCCGCGCCGGTGCGGGTTCTGGCGGGCGTGCGGGTGTGGCGGGGCGGCTGCGCCGCGTGGCCTGCCGCTGCGCCCCGCCGGATGTCCCAGAGCCCAGGGGCGCAAGCGGCGCGATGCGGTCCAGGCGCTCGGGTCCCTCATCGGCCAGTTGGCTTTCCCCCTGCGTGCGTCACTGCGCGGCGTCGGTGGCGGCCAGATGCGCCCGCAGGCGCAGGATGGCGCGGCTGTGCAGTTGCGAGATGCGCGACACCGTGACACCGAGAACGGCGCTGATCTCCTTGGGCGTGAGTCCGTCGTAGTAAAACAGCGTGACCACGGTGCGGTCCCGTTCGGGTAATTGCTCAATGGCGTCCGCCAAAAGGCGCTCCCGATCGCGCCACTCGGCGCTCTGCAGGGGGTCCGGCGACCCCGAGTCTTCGACGACGTCCCGCAGCGTGTGGTCATCGCCGGCTTCGTCCCCGAACACCTCGTCCAGGGAAAGGACGGCGCCCTGCTCGATTTCGGCCATCACCTGGGTGAACGCCTCAGGGGAAAGGCCGAGCTCGGCCGCCACCTCCTCGTCCTCTGCCGCCCGGCCCGTCCGTGCCTCCACGCGGCGAAAGGCTTCCTCAACGCCCTTGGCCCGCTGGCGGACCGACGCCGGCACCCAATCGGCCGCCCGCAGGCCGTCCACGATTGCGCCCCGGATGCGGGTGTAGGCGTAGGTCTCAAATTTCACGCCACGGGCTGCGTCGAAACGCTTGAGCGCGTCCAGCAGCCCGAATACCCCGTAGCTGTACAGGTCGTCCAGATCGATGTGCGCCGGCAACCCCATGGCCAGACGAGCGGCCACGTGCTTGACCAGCGGCAGGTACCGCACCACCTCGTCTTCACGCGCGGCCACATCCGCCGTCCGGTATGCCGCGGCGGCCTCGGCGGCCCGCGCGGCACCGGTTTTCGGGGTTCCCGCCATCCGCGCGCTCATGCCCCCGGCCCCCTTGCCCCGAAGTCCTCCGCCAGTTGGCGCAGTGCCCGGGCCGCCGGCGCCTGCGGCGCGTCGAGCAGCAGCGGCCGCTGGGCCCGCACGGCCCGCCGCAGGGCCGGGTCCCGGGGAATCGCGCCGAGGTACGCCGGGCTCCAGTTGAGATACGAGCGGCAGACGCTGGCCACCGCGCGAAACGCCGCCTCGCCGTCGGCGACACACTCGACCAGGTTCACGACCAGCCTGGCGGAGGCGGCCGCGTTTTCCTTCCGCACTGCCTTGAGCGTGGCGTAGGCGTCGGCCAGCGCGGTCGGCTCCGGCGTCGTCACGACCACGACCTCCCGGCCGATCGCCAACAGGGACCGCACGCCCTCGCCCAGCCCGGCGCCGGCGTCCAGGAGCACGACGTCCGCGGCGGCTTCCAGAAGGCTCCCCAGGCGGGCCTCCATGGCGGGAGCCAGTCCGGCCTCCCACACTTCCGGCGGCGCCGGCACCAGCCGCACCCCGAGCGGGCAAGCGATTTCGACCTCCTCCAGGGCGCACCCGGCCAGCACGTGCCCCAGGTGGCGGCGGGGGGTCACGCCCAAAAGCACGTCCAGGCTGCCGAGCCCCGCGTCGCAGTCGACTAGGCGGACGCGCAGACCGCGGGCGGCCAACGCCAGGCCGAAATTGAGGCAGAAGTTGCTCTTGCCGACGCCGCCCTTGCCCCCGGCCACCGTTACCAGGCGGGCGCCGGTTGGGGCACCGGTCCCCCGCGTCAGCCGGACCCAGCGGGAGAGTTCGGCCCCCTGCTCCGCTTCGGTCATCCAGGCACCCACCGCCATCCCCATCCCTCCCCGCTCGGGTGTCAGACCGCCCGGCCCGCCGGCTGCGGCAGGGCTCGCAGGATCTGATCCGGCCAGGCGACGAACAGATCCTCCGGCACCCGCTGCCCAGCGGAGGCGTAGGACAGCGCCAGGCCGGCTGCTGCTGCCGCGGCCGGCACATCCGGCGGTTCCTCGCATTCATCGAGCTTGGTGAGTAAGAGCCGCTCCACCCACGGCCGGTAGGCGGCGAGCACGGCCCGCACCTCGCCCAGGCGCGTGGTCGCCGCGAGTACCAGGTGCACCTCCAGGGCGTTGCCGGGCGCGCCGGCGGCCTCCCGCAGGACCCGCACCAACGCCGTCAACTCCTGCATGCGGCGGTCGTCCCGGTGCCCGCGGCCGGACGTGTCGACCAGGACGCAATCGAGGTCGGACATACGCGCCAAGGCCCTTCCCAGGGCCGCTGGCGTCGGCGCGACCTCGATCGGTACCCCCAGGATGCGCGCGTAGGCCCCCAACTGGTCGGCGCCGGCCACCCGGAACGTGTCGGCGGTGACGACGCCCACCCTCCATCCCTGCTGCAGGTGCAGATGCGCGGCCAGTTTGGCCGTGCTGGTCGTCTTCCCGGCCCCCGTCGGCCCCACCAGCGCCACGATGCGGCGTTCGCCGGCACGCAGCAGCACGGGCGCCGGCGGCGGCGCCGCCGCCGCCTCGTCCACGGCGAACACGGCCCGGCGCAACAGGGCCGGGTCGGCCCGCTCGGTGAGGTCCAGCCCGGCCGGCTTAGCCGCCTGGGGGGCGGGGGTCGCGCCTGGCCGGGTGGGTCTGGCCGGCAGGGCCTGGTCCAGCGCCGCCCGGACCTCCACCTGGTCAAAGCGCCGGAGGAAGCGCCGCCATCCCGCCTGGCGCACGACGCGCGTGTCCACGATCACCGCGTCTCGCCCCAACTGCCTCCGCACCGCCGCCAGGGCCTGGGGTAGATCGGGGGCCACAAACCGCTGGATCTTCACGCCAAACAACCTCCGCCTCTAGGCCGTGATGCGGCCCATGCTCTGCACGTTGAGTTCGCCGACCAACTCGGACGTCGAGACGACCCGGACCTGGGGGAAGCTGCGTTCCAGAATCCGCCGGAAGACTGGCCGGGCTGCCGGGGTCGTCAGCACGACCTGGGGCATGCCGTGCGCCCGCAAAGCCTGTAGCCCCCGCTCCAGCGAATCCTTGAGGTTGCGCAGGGAGGGGCCGTCCAGTCCGCCGCCCACCCCCGCTGCCACGTCGGCCAGCCGCGCCTCCAAATCCGGATCCAGGGTCAGGACACCCAGATGATCGCCCGCGGCATGCAGTTCACGCGTGATCTCCCGCGCCAGGGCCGCCCGGGCGCGCTCGGTCAGTTGCTCGGGATCCTTGACCGTCCCCGCCGCGTCGGCCAGGGACTCGAGGATGCTGGCCAGATTGCGGATCGAGATCCCCTCCCGCAGCAGGTTCTGGAGCACCCGCAGGATGGAGCCCGTCGGCAGAAGACCAGGCACCAGTTCGTCCACCAGTGAGGGTTGGCGCTGCCGCACAACGTCCAATAGGGCCTTGCACTCCTCGCGAGACAGGATCTCGGCCGCATGGCTCTTGCAGACCTCGGTGAAGTGCGTGGCCAGAACCGTGGCCGGGTCCACCACGGTGTAGCCGGACAGCTCGGCATGCGCCTTGTCGGCGGGACTGATCCACTGGGCGGGCAACCCGAATGCGGGCTCGCGCGTCGGTGTTCCCGGCAGGTCAGGGGCCAAGCCGGTGCCCGCATCCATCGCCAGGAAGCCGTCGGGATGCAGCTCCCCGGTGGCCACCTCGTTGCCGCGGATGCGGAACCGGTAGCCGTGCAGGGGCAGACTGACATCGTCGCGCACCCGCACCAGCGGCAGCACGACGCCCCGATCCAGGGCGATCTGCTTGCGGCAGAGCGCCACGCGCTTCATGAGCTCGCCACCGTCCGGGCCGTCGGCCAACTTGAGCAGGCCGTATCCCAAGTCGATGGCCAGCGCGTCGACCTCCAGCAGGCGCAGGGCATCGGCCGGGGTCTGGTTGTCGGTCGCCGGCGGGGCACCGGCCGCCGCCTCCGCCGTCGGCGCCGGCCTCTGCGCCCGGGTCGCCCGGCGCGCGATCAGCACCAGCACCACCACCAGGGCGAAGAAGGGCACCTTGGGGAGCCCGGGGATAACGCCCAGGACCCCCAGGGCCGCCGCCGCCGCATACAGCACCCGCGGCTGTGCGCTGAACTGCAGGCCCAGTTCGGTGCCCAGGTTCTCCTGGGAGGCGGTGCGGGTCACGAGGATACCGGTGGCGGTGCTGATCAGCAGGGCCGGGATCTGTGCCGACAGCCCGTCGCCCACGGTCAGCAGCGTGTACTGTTGCAGCGAGGCGGCCAGGCCCAGGTGGCGCTGGAGCATGCCGATGAGGAAGCCGGCGACGATATTGATGCCGATGATCAGCAGGGCGGCGATGGCATCTCCCTTGACAAACTTGCTGGCACCGTCCATCGCGCCGTAAAAATCGGCCTCGCGCTCGACCTCCTCGCGCCGCACACGCGCGCGTTTTTCATCAATCAGCCCCGCGTTCAGGTCGGCGTCGATGGACATCTGCTTGCCCGGCATGGCGTCCAGGGTGAATCGCGCCGCCACCTCGGCCACGCGCTCGGCGCCGCGGGTGATGACGATGAACTGGATGATCACCAGGATGAGAAAGACGATGAACCCGACCAGGGGATTGCCGCCGACCACGAACTGGCCGAACGCCTCGATCACGCTGCCGGCGTTCCCGTTCAGCAGGATCAGGCGCGTGGTGGACACGTTGAGCGACAGGCGGAACAGCGTTGTCAGCAGCAGCAGGGCCGGCAGGGCCGAGAAGTCCAGCGCCCGCTGCGTATACATCGCCAACAGCACCACGCAGAGCGAGGTCGCCAGGTTGGCGGCGATCAGGACGCTCAGCAAGGCTGGCGGGATAGGGACAACCATCATCAGGACCATCAGGATGACGGCCAGCCCGACCACGAGATCTGAGCCAAGGCCCAGTTTGGACAGCTTCGGCACCGAGCCCTCCCCCTTTCCCTAGGCGCGTCCCTGGACCCGCCACACGTAGGCCAGAACCTCGGCCACCGCCCGGTACAGCCGCTCGGGCACGGCCTGCCCCACCGGCACGCCGGCATGCAGGGAACGTGCCAGCGGCGGGTTCTCGACGATCACGACCCCGGCGGCGCGGGCCACGGCCTTGATGCGCTCGGCCAGGAAGTCCTGGCCTTTGGCCACCACCATTGGCGCGTCCATTTTGGCCGCGTCGTAGCGCAGCGCCACCGCGAAGTGCGTCGGATTGGTCACAACGGCGTCGGCCCGGCGGACATCGTGCAGCATCCGGCGGCGCGAGAGTTCCCGCATCCGGCGTCGCCGCTGCGCCCGCAGGAGGGGGTCTCCGTCCTGCTCCTTGACCTCCTCGCGGACCTCCTGCCGGGTCATCTTCAACTGCGTGTCCAGCTCGTACCGCTGGTAGAAGTAGTCGGCCACCCCGACGACGGCAAGCACGATCCCCACCCGCAGACAGCCGCTCACGATCACCGCAAAGGTCGTGGCCGTGGCCGCCTCAAGCGACAGGCTCCCGCCGGCCAGTTCGGGTACCAGTTGATGCATGGGCCCCCACAGGACCGCGAACAGCCCCGCCAGCCGCACGGCCGCCTTCCCCAGTTCCATCAGGGCGCGCCGGGAGAAGATGCGGCGCGCGCCGGCCAGGGGGTTTACCCGCTGCAGGTCGGGGACCAGTCCCGCGGACTGGAGGACGAATTGCGTCTGCGCCAGTCCGATCGCCACCCCCGCCACCACCCCGGCGCCCAGCACCGGCAGCAGCACCCCGCCGGCCGCGCGCAGGCCGGCACCAAACAGCGCCATCACCTGGGTCTGGCCGAATCCCACCACCGGGGCCTGCCCCCAGGTTTGGGACGCCCACTGGGCCAGGGTCCCCGCCGCTCTGGCCCCGGTGAGCCGGAGGGCAACCGTTGCCGCCAGCAACACCGCCGCCGAGGTCAGGTCCCCGCTCTGCGCGATCCGGCCCTGCTGGCGGGCCTTCTGCCGCCGGCGCGGGGTCGCCGCCTGGGTCCGCTCACCGCTGTCGGCAAAGCGCTGCAGGTCAAACCGCCACTGCGTCATGGCACCAGGCTCCCGAGCCGCGCCATCGTCTCGGGGACCAGTTGGCTAAATCCGGTGAGCAGCACCGGTGTGACCACCAGCAGCAGCGCGCAGGCGACCAGCG
>JAJZWQ010000048.1 GCA_021846605.1 Bacillota bacterium | reverse complement strand
CCGGTCTCCTCCTCCTCCTCCTCCTCCTCCACAGACACCCCCGCCCCCACACTGCGGAGCCGCTCCACCACATCCGCATACCCCCGGTGGAGTGCGTCCGCCCCGTGGAGGATGGTGGTGCCGTCAGCCGCCAGGGCGGCGAGCAGCAGCGCCGCGGCCCCCCGCAGATCGCGTGAGGCGTGCACCTCTGCGCCCCGCAATCGCCGCACCCCATTGACCACGGCCATCCGTCCGTAGACCGTGATCTGCGCACCCATGTGGGCCAGTGACGGCACCGGGCGAAAGCGATCCGCAAAGATGGTCTCGGTCACGATGCTGGTCCCCTGGGCCACGGCCAGCAGGGTCATGAACTGGTTCTGGAGGTCGGTGGGAAAGCCCGGATAGGGCAGCGTCATCACGTCGGTGGCCTGCGGCCGCTGCCGTCCACGCGCCACTAGGACCAGAGGCGGCGCCCCCACCAGCGGGCAGCCGGCGTCCTCCAGCTTGGCGGCCAGCGCGGAGACATGCTCGGGCACAGCGTTGTCCAGGGTGAGTTCACCGCCGGTCAGTTGCGCGGCCAGAAGCCAGGTGCCAGCCTCGATGCGGTCCGGGATGACCGTCTCCGTGCCCCCGCTCAGGGGATGCCCCCCATCGATGACGATGCGGCTGGTACCGGCGCCGCGCACCCGCGCCCCCATCCGGCAGAGGATCCCCTGCAGCGCGGCGACTTCGGGCTCGCGCGCGGCGTTCAGCAGGACGGTGCGGCCCCGGGCGGCGGTGGCGGCGAGCATCAGGTTCTCCGTGGCGCCGACGCTGGGCAGGTCCAGATGGATGTCTGCCCCGCGGAGGGCGGCCGCCTCCGCCACGACCGTTCCCCGCTCCTCGCGCACCCGCGCCCCCAGGGCTTCCAGGCCGCGCAGGTGCAGGTCGATGGGGCGCGGCCCGATCTCGCAGCCCCCCGGTTGGGGGATGGCCACCCGCCCCCGCCGCGCCAACAGCGCCCCCAACAGCAGTGCGGAACTGCGGATGCGGCGCGGCGCCTCCGCGGGCACATCTGCGGAGCCGATCCCGCGCGCATCCAGCGTGAGGGTCCACCCGCCCGGGCCCGCCCGTCCCCAGTCCACCGCCGCCCCCAACTCCGCGGCGATCTCCGCCATCTCCTGAACATCGCGCAGGCGGGGGGCATCGACCAGGTGGCAGGGGTCTCCGGCCAGCAACGCGGCGGCGATCATTGGTAGCGCCGCATTCTTCGCCCCCTGCACGCACAGGCGGCCGTGCAACGGCCGCCCACCCGAGACCACCCAGCGCTCGCCCATTCCCGGCTCATCCCCCATCCCCCGGAGGCGGGCCGCGGTCCAACAGGCTGAGCAGCTCTGCCTGACCGGCCAGCCAGCGCACCTCCGGCTGCAGGAGCACCCCGCTGTGCTCCGCCACACGGCGGCGCACCTCGGCCATCACGGCCAGCACGTCCCGGGCCCGCGCCTGCCCCAGGTTGACGATGAAGTTGCCATGGCGCGGGGAGACCTGGGCCTGCCCGCACTGGAACCCTCGGCAGCCGGCCGCCTCCACCAACCGGCCGGCGTAATCCCCCGGGGGGTTGCGCCAGATGCTGCCGGCGTTCGGCAATTCGAGCGGCTGGGTCTGGCGCCGCCGGACCGCCCGCTCCGACAGGTCCCGCTTGACCAGGGCGGGGTCCGCCGGCGTCAGCCGCAGCACGGCGCCGAGCGCGACCAGCGGTTCGTCCTGCAGCCGGCTGTGGCGGTAGGCAAACGCCATCTCCGCGGCCGTCAGCTCCCGGATCTGCCCGTCGGGGGCCACCACGCGCACCCGCTCGACCACCGCGCCCGTCTCCCCGGCCGAGGTGCCCGCGTTCATGGCCAGGGCGCCGCCCACGGTGCCCGGCACGCCCGCCACGCCCTCCAGCCCGGAGAGCCCCCGGTTGGCGGCCGCCTGGATGAGGGGCGCCAGGTGGACGCCCGCCCCCACGACCGCACGGGTACCCTCGAACCGCACCCCCCCGCAGGCGCGCCCCAGGTCCAGGATCAACCCGTCGAAACCCTCGTCCGAACAGAGCAGGTTGCTGCCCAGGCCGATCACGCGCCAGGAGAGCCCTCGCGCCTCGGCCCAGCGCAGGGCGTCCCCCACGTCCTCCTCGGACTCGGGGAGGGCGAACACCCGGGCCGGCCCTCCGACGCGCATGGTCGTGTGCCGGG
Organism: Bacillota bacterium; assembly: GCA_021846605.1. The sequence goes on along the minus strand of JAJZWQ010000048.1, from coordinate 15,656 downwards.
CCAGGGGCTCGTTCTCCACCACGGCGCCGCGCATCACGCTATGCAGGGGCTTCTGGACTGCGCCCAACCGATCTCCCCCTCCCCGCGTCGGCCACCAGGGCCACGATGTCGTCGAGAGCGTCGGGCTGCGCCAGGCCGCGCGCCGCCGCCGCCATGCGTCGGCGCTGCAGGGGCTCGCCCAGGATCCGCCCGATGGCCGCCACCAGGCGGGCCCCGTTCAGCCCCTCCTCGGGGAGGACCTCCGCCGCTCCGGCGCGCGCCACCACCCGCGCGTTCGCCTCCTGGTGGTGGTGCGTGACGTACGGCGAGGGGATGAGGATGGACGGCCGACCGGCGACCGCCAACTCCGCCAGGGTGATGCCGCCGGCCCGGCAGACCACCAGGTCGGCGGCCGCCAGGCCGGCGGGCATGTCTTCCAGGTACGGCACAAGGCGCGCCCGCCCAGGCTGTCCGGCCAGGGCGGCCGCGGCCGCGGCGTGGTGGGCCCCGCCGCTGACGAAGAACAGCGTGCCCCCCCGCCAGAGGGGCAGCATCTCGCCGAAGAGCCGGGCGAACACCGCCGAGCCACGGCTGCCGGCCACCATGAGCACCACGGGGCCCGGCCCGAGCCCCAGGCGGCGTCGGCCCTCCTCCGGGGTGACCGTGCCGATCTCCGCGCGCACGGGGTTGCCGGTGATCCGCAGACGCGCCCCGTGGGGGAAGTACCCGCGGCTGTCCGCGAAGGGCACGGCCACCGCGGCGGCAAAGCGGCTCAGGTTGCGGTTGGTCACACCGGGGACGGCGTTCTGCTCCTGCAGCACCAAGGGGCAGCGGCACCAGCCGGCGGCCAGCCCGACGGGGCCCGCCGCGTAGCCGCCCGTCCCCAGCACCACGTCGGGGCGGAAGTCCCGGATGGTGCGCACCGCCGCGCCCACCGCGCCCCCCAGCGCCCACAGCCCGCGGACCACCTCCATCGGCCGCTTGCGCACGAGTCCGGAGACCCCCAGGGTGGTGAGAGGCAGCCCCGCGTCGGCCACCAGGCGCTCCTCCATCCCGCCCCGGGCCCCCACAAACAGCACCGCGTCGGCCACCCCGCGGGCCAGCGCCCGCTGGGTGATGGCCAGCGCCGGATAGATGTGCCCGCCCGTCCCCCCGCCGGACACCAGCATCCGCACCGGGCAGCGCCCCCCTCCGCATCAGCGCGCATGCCGGGAGATGTTCGCCAGCATGCCGATGCCGGCCATGGTGAACACCAGGGAACTGCCGCCGTAACTGATCAGGGGCAGTGGGATCCCGGTGACCGGAAGCATTCCCGTCACCACCCCGAGGTTGACGATGGCCTGGATGGCCAGCATCGCCGTGATGCCCGCGGCCAGCATGGTGCCGAACAGGTCCGGCGCGTTGGCCGCGATGCGGAAGCCACGCCAGATCACCAGGCCGAACAGCGCCAGTACCAGGATGCCGCCCAGCAGGCCCAACTCCTCGCCAAGCACCGCGAAGATGGTGTCGGTGTACGGCTCGGGCAGGTAAAAGTACTTCTGTCGGCTCTGACCCAGACCCACGCCGAAGATCCCGCCCGACCCCAGGGCGTAGAGCGCCTGCAGAATATGGTAGCCCTGGCCGAGGGGGTTGGCCTGCGGATTCAGAAACGCCAAGAGGCGCTCCCGGCGGTAGGTGGAACTGAAGATGGCCACCGCCAGGAGCGGGATCGTGATCCCGAAGATGGCGGTGAACTGGGACGGGGGCACCCCCACGGCGTAGAGCATCACCAGGGCGGTCCCGACCAGGGAGGCCGCGGTGCCCAGGTCCGGCTCCATCAGGATGAGGACGGCCACGCCGCCCACCATGCCCAGCACCGGCAGGGTGGTCCGGGAAAACCGCCGGATGCGTTCCGTCCCGCGGCCGACCAGCCACGCCGCGACGAAGACCACCATGGTGAGCTTGGCAAGCTCAGAGGGTTGAAAGACGGCGCTGCCCACGCCCAGCCAGCGCCGGGAGCCGTTCGTGGAGCGCCCGATGCCCGGGACCAGGACGGCGACGAGCAACAGCAGCGTGGCCGCCAGGATCCAGGGCGCCCAGCGTTGCCAATGCCAGTAGTCGATGCGCAGGCATACCAGGAAGACCATCGTCCCGACCACGACCCAGAGCAGCTGGCGCTTGAAGTAGTAGAAGGGGTCGTGGACGTAGACGCCAGCGGTGATCGCACTGGAGGAGAGCACCATCACCAACCCCAGCGCCAACAGCGCCGCCATCCCGAGCAGGAGCAGCGTATCCGGCGCCGTCCGCCCCCGCGTCACGCCCAACCCCCCTCAACGCAAGTAGATAGCCACGCCCGCGGCCCCGCAGACCAGCGCGAACGCCAGAAGCCGCGGCACGAGCCGGCCCTCACGCCATCCCGAGAGCTCCAGGTGGTGGTGCAGCGGCGCCATGCGCAGCAGCCGCCGACCCGTGAGCCGGTAATACCCGACCTGCACGATCACCGAGAGCACCTCCAGGACGAACAGCAGCCCGATGATCGGCAGATACAGCGTCCACCCCCCGAGCACGCCGATGGCCGCGAACGCGGCGCCCAGGGCCATGGATCCGGTGTCTCCCATGAAGACGCGGGCCGGGTGCCAGTTCCAGGCCAGAAAGCCGGCCAACCCCCCGACCAACCCCAGCGCCAGGGTGGCGAGCCCCCGCTCCCCCCCGATCCAGGACAGCACCCCCAGGACCCCCAGGGCGACCGCCCCGGTGGACGCCAACAGGCCGTCGGCGCCATCGGTGAAGTTCGCGCCGTTGCTGGCGCCGAGCACGGCCACCAGCACCAGGACCACGAACGAGGCCGGCCCCAGCACCAACCGCCCCGCCGACAGCGGGATGCGCAGGTCGAGCGCGGCGGGCTTGGCCACCAGCGCAAACCCCGCCAGGAAGAGCGCCAGCGCCACCTGGCCCACCAGCTTGTAGCGGGCGATCAGCCCCTCGGGGCGTCGGCGCACCACCTTTAGGTAGTCGTCGGCAAACCCCAGCCCCGCATGGCCCAGGGTGACCACGATGGCCGCCGCCAGCGCCCAGTCCCGGGAGGCGAAGGCCCATGCCGCCAAACTGCCGGCGGCCACGAAGAGCATCCCGGCCGCCATCGGCGTACCCTGCTTTGCCAGGTGGGCCGACGGCCCCTCCTTGCGCACGATCTGCACCAGCCCGTTGCGTCGCAGCCGGGCGATGGTGGCCGGCATGGCCAGGGCGACAAGCACCCAGGCGCAGACCAGCGCGAGGATGGGGCTGGCGGCACGCAGCACAGGCGCCTCACCTCCCGGAAGGCTCGCGGGATCAGTCGGCCCCAGGCCGCCCCCAGGCCTCGATCACCGTCACGAGGCCCTCCAGGCCCAGGGCCCGCGATCCCTTGACCAGGACCGCGATGCCATCTGGACTGCCCTCCAGCAGGGCGGGGACCACCGCTTCCGCCGCCATGCGGTCCGCGACGCTGACCACGCGGGAGGCGTCCATCCCCCGCTGCACCGCCGTGCGGGCGATGATCTCCGCCAGAGGGCCAACGGTGATCAGCCAGCGCAGCCCGGCCCGTGCCGCCGCCTCCCCGACCTCCCGGTGCGCCCCCTCGGCCGCCGAGCCCAACTCGAACATGTCGCCGAGCACCGCCGCGCGCGGTCCGTCCGCTGCCAGTTCGACCAGGGACGCCAGGGCGGCCACCACAGATTGCGGGGCGGCGTTGTAGGCATCGTCCAGCACCCGCACGCGGCCGGAGCGGCGCCAGGCCATGCGGTGGGCTTCCGGTTGCATCCGGCGCAACCCCGCCGCGGCCGCCTCGGGGGAGACCCCGGCCAGATCGGCGACCGCCAGGGCGGCCAGGGCGTTGCCCACGTGGTGCCGGCCGATCACCGGCAGGTCCACGGCGATGCGGCGTCCCCCGGGAAGGACGGCGGTGAAGCGGTAGCCCCCGCCCTCCCCCGGCCGCACCCCCTCGGCACGGACGTCTGCGGGGCGGTCCAACCCGTACCAGCACACCGGCGCCCGACTGCGGGCAGCCATGGCGCGCTGGCGGGGGTCGTCCGCGTTCATCACCGCCCAGCCGTCCGCGGGCAGGGCGGCCAGCAACTCCCCCTTGGCCTGCACGATCGCCTCCTGCGAACCGAGGCTCTCCATGTGGCTCTGGCCGATCACCGTCAACACCCCGATGCGTGGGGAGCACATCCGGCAGAGGTAGGCGATCTGGCCCGGGCCACGCATGGCGAGTTCCAGGGCGATGAACGGCTGCCCGCCGGCACGCAGGCACACCAGCGGGACGGTGACCTCCGTGTTGAAGCTGCGCTGGGGGGTGAGCACGGGCGCCCCCCCCCCGCCAAGGGCCGCCGCCACCAATCCGCGCGTTCCCGTCTTTCCCACGCTGCCGGTCACGCCCACCACCAGGGGGGCGGGAACCAGGGAGCGCAGGTGCGCCGCGGCCAGGCGCCCCAAGGCCGGGATGACGTCCGGCACCCAGAGCGCGCCGGCCCCGGGCGGGACGTCGGCCAGGGACCAGCCATCACCGGGGCGACGGTCGACCAGCACGGCCGCCGCTCCGGCCGCAAACGCCGCGGGGATCAGGCGGTGCGCATCGACCCGCTCCCCACGGATCGCGCAGAACAGGTCACCGGGACGGACCGCCCGGGTGTCTGCGGCGGCACCGGCCAGCTGGGCGGCGGGGTCGCCGCCCAGGAGCTGACCCCGCGTGCGGGCCGCCAGGTCTCCGAGGCACCCCAGGGGGATGCCCGCCGGAGGCGCCCCACGGAGATCGGATGCCCCCATCAGCGGTACCCCAGGCGGGCCAGCGCGGCGGCCGCCTCCTCACGGTCATCGAAGTGGATCGTGCCGTGGGCAAAGATCTGGTAATCCTCGTGCCCCTTGCCGGCGATGACCACCACGTCGCCGGGCCCGGCCGCCGCCAGAGCATCCCCGATGGCCTGCCGGCGGTCCACCACCCGGTGGTAGGCCGCGCCGGGCACCTGGGCGGCACCGGCCTCCACGTCCTCCAGGATGGCGTCCGGGGATTCCGTGCGCGGGTTGTCCGAGGTCAGCCAACTGAGGTCCGCCAGGCGCGCGCCGATCTCTCCCATCAGGGGCCGCTTGCCGCGATCGCGGTCGCCACCGCAGCCGAACACGGCGATCACACGGCCGGAGGTGATCTCGCGGGCCGCGCGCAGGACGTTCTCCAGTCCGTCGGGGGTGTGGGCATAGTCGACCAGGACGGCGAAGGGCTGCGTGCCGCCCACCGGTTCCAGCCGACCCGGCACCCCCGGCACCCGCCCCAGCGCTTCCGCCGCAGCGTCCGGGCTCACCCCCTGCAACAGCCCGACGCAGAACGCCGCCAAGGCGTTGGCCACGTTGAAGCGGCCGGGCAGGGCAATGCGGCACGCGCTGCGTCCCTCGGGGTGGTGGATGGTGAACCCCGCCCCGCTGGCGCCGAGCGAGATGTCTTCGGCGCGGACGTCGCGGCCGTGCTCCAGCCCGAAGTGCAGCAGCGGCATCCCCGGCGCCAGCGCGGAGGCCATCAGCGTACCGGCGGGATCGTCGCCGTTGATCACCGCGCCGTAGGGCCCGGGCTTGGGCGCCGCCCCCGCGGGCGTCTGGCCCACCATCTCGAAGAGGTGGCGCTTGCTCTCCCGGTAGTGGACGAAGTTCGGGTGCTCGCCCGGCCCCAGATGGTCCGGGGTCAGGTTGGTGAACACGCCGATGTCGAAGGCGCAGCCGCGCACGCGTTGCCGCGCCAGGGCCTGAGAGGAGACCTCCATGACGCAGTACCGGTCGCCGGCCCCGACCATCCCGGCGAACAGCGACTGCAGGTCCGGCGCCTCGGGCGTCGTGAGGCGGGGCCGAAACTGCTGGCCACCGACGACCGCGGCGACCGTGCCCACCAGACCCACCGGACCCAGCGTCTGCAGGATCGCCCGCGTCAGGAAGGCGGTCGTCGTCTTACCGTTGGTCCCGGTGATCCCGACTAGGCGCAGGCGGGCCGTGGGGTGGCCATACAGCGCCGCACTGAGTTCGGCCAAGGCCCGGCGGCTGTCGGGGACGACCACCGCCGCGTGCCCGGGCGGCAAAGGCTGGGGCAGGGCGTCGGGGCGCTCCACCACCGCTGCCACCGCGCCGGCCGCAAAGGCCGCGCCCAGATGGGCGTGGCCGTCCGCGCGGGAGCCGCGGCAGGCCACAAAGATCTGGCCGGGCTGCAGGGTGCGCGAGTCATAACTCACGCCGCGCACATCCACTTCCGCCGCCCCCAACCGGTCCAGGAAGGCAACCCCATCCAGGAGATCTGCCAACCGCAACGCCCACCGCCCCCCGCTGCCCCGCACCGCTTCAGCCCGGCACCTTCGCGCGAGCGGACCCGACTCCCATGGTTACGCGGACGACTTCACCCGGTGACAGCATCGTGCCAGGCGGTGGTTGCTGGGCCACCACGACCCCCGCCCCGTCGGCCTGCAGTTGGAGCCCCTGATGCGCCACCGCCTGCCCCGCAGCGGTCAGGGTCATCCCCTGCAGGTCCGGCACGGTCACCCTCGGTTCGGGCAGCGCCGCCGCCGGGGTCGTGTAGGCCAGGACCGTGGACCATTTTTGCACCTGCGTGCCCGGTGGCGGCACCTGGCGGAGCACCGGCCCGCTCCCGGACACCTTCAGGAACACCCCAGCCTCCGCCGCGACACGCTCGGCTTGGCTGGCGTCCATCCCGACGAGATTGGGCATGGGCACCATCTCGTCGGGGGGCGCGGCCGTGTCCGGCGAGACCCCCTTGGGACACGACGGCTGCACACCCAGGTAGGGCAGGGTTTGGCGCATGATCTGGGCGAAGACCGGAGCCGCCACCTGCCCCCCGTAGTAGAGCCCCTGGGGTTCGTCGATCATGACATATAGTGCCACAACCGCACCATGCGCCGGGGCATACCCCACGAACGAACCGATATACTGTCCCTGCGCCACCCGCCCGTTCTCATACTTCTGCGTCGTCCCCGTTTTGCCCGCCACCGAATAGCAGGAAACCGCTGCATTCTTGCCGCTCCCGTTGGTCACCACCCGCGCCATCAGGTCCTGGAGCTGGTAGGCGGTCTCCGGAGAGATCACGCGCCGCACCACTTGGGGGGTGATGCGCTGCACCACCTGCCCGTTGGGCGCCTCCAGAGAAAGCCCCACATGCGGCCACATCAATTCGCCGCCGTTGGCGATGGCGGAGATGGCCGTGATCATGGACAACGGCGTCACCGCCAGGGTCTGGCCGAAGGCCTCTTCGGCGAGATCCAGCGGTGTGGCGCGCGACTCCGGCGTGATGATGTTCGGGCGGGCCGCCTCCCCGGGCAGGTCCACGCCCGTGCGACTCATGAACCCGAACAGCTTGAGGTATTCGTAGAAGCGCGGAACGCCCAGCATCAACCCCACGCGGCCGAAGATGGTGTTCGCCGACTTTTCAAAGCCGACGGCGAAGGTAGTCGCGCCCAACCCTCGGTGGTTGAAATTGCTGATGGTCGCACCCGGCACGCGCAGGACCCCCGAGTCATCGAACGGACTGGAGGGCGTCACCACCCCCGCCTGCAACGCGGCGGCCGCGGTGATGGGCTTGAAGACCGACCCCGGGGAAAAGGCGTAGGTGATGACCGGGTTGGTCCACAGGCTCGGATCGGCGTTGCGGGCCGCGTTGCTGTCGTACGTGGGCCACGCGGCCAGCGCCAGGATGCCCCCGGTCTTGGGATCCATCATGATAGCCAACCCCGACTGGGCATGGGCCTGGGCGACCCCCTGGTCCAACGCCCGCTGCGTGATGCCTTGCAGTGTAGAATCCAGGGTGAGGCGCAGCGTGTCCCCGGGCTTGGGCGCGACATAGCGCCGGGTGGCCTTCGGGATCTCCTGGTTGCGCGCGTCTGTTTCAATGATGATCTCCCCGGGGGTGCCGCTCAACTGGCGGTTGTAACTGACCTCGACGCCGCCGCCCAAGCCCTGGTTGTCGATGCCGACGAACCCCAGGAGTTGCGCGGCCAGCATCCCGGCGGGGTAGATGCGCCGCGACTCCTGCACGAGACTGATCCCGGGGAGGTCGAGGGCCCGCACCTCGACCGCCGCCGTGTTGCTCACTCGGCGCGCGATCCAGACGAACATCACGTGCTGCTGAAGCCGCTTCTCGATGCTGGCGGGGTTGAGATTCAGGACGGTCGCCAAGCGGAGGGCGGTGGCGGCCTTGTCGGCGATCTGCGCCGGCGTGGCGTACACCGACTCGGCACCGACGCTCATGGCCAGCACGTGTCCCCGATCATCTAGGATCTCCCCGCGCGGGGCCTGCACCGGCACGACCCTGGTGCGTACATCGACCGCGCGCTGGTACAGCGCCGGTCCCCGCCACCCCTGCAGCCAGACCAGTCGTCCGATCAGCAACAGCAACATTACAACGGCCGCCCCGAACACCCAGAGCACGCGTCGGCGGACCCCGAGTCCGGCATCACCCACCGGCCCTTCCCCCCAGCCCGCGCTGGCGGGGCGCCAGGCCCTCCGGGGATGGAGGCGGTCCGGCGGGGCCGCTAGCCGGGGTTACTCCCCGAGCCCGGACGCAGGTGCTGCTGGACCCAACCCGCGCCCCGCTGCCAGAGGTCCACCGCGCCCCCGGGGGCCGGCCCGGCCGGCACGCTCACCACTTCGTTGGTCGTGCGCCCCGGCTGGGGCGTCGGCGCAGGCGGCACCGAGGCCGTGGGCACGGGTACGTAGCCGCTGGGTCGGTGAAGCCCCAACTGGTCCGTGGCGATGCGCTGGATCCGCTCCGGGTTCTGCATTTCGGCCAGACGGACGGACAGCGTCCGGTTCTGACCCCGGAGGGTGCTCACCGCCGCCGTCTCTCCCTGCAGAGCGAAACTCTGCATGCTGATCACGGCGCTGCCACCCGCCACCGCGGCCAGAAGCGCCCCCGACACGGCGATCGCCCCCAGGCCGCGCCGTAAGCGACGCATCTCCTGAAGTGCGTGCGCGTCCGGGCGCTTCCCCTTCCGTGGGAGAGCGGGGGGTTGGGGAAGCCCGGGAGCCGGGGATCCCTCCGTCCAAACGCTGCGCTCCATCCGGGCTCCGATCGCGGCCATTGTTACTCCCCCCGTCCCATGTGCAGAACCGGGCGCCGGGCGTGCGGGTACAGCGTCTCCGCCACGGAGGGCATTCCGCGGCACTGCAGGTCGCCGTCAGCCCGCCCGCCCCCGCCCCCGCCCGCTGGCGGAGCGGGGGGTTCGGCGCCGCCGTCCGCTAAGCGAATGGCGGCGCGCAGTTTGGCGCTGCGGCTGCGCGGATTGGACGCGACCTCCTGGGGACTGGCCTGCGCGGGTCGCGTCAGGAGGGCCCGCACCTCGGGCGAACGCCCGCAGCGGCAGACCGGCCAGTCGGGGGGGCAGGTACAGCCCTTGGCCAACTCGCGCAGCACCTGTTTGGCGATACGGTCCTCCAGGGAATGGAACGAAATCACCACGAGGCGGCCCCCGGGGCGCAGCCGCCGAACGGCGGCGCGCAGGCCCACTTCGAGTTGTCCGAGTTCGTTGTTCACGGCAATGCGCATGGCCTGGAACGTGCGGCGCGCCGGATGGCCGCCGCCCGCGTCGGCGATGGGAACGGCCCCCTTGATCACGGAAACCAACTCGCCGGTGGTCCCCAGCAGCCCGCGCTCCTGCCGGTGGCGGACGATGGCCGCCGCGATGCGGCGTGCCCAGCGCTCCTCGCCAAAACGCCGGATGATGTCGGCCAGTTCGTCCTCCGACAGGCCGTTCACCAGGTGGTAGGCCGTGGTGCCCTGACCGGGGTCCATGCGCATATCCAGCGGCGCGTCGTCCCGGTAGCTGAAGCCACGTTGCGGCGTATCCAACTGGTAGCTGGAAACGCCCAGGTCGAACAGGACCCCGTCGACGGTCTCCAAGCCCAGTTCGTCCAGCCGCGCCTCCAGATCCACGAAGTTGGCGTGCGCCACGTCCAGAGCCACCCGTTCCCGGGCCGCCAGCAATTCGATCCTGGCCAGAGCGGCCGCGCAGGCGGAAGGGTCCCGATCCAGACCGACCAGGTGTCCGCCGGGTCCGATGGACCGGGTGATGGCCTCGGCGTGGCCGCCTCCCCCCAGGGTGGCGTCGACGATGGCATCGCCGGGACGCGGTTGTAACTGCTGCAGCACCTCGTTCAACATCACGGGTGTGTGCTGGAACTCTCCGGACTCGGTGTTTGCCGGGGACCCGCCCTGCCGCCGCACCTCCGCGGCGTCGGGCCGCCCCCTGCGTGCGCCCGCCATCGCCTGCCCTCCTCCCGGTTTACAGCCCCAAGCCCTCCATGCGGTCCGCTAGGTCTTCGTACCCGGCGTCTCCCTCCTGCACGTATCCCGCCCACGCCTCTGGCTTCCACACCTCGACGCGGGTGGACACTCCGACAACCACGCCCTCCCGCTCCAACCCGGCATACTCGCGGAGGACGGCCGGCAGGAGCACCCTGCCCTGGGCATCGCAACGGCATTCGCTCGCACCGGCGTAGAAGACGCGCACGAACTGGCGCGCCTCCCTGTTCGTGAGCGGCAGGGCGCGCAGCTTGGCGTCCAGCGCCTCCCACTCGGGGGCCGGATACATGAACAGGCAGTTGTCCAAGCCTTTGGTGACCACAAAGGCGGAGCCCAGCGCGTCACGGATGCGGGCCGGCAGCGTAAGACGGCCCTTGTCGTCGATGGCGTGCCGGTACGCGCCGATGAGCCCTGTCATGCCCGCACCCCCCTTCCGGCCGGGCCAGAGGCGAGGGTGTGGCCGCCCAAGCGCCCCCCACTCTCCCCCACTTCACCCCACTTTGCCCCACCATACGCCACCGCGCCCGGGCCTCCTGCCGCCACCACCAAAAACTGTGTGTCCGGTGTGGCCCAACTTCCGCGCCAGAGTGAGCGCCTCGGGAGGGTGCCAAGGCTACGGCGCGCGCCGTGCGGGCCCGGATCGTCTGCTCGCCCCACACGGCAACCCCGCGGTCCACCACCGCGCGCGGACCCCAACCCAGTCCGCCCCTGGGGCTGGGTGCGCCCCCGCGGAGCGAGCGCCGGGCCAGCGCACGCGCTGCGGCGCATTGACTCGCCGCTCGCTCCCGCGTACAATCCGGAACTGTTCCGCTCTATCGGGGATGTAGCTCAGCTGGGAGAGCGCTGCGTTCGCATCGCAGAGGTCAGGGGTTCGAATCCCCTCATCTCCACCAGGACATGGAATCCGGCGGCCCCGCCGGAGTAGGAGAAGCCCCTAGAGCCACAAGCCTCCGGGGGCTTCGCTTTGTTCTGCGGTGTTCGGCCTTGTTCGTGGTGCATGGTCGGTGGGGTGTGCTGAGCGCTACAGGAGCGTTTGAAACTCCTCGGCAGTCAAGCCGGCTTGGCGGCTGGCCGATGGCCTGTTGCCTTGTCGGGTAGCTCTTGAAAGCCAGCGCGTTTCAATGCCGCCAAGACCGGGCGCGCGTTCACCCGCCGTTGCCGACTCATCGGCGGGCTACGGTAACGGCGGGACCGTCTATGTCCGGCGGGGGGACGGGTTCACCGTCGGCCTCCAAGCCGGCAATATGCACCTCGATAGCCTGCGCACCCGCTCAATCGCCTGGGCCTGCGTCTTGCCCTGGGTGAAGCATCCCGGCAGCGTGGGCACGCTGACCGCCCAACCCGGCCAGCCCGGGTCCCGTTCCAGCACGATTCGGTGCGTCCGCAACGGCATAGCAACCGCCATCGTGCCCACCTCCCAGCGCAGTATACGCCCGCGCGTGCCGCCCTGGTCGCCTGTGTTCTCTGCGGTTCGCTCCGGTCCTGTGTGGTCCGCTCGGTTGTCGGGGCGGCCCATCGGGGCAGGTCGCCAGTCAACACCGGCCGTCCGACGGTGCGGTCCTGGGGGTGAACGCCCGTGACCATCACGGTTTGGCGCCTGGGTCTTCCTCGGCACGTTGCCATCGTGGTCATTGCTTCGCGGTTCAATCCGCATAGGTGGTAGGGAGGCGAACGCCCGCCCCGTAGCTTGTTGCAGAGGCCGGGGGCTCTGTCTCAGCCGTAACGATCTGCCGCACCGTTGGGCCGGGGTGTGAGCTACCGCACCCCGATTTCATAATGCGCCGCCGCCCGGCCCAGTTGAATCGACAGGTGCCGCGTCGGCCTTCACAGATTCAGCGGGTGCGGCAGCGGCGCGCTCACCAGGGCGTCGGCGCCGAGCGAACGCAGGACGCGGGTGATCTTGGCGTGCCCGTGGATCAACTTTGCGGGTGCTCCGCAAACAAGGAGGCGGCCAGGGAAAGTATGGCCACATTCGGTGGCTTCCTGGGACGCAAGAGCGACGGGGAGCCGGGCGGGGGGGGGAAGTCACTGACGTAGCAGAAGACCTTACCACCGACGAGGCACCGGCCGTGGTCCGGGAGTCCTTTTCCTCGACCGCGTCGCAGGTGGCGTCCAACACATCCACTGCGAGCCAAGCGGTGACCTCACGGTGCGATCCCCCGTTCCCCCCGACATTCGACCGCATGGAAGTTCCCTGCCCCCTTGATAGGTCAAGCCGCGGGTGAAGACGTCGCCTGCCCAACCCAGGTAGGTAGGTAGGAGGAGATCCGCCATGCTGGATCGGCGACCGGGAGTGCAGCGTGGCAGACCTGTACCTGACCACATGCCAGCGGTTTCCACCCTAGTTATTAATGGTACTAATACGCTCGATCATCGACGCAAACCTGATTGCAGTACTAGATCCCCCATTTTTCGTTGAGCCAGCGCTGGTAGACCTCGATCTTGCCGGACAGGACGTCCGCGACGCGGACCGCCTGCCCCGTCGCGGCCGACTCGTAGATCGCAAAGGCGACAGCCTTGGCCTGCAGCCCTACCTCCGCGCTGACCTCCGGCGCCCTCCCCGTCGCCACCGCCTGGGCGAAGTCGTAGCACTCCAGGGTGAAGCCGTCGGAGAAGTCATGCGGGAACAGTCGCTGCCGGCGCTCGGCAGACAGCGTGGCCAGGAACGCGGGAAGCAGTTGCTCCAACGTCGTCGGAGCCTCTCCCGGCACCCGGACCTCGGCATTCCCGTGCGGGCCGTGGAAGATGTCTCCCGACGGGTCGACGATGGCCCCCCGCGTGCCATAGATGGCGCACTGCGCCCAGTCATGACCCGGGAACACCGAGGTCCGGCTCCACTGCCCGATGACCCCGCTCTCGAAGCTGAGGGTCGCGGTGAAGTAGTCCTCCTGCTCGTCGAAGGCGCGCAGGCCCTGCCTGACCATGGGATGCGCCTGCAACCCTTCGACCCGGCCATACACGCTGTGCACGTTCCCATACAGGTAGCGCACCGTGTCCATGTAGTGGGCCCCCGAGTCCACGACCCAACCCCCGCCGGAGAGGGTGCGCTCCGCCCTCCAATGCCAGTTCGGCGCGTCGCTCGGAGCGGCCGGCGCCCGGTACTGGACCGTCTGCATGAAGAAGCCTTGCGGACGGCCAAGCCGCCCGGACTCGTTGAGCACCCACCACGCGGTCCGTTGGGATGGACCGCGGCGGACGTTCTCGGCCGTCGCCAGCAGCACGTTCCGCGCGGCCGCGGCCTCGATCATGCGCTTGGTGGCCTTGACGGTCAGCCCGCTGGGCTTTTCCACCTGTACGGCCACATCCGCGGCGATGCAGTCCAGGGCGACCCGGTGGTGCAGGTAGTGGGGCGTGCAGACGTCCGCCGCCTGGATGCGCCCGGACCGCAGGAGTTCCACGACGTTGTCATAGACCTCCGGCCGCTTGCCCTGGTACTCGGCCACCTGGTCCGCGTACCGCTCCGCCGCTGGACGGTAGGTGTCACAGGTCGCGACGATCTCCACCAGGTCCGGCTCCTTGGCGTAGATCTCCTTCCATCCGCGCTGATGGGCCCCCGCTATACCGCCGCAGCCGATCGCCGCCATCCGGACCTTGGCCACCCACCGCACCCCCCCCACAGAGATACCAGCCACGGTTTGTCAGTCCAGCGGTCACTCCTGCAAGGGAAAGGCAGGACTCCCCTCGCGCCTCCCACCCCTGCGGTGACGCGCACCGCGCCGCGGGGCGCAAGCCGGAGGGGCAGGTGCCCCGCCGGGGACTGGCCCGCGGACGAGCTTGGCCGGCATGCCCGCGCGCTCCGTACGGCATCAGGGCCCCGGCGGGTCCGCCTCCGGAGGCCCTGGCCCGTCTCGGCCCGCGCTGCCGGTCTCAGGCGCCCCAGGCTCGTCCGCCGACGGCAAGCCGTACAGGCCGGGGACGGGGACGCCGCACAGGAGGACCTTGAGCGGCGCGGATCCGGGGAGAGCAGGGTGGGGTGCTTGGAGGGGCAGACTCAGGCCTGGGGCAGGCCCTCTGCATCACCTGCCGGTGGAGCCACGGGCACCGTCTCGGGGGCTCGCTGGCGGAACCTCCGCGGCAACCGCCGCGACAGGCGGGTCACGCGCTGCGCGTCCCGGGGGTTGAGGACAAATTCCACCCCGCAACGCCCCAGTGCGAGGTCGGCCCAGACCACCACCGCCGAGAAGTCGTAATACTGGCCCTCGTGGGCAAAGCGCAACCAGCCCCACTGCCCCACCGGGAGCACTCCGGCCAACCCGGCACCGGAGCGAGAGAGGTCATGGACGGCCATTGGCACACTGCGACCGCTGGAATCCCACTGGGCGGAGAGGGCGACCATGGAGCGCGCGTCGCGCCGCTGTTCCAGCCATTTGAGCAATGTCCGTCCCCCCTTCCAGGTCCGGATGCCTGCCCGGCCCCATCCTTCCAGATATCAATCCTCTACGCGGCCTTCCATGGAATTCCTGCCTGACAACCCCATTGAGATCCACAAAACATATTGATTGTAGAGGGTCCCGCGGTTCGACACCCCGATCGTCGGGGGTGGCCCGCCTCGCCAGGAACAAGGTCGGCGGGATCGAATGCAGGGTCGGACCATCCCTGCCGCCGGCTTGCCCCACGGCTCTGCGGATGGCGTGGAGGGCGGACCGGAGGGAGGGACGCGCCATGCAGGCGCGCGCGACGACGAACCGCGTCCCCGCGAGGCCCCCCGGGACCACACGGGGCCCCCGCCCCGGCCCTGCGGGCTCCCCGTTGGACGGCCATCCGGGCGGCGAACTGCGGGCCTGGGCCGACGAACTGGCGCTGGCCCACTTCGGTATGCGCTTTCCCGGCCAGGTACAGCTGGCGCCACGGCTGCGGTACCGGGCCGGCGATTTCACCCCGGCGACGGTGACGATCCGCATCTCCGGCCCCTACCTGGCCCGATACGGTGCCGAGGCGGCGCGTCAGGTGCTGCTGCACGAACTGTGCCACTGGTGGCTGTACCGGGAGGGGATCCCCCACCGCGAAAACGGGGCGGTGTTCCAGAGCCTGCTGCGGGTGCACGGAGCCCCGGCCCGCGCCCGGGCGCTGCCCCGCGCGCCGCGCCGTGGCACCGCCGTCTATGTCTGCCCGCGGTGCCACGCCCGCTACCAGTTGCGCTCGGGGCGGGCGCGAGCCTGCGGGCACTGCTGTCGGCGGTGGGCGGCCGGGCGGTTCGACCGGCGCTTCGTGCTGGTCTTGGAGCGACGCGGAGGGGCCCAGCCCGGAGACACGTCTGAACCTCCCCACGGCTAAACCGAAGTTCCAGGACCGGAATCGGCGACAGCCCTTGTGTCCGTAGAGGAAGACGCAATTCGCGGCCATAGATGTAGACAAGACTGAGCCCGTTGGGGCTGAA
>JAJZWQ010000260.1 GCA_021846605.1 Bacillota bacterium | reverse complement strand
CAACGCCCCGACGACGCCGACGAGCCAATACCAGCGGCCGCGCTGGGTGCCGTCCGCCCCGGCGCCGGTGCGCTCCGAGTCCCGCCCCCGGCGTCCCGTCCGATCCTGCGGCCCGCCCTCGCCGTTTCCGTCCCCAGTCACCGTCGCCGCCGAACCCACAGCCCCGGCACCATACATGGACGCGTCTGCAGTCGCTGCGCGCAGCACCCCCGCACCGCCCCAAACGATCATCGCCACCGCCGGCAGGGAGAGGTCGAAGTCCGCCGCGCTGTGCATGAGGATGGCCACCGCGGCCAACCCCAGTCCCCAGCAGAGCCCGCCGACCTGTGGCAGACGCCGTCCGCGCCAGGCACACCAGGCTAGGCCGAGCGCCAGCAGGACGAGCCCCGCCGCCGCCCCGGCTCCCCCTCCGATCCAGGCCTGCAGCAGCGCCTCGTGCGCCTGGGTCGACCAATAGAGGCCGGACTGCACCCGGTGGTAGAGGGAGGCCCAGCCGCCCCCGCCGTAGCCGAGAAGCGGGCGGGCGGCGATAAGGCGCAAGGCGTTCTCCCACATCACCACCCGCGCCAACAGGTTTGGGGTCTGGGCGCCGATGCTGGCCGCTCGGGTCGCGACGCGCGCCGCGACCAGGCCACCACCGGCCAGGGCGCTGGCGGCCCTGCCGGTGGCCAGCAGCAAGAATCCCAAGACGCCGACCCCGTAGAGCACCGCCACCCCCTGCAGCAGGCGGCGCACCTCAGGGGTAAAGCGCTGCCTCTCCCAGGACGCGACCAGCCAACCCTGGCCAGCGGGGAGGGCCGCCCCGGCCACCACGGCCACGGCCAGGATCCCCAGGGCGTGGCCCCCCTGACCGTGGAAGAACCCGTGCAGGATGGAGCGGGAAAGCAGCAACCCCAGGCCCAGCGGCCAGAGGGCGGTAACGGCGGCCCGCCGCCGCGGCGCCGGGGCCAACCCCAGCCACCACAGCCCCGCCGCCACCGGGAAGACCAGCCAGGCACCGCGCGAGGCCGTGCCCAGCAGCGTCACGACCACCAACACCTGGGCCCCGCCGAGGATCCCCTGCCAGACGGAGACGGCCCGCCGCCGGGCGGACTCCGCCTCCTCCATCAGGGTCAATCCCAGGATGAAGGCCGCCACGAGCACGGCCCCGAAGGCATTGCTGTATTGCAGCGTCGAGAGGATCCGGGCGTGCACCACCGCACCCGGGAAGGGAAAGTGACCGGCCGCCGCCAGGCAGCCGAGCAGGGCGAGCAGCACGCCCGACCCATACAGCGTCGCCGTCCACCAAAGCAGCCGCACCCGGCCGCGCACCACGCTCGCGGCCAGCCAGTACCAGCCCCAGAGCAGCAGGGCACGCTCGGCCGCCAGCAGGGCCTGGTAGGGATCGACCGGCATGTGGTGGTAGGCCAGGGCGTAGCCCGCCGCCATGGCGGCCGCGCCCCAGTCGGCCAGGCGGGAGAGCAGCGGGCCGCGTCCCCGGACGACGTGGTCCACGGCCAGCACCAGGAGCAGGCAGCCGACCAGCACCTGGAACGGCTCACGGTCCACCGGGAAATACAGGCCGCGCTGCAGGGGCGCGATCACCGTCAGCGCCAACAGGAGCGGAAAGAGCAGCGCCCCGACATCCACGGCCGAAGCCCGCCGCGCCCTCGCACCCCTGGCGCCCCCGCTTCCCCTGCCCAAGCCGCCCCACCCCCGGACGGCTTGGGCAATTCCGCCAAGAAGCGACAATATCCTGCAGTTCTCGCGACAGCGCCACAGTCCCCAGCCCGGCCAGGCACCGCTCGACGCGGTCCTCACCCTCACGATGGACCACTATGGACCACTACGGAAGAACCAACGGCGACGGGGTAGGCCCTTGCCCCTCCCCCGCCGCCGTCACGGATTCGGTATCGCCGTAGCGCTACAGATCGCCGAGGTAACCCAGGAGCCGCTTGACCATCACCGCAGCCTGGGCGCGGGTCGTGGCGGACGTCGGCGCGAGCGTGGTCGGGGTCATACCGTGGATGATGTGCTGCTCGACCGCAATCCCCATGTCCGTCTGGGCCCACGCGGCCACCTTGCCGTGGTCGGCGAAGGGGGCCAGGGTCAGGGACACCTGCTGGGACAGGGCCGTCGCCGGCCGACCGGCGGCACGCATCGCCCGCGCCACCATCACCGCCATCTGTTCGCGCGTGATGGGTGCGTTGGGCTGGAAGGTGCCGTTGGGGAAGCCCTTGACGATACCCGCCTTGCTTGCCGCCGCGACCACCCCGGCGTACCACGCCGAGGAAGGCACGTCGCTGAAGGAGATCGTCACCGCCGGCGCGGGCAGGAACAGGGCACGCGTGATCATCGCCGCAAACTGGGCGCGGGTCACGGAGCCGTTGGGCGCAAACACGGTCGAGGTCATGCCGTTGACGATGTGGTGCGCGACCATCAGCTGAATATCCGTCTGGGCCCAAAAGCCCTGGATGTCGCTGAAGGTGTGGTTGTCCGCGAGCACGGCATACGTGCTGAGGTGACCGATCGGGGTCGAGACGGTACCGGAGGTGAGGTCGGTCACGCCGCCCACATAGACCCATGCCTTCTGGCTGGGGCTGTAGCGGTAGATGCCGAGCAGCAGGGCCTGCTCACCCGAGAAGTTCGCGGTCACGTAGGGCAGGGACAGACCGAGGAACGCGCCGTTGGCCGGCTCGAAGATGCCTCCGGACGCGCCGCCCGAACCCAGGAACTCGATCTTGATGTCCACCGGCGTACCGGCCGACAGCAACTCGCCGCTCTGGGTGCTGGAAAGCGACTGCTGGATCTGGGTCAGCAGGGTCTGCGGCGTCGCGTGGATGCGAACCTCCACCGTTGTGGCGGACGACCCGCCCTGCGCGAGGATCTGGCGGAGGATCCGCGGCGACAGCACAACCCCGCCCTGCGGCGTTTCAATCTGCAGCGACTTGCCGCCCGTTTCCACCGCCTGCAGGGCGGTCGGCGGCAGTTGTGCCTTGGCCACGCCGACCACCG
>JAJZWQ010000259.1 GCA_021846605.1 Bacillota bacterium | reverse complement strand
CATTCGCCACGCCGCTTGGTAGCTGATGCCTTGCTCCTTCGCCCACGCGCTCAACTTCATGCACTCAGTATACCACATCTGTTGCTAGACGTAGATATCACTGGCCAACAACCAGCACCCCGCAAGGCCCCGTTGTCCTGGGCGGAGGATCATGGCCCCTATGACCAACTGCATCGCGAATTGAGATCCACCACCGCGGCCAGGCATACATCTATCTCCGGCTGCTGGGGATCGAACCGCCCCTTTTGGGACCGGTGAGGATGCAAGCGAGGGAGGCCGGGCCGCCCGGCGCGGAACGGGCGGCTGAGCCCTGAGCCCAAACTGCCGCCCGGGGCGGCCACGCGCGGCGTTTTTGCGCCGACGGCCGGGAGGGGCGCCGGCCGCGCGGGCAGAAGGCATGCCATCAACCCCGCTACCGCCGCGGGAACGCCACGCAGAGAGGAACGAGCGCGCATGATCCTCCCCGATGATTTCTATTGCCGGAGCCAGGACGAACATGACCTCCTGGCCCTGGCCGCAAGCCTCGCCGAGCGCTGCGCCGCGCGCGCCCCCGAGCATGACCGCAAGGGGACGTTCCCCCACGAGAACATCGCGGAACTCCGCGCCGCAGGCTACCTGCGCCTGACCGTTCCAGAGGCGTTTGGCGGCCAGGGGGGCGGGGTGTTCCCCATGGTCCTGGCGCAGGAGCGGCTGGCGCGGGGCGACGGTTCCACCGCTCTGGCGGTCGGTTGGCACCTGTTCACCATCGGCCGGCTGGCGGCCAGCGGCGGCTGGCCCCGGACCGCGCGGGAGTCCGCTTTTCGGGCGGCGGCCGCGGAGGGCATCCTGATCAACGGGGCGGTGTCCGAACCGGCCACCGGCAGCCCCAGCCGCGGCGGCAGGCCTGCGACCACGGCCCGTCCGGTGCCAGACGGCTGGGTGCTCAACGGCCGCAAGACCTTCACCACCATGTCACCCGCCCTGGGCCTCTTCGTCGTCTCGGCCTCCGCGGAAGGGATCGAGCGGACGGCATCCTTCCTGGTGCCGGCCGGAAGTCCGGGCTTGCGCATCGAGGAGACATGGGACGCGCTGGGGATGCGTGCCACGGGCAGCAATGACCTGGTTCTGGAAGACGTGCGCGTGCCGGCCGACGCGCTAGTGGAACCGTCGCCCGGAACCGGCGACGAGGGCACTGCTGCCGAGGTCCGGGGCGGAGCGACGGCTGGCTGGAACCTCCACATCCCGGCGGTGTACCTGGGCGTGGCGCGCGCGGCCTGCGATTTCGCCGTGGATTTCGCCGTGCGGCGGCGGCCCAACTCGCTGCAGGGGAGCATCGCCGAGGTGCCCCACATTCAGGCCAAGCTGGGGGAGATGCAGCGGCAGCTCCTCCCCGCCTACAACCTGCTGTTCACCCTGGCCCGGCGCTGGGACGACGACGCTGGCGCGCGTCCCCAGATGGGCAACGCCGTCTCCGCCTGCAAGCTGGTCGTTATGGACGCGGCGCTGGCCACCGTCGACCTCGCGATGCGGGTCGTCGGGGGTGCTGGCCTGGATCGGCGCCAGCCGCTGGAACGCTATTACCGCGACGTGCGGCCGGGGTTGCACAACCCGCCGATGGAGGACGCCGTGATCACGGCCATGGCGCGGCAGGTGACGGCGCAGGCGGAGGCGGCCCTGCGGGCGGGCGGGCAGGCCTGACCCTATGGCTCTTCCGCGTCCGGCGTCCGGGCCAGGGCATCGCCAAGACGACCGCGGGCCAAAAACCACGCGAGCGCGGCGAGCAGGATCCCCGCCAGACCGACGATCGAGCCCACGATGTCGACCCCGCCGAGCAAGGCGGCGCCCAGGGCGGCCATGACGATGGCCATGGCCAGCACGGTCGTGTACGGGAAGCCCGGGAGTCGGAAGGCAAGCGCCTTGCCCCGGGCGCGCAGGTAGGGGCGGTAGCGCAGGTGGGTGCCAAGCACCATCAGCCAGATGAACATCGCCTGGAAGCCGGTCGCGGTGACCAGGTAGGTGTATGCCTTGTGGGGCAGGAACAGGGCCAATCCAATCGTGCCCAGGAGCAGGAGCGCGCTGGCGGCGGTGGCCGTCGCCGGAGTGCCGTTGCGGCTCAGGCGTCCGAGATAAGCGGGCGCCTGGTGCTCGCGCGCCAGCGTGTAGAGGACGCGGACGTTCGCGTAGAGCGCCGCGTTCATCGTCGAGAGCACCGCAAAGAGCAGCACCAGGTTCATGATGCCGGCCACCGCCGGAATCCCCGTGGCCGCCAGCGCGTGCACAAACGGGCTGGCGGTGGTCGGCGCCTGCAACCAGGGACGCATGGTCACCAACAGGATGGCGCTTCCCAGATACATGATAGCCACCAGCCAAATCGTGCCGCGCACTGATGCCGGGATCGTGCTTGCCGGGTCCCGCGTTTCGGCTGCCGCCATGCCGATCACCCCGGTGCCCGCGTAGGCGAAGAGCACCAGCAGCATCCCGGAGGCCAGGGAGCGAACGCCGTGGGGGGCGAAGCCGGAGAGGTTCCCCAGGGCGCCGATCCCGGCGCCGGCCGGTGGGGTGTGGGGGAGCCAGCCAGCGACGAACGCGGCGCCCAGCGCGACAAAGCCCAGCACGGCCAAAACCTTGATAATCGCCATGCCCGATTCGATGGCGCCGAACTTGCGGACGCCGACGAGGTTGACGCCGACGATCAGGGCCGAGTAGATGACCGCCCAGATCCACAGAGGCACGCCAGGGAACCAGACGCGGGTGAGGATGCCGGCGGCGGTGACCTCGCTGGACATCGTCAGGACGCTCGACAACCAGTAGATCCAGCCGGTCACGAACGTCCACCCCGGGCCAAGCACCCGGCGGCAATAGACGAGGAACGAACCGGCGACCGGGTCCGCGGCCGACATCTCGCCCAGTGCCGTGATCTCCAGCGCCATCGCGAGGAGGCCCACGGCGAACAGGAGCACCACGCCAGTGCCGGCCGCGTGGATGACCAAGCCGCTGGCGAGGAAAAGCCCGGAACCCATCACCCCGCCCAGGGT